>NZ_AKFK01000016.1:0-16756 GCF_000272495.1 Methylobacterium sp. GXF4 | reverse complement strand
GCGAGCCGGCGGCCGGCCTCGCCATGGGCGTAGACGCTCCAGAGGGCGGCCGCTTCCGGCGCGGCACCGCGGGCCAGCAGGCCGACGACGAGTCCGGCCAGCGTGTCGCCGGAGCCCGACGTCGCCAACCCGACATGGCCGACCTCGTAGCACCAGGCCCTGCCGTCCGGGGCGACGACGTGCGTCCGCCCGCCCTTCATCACAGTGACCGTGCCGAAGCGCTCGGTCGCCCGCCGCGCCGCCGCCAGCGGATCCGCCTCGATCGCGTCGCGCTCCTCCCCGAGGAGCTGCGCCATCTCGCCGGCATGCGGGGTGATGATCGCCGGCTTGGACAAGCGCCGGGTCAGATCCGGCTCGGCCCGCAACGCCACGAGGGCGCCGGCATCCAGGACGAGGGCCGCTTCGCCGGCGCCCCGGATCAAGGCGGCGGTCACGGCTTCGGCATCCGCATCCTCGGACATGCCGGGGCCGACCAGTACCCCATCGACGCGTTCCGCCCGCTGCGCGAGATCGGCGGCACAGGCTTTATCGATACCGCCGCCGTCGGTCTGCGGCAGCCCGATCACCAGCGCTTCGGGCACCGCAATCCCGATCGGGATCGCCAGGTCCCGGCAGACCGCGATCTGCAGCTTTCCCGCGCCGGCCCGGAGCGCGGCATGGGCGGCGAGCAACACCGCGCCCGGCAGGCCCGTACACCCTGCCACGATGAGGACCCGGCCCCTTCCGTCCTTGCTGTCGCCGTCGGGCTCGGGCGGGGCCATGGTCCGCAGGACGTGCTCGGTGACCGGCGTGACGGTGCTCATGGATCCCCCGGTCGCCCTGCGCCGGCTCCGTGAGGGATCACGTCGCGGCCGCTTCGGCGTCTGGTTCGGAGGTAACGGGGGCGCCCCCCGCCTCAAGGGGTGCGACGAAGTTGTAGCGGACCAGGGCCAACCCGCCGTCGGGGGCGGCCGTGGCCGAGAACGCATACTCCGTCACGCCGCAATTCAGCACATCGCCCTCGGCATCGACGGCGAGGATCTCGGCCTCGGTCATCCCCTCCAGCAGGTAGCGCAGGCACAAAACCACGACTTGGTGGGCGACGAGCAGGATCCGGCGTCCGTCATGGTGCAGGCCGATCGTGTCGAGGGCGCTGCGCAGGCGCAGGATCACGTCGCACCAGCTCTCGCCGCCGGGCGGGCGATGGTAGAACTTGCCGAGATCGTGCCGCAACGCAGATTGTTCGGGATGCTGCTGCTCGATCCCGACCCGGGTCAGCCGGTCGAGGATGCCGAACTCCTTCTCGCGCAGACGCTCGTCGATCAGCAGCCGCGGCGTGCCGGACGCCAGACCGCCCGCACCCTTAATGTGTTCGGCCGTCTGGACCGCTCGCCGGTACGGCGAGGCGAGGACGAGGTTCGGGCGCTCATCGTCGGGCAAGCTGGCGAACCAGCGCCCGAGCGCCTCGGCCTGCCGGTGACCGAGCGCGCTGAGCGGCACGTCCACATCGCGCTCCGGGATGTCGATGCGGGCAGCGCCCGCGGCCTGCGCGGCGTCGCGGGCGACATTCCCGGAACTCTCGCCATGGCGCACGACCCACAACCGGAGCGGGTGTCTCTGAGGCACGTTGATCTCCTGGCGCGGTCCCGTCCGAGAGGTCGGAACGTCGCGCCGGCATCCCCGTTCCAGCGACCGGCCGTCCGCCCCGGCCGGGCCGTACCCGGTCGCGTCCAGACGCCCGGACGGCTCGAATCCATCAGCGCCGACCGGCCAGGGCATCGCCCAGCAGGTCGAGGAGGGCGCGGGCGAAGGTCCGCATGTTCGTGATCCGATCCGTGCCGCCGGTCTCGATCGTGGCGACGAGCTCGACGGGACCGCTCACGGCCAGACAGCTATGCCCGGCGGCATCGCCGTAGCGGTTGCCGCTCGGGCCGGCGGCGCCGGTCTCCGCGATGCCCCAGGTTGCGCCGTGCCGTGTGCGGACGGTCCGGGCCAGCAGGAGCGCATAATCCTCGGAGGCCGAGCGCAGGCCGGTCATCGCGGTTTCGTCGAGGCCGACGAGAGCCGAGCGGGCCGCGGCGGTGTAGACCACGGCGCCGCCGAGGAAATACGCGCTGGCGCCGGGGACCGACAGGAGCGCCGCCGACACGAGACCGCCGGACGACGATTCCGCGACCGCCAGCGTCTCGTTGCGCGCTCTGAGCGCCGCTCCGAGCGTCGTGGCCGTCGGCAACAAGGTTTCCATGGCAGATCCCCGGATGTGATGCCGCGGCTATGCGCCGGCTTGCGGCCAGGCTTCGATCGTCTCGCCGCCGGATTGCAGCACCACGCGGTGAGCGTGCGCCGGATCCCGCGTCTTGCACAGGTCGACCGCCGAAGCGAAGCGGGTCCGGGCCGCCACCTCGGTTTCGACATCCTCGGAAATGACCTCCTGGTCGTCGCGGAAGGTGATCACCCGGAAGGGCGGGTGTTGCTTGAGGTCGCTGGATTCCATCGATGGCGTCTCCGAACCGATCGTGTCGCGGGCGGTAAGCGCCCATCGGCATGGATCGTTGCGCAACCGGCCGCTCGGGTGCCGGATCGGTACAATTCGTTAAGCCTACGGTCGTAGCCCGGAGGCTCCTCAACACGCGTGGGTATCATGCCGAGACTGGGCCACATGATCGTCGACGGGCTGGCCCTCGTCCTCGTCGGCGCCGGGCTGACCGCCATCGTCGTGGGCTACGAGCGCAACCTGCCGGAGCCGGTCGTGCATGTCGCCGGGCACGCATCGAACTGGGCCGACCCGGTGACCACCGGCTCGATCACGCCGGCGGTCAGCGAGGGCGCAACCCTGACGGCGTCGTTCCAGTCCGGTTGGGCAGCCGAGGAGTTCGGCCCCTCCGCAGGGGCCGGCACACGGGTGTGGATCGATCCGCCGCGGCGGTGATCGGCGCGATCGTGCAGAGCCGCTTCAACCTTCGATAGAAGTGCCGCGAACGGACCGGCTCCGGCTGCGTTGCCGTAGGAGCCCGAAGACGGGCCGTCCTGAGGAAACGCACATGCCCATGAAAACTTTCGGCCTCGCGGCCGCCCTCGCCATCGCCCTGACCGGAACCGCCTACGCCCAGCAGCCCGCCGGCGGCGGCAGCGCGACCGGAAACATGAACAATCCCGGCTCGGTGAAGAGCGACAGCCAGAAGGCGAACGAGGCCGCGACTGGCTCAGCCACCGGTGCGACGACAGGCTCGACCACCGGCGCGGCCGGCGCCGCCACGGTCCCGGGCACCGGCACGGCCCGGCCGGGCGTGGGCGTGGGCGTTGGAACCAGCACCACGGCGCCGGCCCGATAGCCGCACCGTCGGAACCGAGGCCAGTGGCCTCGGTTGCCGGCCCATGTCTCGTCTCCTGTTCCCCGCCGCGATCGTCATCATCCTCGCAAGCGTCGCCTTCGCCCACTGGGAAACGTCGGGTTCGGAGCCGGCGCTCGGCACGCCGCCGATGAGCCAGGCGGCTCCGAAGCTCGGCGCCGATGCTGCGATGCCCTCGGTGAACCCCGTCAGCAGGCAGTAGCGCCGTCGCGGGCGCGTCGTGCACGCGGCCGCTGCTCGGCCGACCGGCTGACGTCACGTCTCCTGCACAAGCACGGATCGAGGCCGTCGTGACGCGGCGCGTCGCAGATCGACAGAACCGGCGGACGCGATGGCCCGTCAACGGCCCGAAGCAGGGGGCTGACGCTCTCGCAGGAGAGCGGGCAGGTCCACGAACTGGGCTGCGAGGTCGGCGCAGGCGAGGATGCCGCCGTCGAGCATCGGGATATGGAGATGCGGCAGGCGGGTCGCGGGCTGTTCGCCGTGGGGCAGGGCGGCCCCCGGCAAGAACCGGGCGAAGCGGGTGAGAAGCCGGATCATCGTCAGGCGGCCCGCGCCACGGTGCCGGCGGCAGCCAGCGCCTGATCGAGATCGGCCAGCAGGTCGTCGATATGCTCCAGCCCCACCGAGAGACGGACGTAACCGTCCGAGACGCCCGTGGCCTTCAGCGCCTCTGGGCCGAGCTGGGAATGCGTCGTGCTCGCGGGATGGATCGCGAGGCTGCGCGCGTCGCCGATATTGGCCACGTGATAGAACAGCTTCAGGGCGTCGATGAACCGCCGTCCCGCCGCGCGCCCGGCCGCCAGTTCGAAACCGACGAGACCGCCATAGCCGCCGCTGAGCACCGCGTCGGCGCGGGCGCGCGCCGCGCCGGTCTGGAGCGATGGGTGGATCACCCGCACAATTTCGGGCCGGTCCTTCAGCCAAGCCGCGATCGCCTGGGCGTTGCGGCTGTGCCGCTCGATCCGCAGCGGCAGCGTCTCCAGGCCCTGAAGCGTCAGGAACGCGTTGAGCGGCGAGACCGCGGGGCCGAGGTCGCGCAGCAGCCGTACCCGCGCCCGCAGGACGTAGGCGACCGGCCCGATCGGCTGCGCGGCTTCCGTCCAGATCGCACCGTGATAGCTGGCATCCGGCGTGTTGAGATTGGGCTGGCGCCGCGGGTGGGCCGCCCAGTCGAAGGTGCCGCCGTCGATGATCGCGCCGCCGATCGCGATGCCGTGGCCGGCGATGTATTTGGTGGTCGAGTACACGACGATGGCCGCGCCGTGATCGAACGGGCGGGCCAGCAGCGGCGCGGCGGTGTTGTCGACGATGAGCGGGATGCCGAGCGGCCGGCCGATCTCGGCCACCTCGCGGATCGGGAAGACAGCGAGCTTCGGGTTCGGCAGCGTCTCGGCGTAGTAGGCCCGCGTCCGCTCGTCCGTGGCGCGGGCGAAGGCCTGCGGATCGGCGGGATCGACGAAGCGCACCGCGATGCCCTGCTCGGACAGGGTGTTGGCGAACAGGTTCCAGGTGCCGCCGTAGAGATCGGTCGAGGAGACGATGTTGTCGCCGGCGCGGGCCAGGTTCTGAACGGCGAGCGCCGAGGCTGCCTGGCCCGAGGCGAGGGCGAGTGCGGCAACGCCGCCTTCGAGGGCCGCGAGGCGCTGCTCCAGCACGTCCACGGTCGGGTTGCCCACCCGGGTGTAGATGTTGCCGAGTTCCCTCAGGGCGAACAGATCCTCGGCATGCGTCGTGTCGCGGAACTGGTAGGAGGTGGTTTGGTGGATCGGCACCGCCACGGAACCGCTCGACGGGTCGGCCCGCCAGCCGGCATGGAGGGCGAGCGTCTCGGGCTTGGCGTGGGTCAGGTCCTGGCTCGGCACGGGACGGCTCCTGATCGATCGGGACGCGGCTCAGAACTCGCACCGCGCAGTCCATCGTTCCTCCGCGCGATGTGCCGGTCAATGAAATGGGATGATCGATTTTCCGGACATCCGGAAAATTCGAACCTGTCCGGCGACTGAGTTCGGGAATACCCTTTTCCCTAGCCTGTGAGACAACTCCGGCGGGGGAAAGTCTCACGCACAAACTGCTTGTGGTGAGATTGCAGGGCCGCCCCACTGGGTCCGGTCGATCCCCTGAGCTATCGGCCTAGTTTCCGAAGATGGCCGCGAATCGATGAATCCCGTCCGGATCTGCTGACGTTCGACCGCGGCCGCATGACCGAGCGGGCATGAACATCCGTCTTGCGGTCGCGCGCCGTCGCAGAACGACATCCTTGCCGGCACCGGATCTACGGAAGCCTTTTTCGTCGGCCCGAACCTAGACTTCGGATGTCGCGAGGCATGGCCGCGACGCTCTTCCACCGCGGGCAGGATCCATGGCCGACATCGACGCCTATCTCGACGAGAAGCGCCGCGCGCTGGCGGAGCGCGACGCGCGGATCCGCAGGGGCGAGGTGGCGCCCGTGCCGCTGACCGCGCGGGCGACGGTGGAGGGCGGCAGCGGCGTGCGCCGGATCGGAATCCGCCGGCACGCCATCGTGTCCGACAGCGCGCCGGACTTCGCCGGGTTCGATCTGGGGCCCGGCTCGCCCGAGCTCCAGCTCGGCGTCCTCGGCTCGTGCCTCGCCCACACGATCCTGATCCAGGCCGCGCTCCAGGCGATCCCGATCACGGCGCTGGAGGTTGCGGTGACCGGGACGTTCGATCCGCGTGCAGGCGCGGAGGGCTTCGAGGATATCCCCGTGCACCCGCAGGATCTCGCCTACACGGTGCAGATCGACTCGCCGGCCGATCCGGCGGTGATCGCGGCACTCCAGGTGCGGGTCGAGAAGGCCTGCCCGATCCTCAACCTGCTGCGACAGCCACAGACCATCGGCGGCCGCTTCGTTCAGGGCCGGACCTCGCAGGAGATCGCCGCGTGACGACGACCAGACGCGGGGTCTCGGCCCTGATCCTCGCCCTGGCGGCGGGCGTCCCGGTGATCCCGGGGGCGGCCGGACAGGAGCCTGCGCCGAAGGCGTTTCGGATCGGCTATCAGAAGGTCGGCCTGATCGTCGTCGCCCGCAGGCAGGGCACCATCGAGAAACGACTGGCCGCCGCCGGGACGCGTGTACGCTGGGTCGAGTTCCGGGCCGGCCCGCCCCTGCTCGAAGCCCTCAACGCCGGCGGCATCGACTTCGGCTACACGGGCGACACGCCGCCGATCTTCTCGCAGGCGGCCGGCGGCAACCTCATCTATGCCGGTGCCGTGCCGCCCTCCGGCGACAGCGAGGCCATCGTGGTGAAGGCGGATTCGCCGATCCGAACGGTCGGGGATCTCAAGGGCTGCACGGTCGCGGTCGCGCGCGGGACCAGCTCGCACAACCTGCTGGTGGCCGCCCTCGAGAAGGCCGGCCTCGGCTTCGCCGACATCAAGCCCGCCTACCTGCTGCCCGCCGATGCCGGCTCGGCATTCGCCAACGACAGCGTCGACGCCTGGACGATCTGGGACCCGTATCTCGCCCTGACGCAGGCCCGCAACGACACGCGGATCCTCGCCACGTCCGGTCAGACCTTCGAGGCTCCGGCCTTCTTCCTGGCCAACAGGACATTCGCCGAGACGCATCCGGGCATCGTGGCCGGCGCGTTGGCCGGGCTGTCCGACGCGGCGGATTGGGCTGATAGCCATCGGGATCAGGTTGCCCAGGCGCTCGCGGACGTGACCGGGCTCCCCTTCGCCATCCAGAAGGTCGCGGCCGACCGCACCCATTTCGGCGTGCTGCCGCTCTCCGACGCCATCCTGTCCAGCCAGCAGACGACCGCCGACCGGTTCTTCCGGCTCGGCCTGATTCCGCGCGCCGTCCGGGTTCGCGACGCGGTCTGGACGCCGCCGCGCAGCTGAGCGCCCCAACAGCGGGCGTCTGCGTTGCCGGATCCGTCAGGGCCTCACATCCGGGCGCGGATCCGGGACGAAGCCGTCGCGGTTCGGCATCCGGATCGCCGCCAGGGATTTCGCGTGGAGGATCGTCTCGTCGGAGACGAGGCCGTTGAGGTGGAGGAGATAGGCCGACACCGCGTAGACCTCGTCGGCGCTGAGCGATTGCGGTGCGTTGAGCGGCATCGCTCGCCGGATGTAATCGAACAATGTCGGCGCGTAGGGCCAGAAGCTGCCCACGGTCTTGATCGGCTTGGCGGTGGCCAGCGTTCCCTGGCCGCCGACCAGCCTGTCCCCGATCCCGCCTTCGCCGCGGGACCCGTGGCAGGACGCGCAGTGCGCCTCGAAGACCGCGCGTCCCTGCGCGACGCTGCCGCTGCCCGGCGGCAGTTTCCGGCCGTCGCGGTCGATGTCGATGTTCCAGGCCGCGATCTCCGCCTCGGTCGCCGGCCGGCCGATCCCGAGACGCTCGGCTGAACGGGCCGCCCCGGCGATCCCGAGCAGGAGAACGGTGCCCGTCAAAGCCGCAACCCTACGCGTAGCCATTGGCGACCTCGCCGCTCGCCGCGATGCGCCAGGGCACGACCGCGTTGTTGTGGTAGAAGGAGTTCAGGCCGCGCACCGCGGTGAGATCCGCGAAGCCCGGCTGGACATAGCCGGTCTCGTCGATCGCGCGGCTGGCGATGGTGGTCGGCTGCCCGTCCCAGGTCCAGGGCAGGCGGAACCGGGTCAGGGCCCGGGTCAGGACCGGCTCCTGCAGGGTGGCGTCCTGCCAAGTCCGTCCGGAATCGACCGAAACCTGCACGCCGCTGATCTTGCCCCGGCCGGTCCAGGCGAGGCCGGTGATCTCGTGGAAGCCCGGGGCGATCCGCTGGGTGCCGGAGGGCCGCGTGATGACCGATTTCGCCTCCATGACGAACGTGAATTGCCGCGCCGTCCCGTCAGGCATCAGGTCGGTGTATTTCGCGGTCTCCTCGCGGGAGAATGCCGGCTCGGCGGTGACATTCAGGCGTCGCAGCCACTTCACGCTCATGTTGCCTTCGAAGCCGGGCAGGAGCACCCGCAGGGGATAGCCCTGCTGCGGACGCAGCCGCTCGCCGTTCTGGCTGTAGACCAGCAGGGCGTCGTCGAGGCATTTCGCGATCGGGAGGCTGCGGGTCATGGCGGCGGCGTCGGCGCCCTCGGCCACGACCCATCGGGCCTCGGGCTTGAGCCCGGCCTCCCGCAGCACCGTCGCGAGGCGGACGCCGGTCCATTCGGCGCAGCTGACGAGGCCGACGAGGTCCGACGCGGTCCGGCCGGCCTTGATCGCCTCGAAGCCCGGATTGCCCGAGCATTCGAGGAAGTGGATGCGCGATTCCGACGGGAAGCGGCGGATGTCGTCCAGGGTCAGGACCAGGGGCGTCTCCACCAGCCCGTGGACCAGCAGCCGGTGCTGCGCGGGGTCGATATCGGGGATGCCGCCGTGGTGGCGCTCGTAGAACAGCCCGTTGGGCGTGAGGATGCCGTCGAGATCCTGCAGCGGCGTCCGGCTCGAGGCCGAGATGTATTGCTTCAGGCCCTTCGGCACGTTGCGGATGAGGCCGCTCTCGAACCGCGATGGCTGGCCGTAGGTCTGGCTGCCGACATCCGCGCCCGGTTCCTTCATCCAGTCGGGGATGCCAGGCGGCGCGGCCGCCTCGGCCCGGCTGCGGCCCGGCGCACCGCTCCCGGCCAGGATACCCGCCGCCGCAGCGGCGCCCTGGGCGAGAAAGCGTCGCCGCGCCGGGCTCTTCTTCGGGGCGTCGTCGCTCATCGCATGGGGCTCCGGCAGCGTCCGGATTGCGGGATGGAAAACGCGCGTGGTCCACGCCCGGCCGGGGGCCTGTCGGTGGCGACCACGTCTTCGGAGACGGCCGCCATCAGTGCAGGATCCATCCGATCAGGCAGATCAGGAGTGCGGAGGCGGCGATATAGCCCCGCATCCGGCTTTCCGCGCAGGATGCAGGCCGATCGCTGGCGAAAGCCAGCGCGTGATCCGGGATGTCGTGGCTCAACGGCATGGACACGTCTTCGCTGCGCTCCGTCCTGATCATGGCAGGGCCGACGCATCGCCTCGGCAGGCTCCGCGCCGGAGGCGGGCGTGCTGCGCCCCTCTCATAAGGATCCCGCACCCGCGCTGCCGGAATCGTGCTGAGCCCCGATGGTGTCGTTGCCGGCACCGACAGTCAAACGAAGCGAACTCTTTTATTGGGCCGCTGCAGAGGACGGTGTCCCCCAGATCTCATCGGCCGCGTTTCAAGTCTTCGCCGCATCCGGCTCACGCACCGGCCGGGGATTCCGGGATCGCGGCGGGCCGCGCGGGCGGCCGCGAGCCCAGATGGTCCCGGAGCGTCCGGCCCTCGTATTCGCTGCGGAACAGGCCGCGTCGGCGCAGCTCGGGCAGCACGAGTTCGATGAAGTCGTCGAGGCCCCCCGGCAGGGTCGCCGGCATGATGTTGAAGCCGTCGGCGCCGTTTGCCCGGAAGCGCTCCTCCATCTCGTCCGCGATCTGGGCGGGCGTCCCGACGATCTGCGAATGGCCCCGGGCGCCGGCGATCCGCAGGTAGAGCTGGCGCAGCGTCAAGCCCTCCCGGCGGGCGAGATCGAACATCAGCTGCTGGCGGGATTTCGCGCCCTCGGCCTCGGGCAGCTCCGGCACCGGCCCGTCCGGATCGTAGCCGGACAGGTCGAAGCCGCCGACCATGCGCTCGAGCAAGGCCAAGCCGACCACCGGGTCGATCAGGTCCTGAAGCGCGTCGAACTTGGCGCGCGCCTCGGACTCGGTGCGGCCGACCACCGGGAACAGACCCGGCATCACCTTGAGGTCGTCCCGGCTCCGGCCGAAGCGGGCCATCCGCTCCTTCAGGTCGCCGTAGAAGGCGACCGCCTCGTCGAGCGTCTGGTTGGCGGTGAACACGATCTCGGCCGTGCGGGCCGCCAGATCCTTGCCGGGCCCCGAGGAGCCCGCCTGGACCAGCACCGGCTGCCCCTGGGGCGTGCGCGAGATATTGAGCGGGCCGCGCACCTGGAAATGCTTGCCGCGGTGGTTCAGCGGCCGGAACCCGTCCGGCTTCGAGAACTGGCCGCTGGCCCGGTCGACGATCACGGCGCCGTCGTCCCAGGTGTTCCACAGGCCGAGGACGACATCGACGAACTCCTCGGCCCGTTCGTAGCGGTGGGTGTGGCGCGCGATCTGATCCGTGCCGAAATTGGCGGCCTCGGCATCCGTGGTCGAGGTGACGAGGTTCCAGCCGGCCCGGCCGCCGCTCAGGTGATCGAGCGACGCGAAGCGCCGGGCGACGTTGTAGGGCTCGTTGAAGCTGGTGGAGGTGGTGGCAACCAGGCCGATCCGGCTCGTGACCGCCGCCAGCGCCGACAGCAGCGTCACCGGCTCGAAATGGGCCGAGCGGGCCGTGCGCTCGCTGGAGCGCAGGTTGCCGTCGCGGATGCCGGTCCCGTCCTCCAGGAACACCAGATCGAACTTCGCGTCCTCCGCCCGGCGCGCCCAGCCGACGTAACGCTCGAGGTTGAGCCCGCCATCGGCCTCGCTCGACGGGTGGCGCCATCCGGCGACGTGGTGCCCGGTGGCGTAGAAGAATGCGCCGAGGCGAAGCGTGTCCTGTGTCATCGGCCGATCGGGGTTGGAGGCGATGCGTTTCGGGGCGAAGGCGAGGAGGCCGCAGGCGGCGTCAGCGCACCATGCCCCAGCGCCGGACCGTGAGCCGCTCGAACGTCGCGAACACGACGTTCTCGACGATGAGCCCGATCGCGATGACCAGCAAGAGGCCGGCGAAGACCCGGTCTGTGTAGAGCTCGTTGCGGTTCTGGTAGATGTACCAGCCGAGCCCGCCCTGGCCGGAGGCGGCGCCGAAGACCAACTCGGCCGCGATCAGGGTACGCCAGGCGAAGGCCCAGCCGATCTTGAGCCCGGACAGGATCGCCGGCAGGGCCGCCGGGATCAGGATCTGCCAGACATAGGACAGGCCCGTCAGGCCGTAATTGCGCCCGGCCATGCGCAGGGTCTCGGGCACGCCCTGGAAGCCCGCGAAGGTATTGAGCGCCAGCGGCCACAGCACCGCATGGACCAGCACGAAGATCAGGCTGCCGGAGCCGAGCCCGAACCAGAGCAAGGCCAGCGGCAGCAGCGCGATGGCCGGCAGCGGGTTGAACATCGCCGTCAGGGTCGAGAGCAGGTCGCGGCCGAACTGCGTCGAGACCGCGAGCGTCGTCAGGGCGAAGGCCAGAACGACGCCGCCGGCATAGGCTTCCGCCAGCACCGTGAGGGAGATCCGGGCTCGCTCCAGCAACTCGCCGCTGCCCAGGCCCTCCGCGAGGGCCGACAGGGTGGCGCCGAAACCGGGCAGCAGCAGGTCGTTGTCCTGCCAGCGGGCGAGCGCCTCCCAGGCGAGGGCCAGCACGACGAGGATCAGGCCCTTGCGGAGCCAGCCCTGCTGCCAGACCCGCGTCGAGAGCGGCAGCCTGCGCTCGACCGGCGCCTCCACGAAGGGCGCCAGCACGAGATCGTATTCCGATCGGATCGGCGGACGGACGTGCTGGGTCATCGTGCGGGAGCCACCGGGACGGAGGTTTCGGGGTCGGTCTCGAACAGGCGGCCGTGCAGGCGCTGCACCGCCGCCTGGAACGCCGCGCTGCCGACGCTCGCCAGGTTGAAATCGTGGCTGTTGTACTCGCCCCGCAACCGGCCGGGATGGGGCGAGAGCAGCGCCACCCGGTTGCCGACCACCAGCGCCTCCTCGATGGAATGCGTCACGAACAGCAGGGTGAAGCGCACCTCCTCCCAGAGGGCCAGCAGCTCCTCCTGCATCTTGCGCCGGGTCAGCGCGTCGAGCGCCGCGAAGGGCTCGTCCATCAGCAGCACCTTGGGCTGGCTGGCGAGCGCGCGAGCTATGGCGACGCGCTGCTTCATGCCGCCGGAGAGCTGGTGCGGGTAGCTGTCCGCGAACGGCGTGAGGCCGACCTTGTCGATGTAGTGCCGCGCCCGGGCTTCGGCCTCGCGCCGGCCGACGAGGCCGGCGGCGCGCAGCGGGAAGGCCACGTTCTGCGCGACGGTCTTCCACGGCGGCAACTGATCGAATTCCTGGAAGACCACGATGCGGTCCGGCCCCGGCCCGCGCACAACCTCGCCGCCGAGGGTGATCGATCCCTCCACCGGCGGGATGAAGCCGGCGATCGCCTTGAGCAGGGTGGACTTGCCGCAGCCCGAGGGGCCGAGCAGGATGAAGCGGTCCGCCTCGTAGACATCGAACCCGACCCGGTGGGTCGCCCGGACGACGCGCTCCGGCGTGCGGTATTCGAGGGTCAGGTCCGAGACCCGCAGCAGCGGCGCCGGCAGGGGCGTCGGCGCAGGCCCGGCTTCCGCGTCGTGGGCAAGGACCGGCGCGGCCGCGATGTCCCGCTGGACCCGCGCGATCGCGCGGCGCTCATCGACCAGACTCATCGACTCAGCTGCCGGTCGCGATGCGGGGATTGGCGAAGAAGTAGTCGTCGAGGGTCTTCGGCTCGTTCCGGATCACGCCGACGCGGTGCATGAACTGCCCGAGCCCGATCGTGTTCTGCGGCGCGATCTTGAAGGTCACCTCGGGGTTGCGGATGACCTTGAGCAGCAGGTCGCGGTCGATCCGGCTGGCGTTGGACTTGATGTAGATATCCGCGGCCGTCTCGGGATTGTCGGTGATGAACTGCGCGGCTTCCGCGAGGGCGTCCACGAAGGCCGTGTAGGTCTTCGGGCTGTCGCGGTAGAACTTTTCCGTGGCGTAGAGCACCGTAGAAGAGGCCGGGCCGCCCTGGACCGCGTAGGAATTCAGGACGACGTGGGCGTTCGGGTTGCCGGCGAGCTCCTGCTCCTGGAACGGCGGGTTGCCGAAATGGCCGGTTATCTCGGTGCCGCCCTTGATGATGGCGGCCGAGGCTTCCGGATGCGGGACGGCGACGCTGATCTTGTCGAGCCGGGCGAAATCCTTGTCGCCCCAGAGCTTGGCGGAGGCCCATTGCAGGATGCGGGCCTGAACCGAGACGCCGACCGCCGGCAGCGCGATCCGGTCCTTGTCGGTGAAGTCGCCGATCGTCTTCACCTCGGGCCGGTTGGAGACGAGGTAGTAGGGAAAGTTGCCGAGCGACGCGACGCCCTTCACATTCTGCCGGCCGCGGGTGCGATCCCACAGCGTGAATAGCGGCCCGACGCCCGCGCCCGCGACGTCGATGCTGCCCGATAGGAGCGCGTCGTTCACCGCCGAGCCGCCGGAGAGCTGCGCGTACTCGACCTTGATGTCGAGGCCGGCCTTCATGCCGTGCTTCTCGATCAGCTTCTGATCTTCCGCCACGTTGAGCAGCAGGTAGACGACGCCGAACTGCTTCGCGATGCGCAGCTGCCCCTCCACCGCGACGGCCGGCCCCACGGTCGCAACGGCCAGTACGGACGCCAAGAGGGCGGCCGCGTGGCGGCGCGAGAACAGGGTGCGTCGCGTGCCGATCATGGTTCCTCGCAGGGGTCGGTAGAGGCGTGCAGACACAGCCCGATTACAGGCTGCAATCTGCCTAGGGTGCGTTGAATGGTCAACAAGAACGTTCTTTTTACAGAACAATACAGAAGGGATGCTATATCTCCCGGCGGCTCGGTGGAAAGGATATTCTCTCTCCTTCGATCGCGCTCGAAGGCCGCCATGACCGCTCCGGCGCGATACGGCAGAACGCTCTTCTCTCCCGGCGCGGTTCGTCCGGTTCGGGGCGCGGAATGCCGCGCGACCGACGAGACTCAGAACGCTGCTGCGGAGCCGTTGCGATGCGATGATCGATAAGCCGCGGCATCGACGCCGCAGGGCTTGCGCGTTCCGGACGGATCAGGCTCCTGCCCGTTCGGTGGACAGGGGATCGTTTGCGTCGTGACCCCGTGCGGTGGTCGTATCGCCGGATCGGCGCCGTCCTTCTCGACGGCCGGCTGCCGCCCCGGCACGGAGCGCTCTGAATGGTCGCCAGAAAGCAGATCCGGCTGAACGCGTTCAACATGAACTGCGTCGGCCACATCAACCACGGGCTGTGGACCCATCCGCGCGACCGCTCGTCGGACTACAACACGCTCCGCTACTGGACCGATCAGGCGAAGCTCCTGGAGCGCGGCCTGTTCGACGGGCTGTTCATCGCCGATATCAGCGGCGTCTACGACATCTATGGCGGCGGCATCGATTTCACCGCGCGCGAAGCCGTGCAGCTCCCGGTCAACGACCCGAGCCTGCTGGTCCCGGCCATGGCGGCGGTGACCGAGCATCTCGGCTTCGGCGTGACGGTCAATGTCCACACGGAGGCGCCCTACACCTTCGCGCGCCGCCTCTCGACCCTCGACCACCTCACCGGCGGCCGCATCGGCTGGAACATCGTCACCGGCTATCTCGACAGCGCCCATCGCGGGCTGAGCGGCGGCACCCTGCCCAGCCATGACCGGCGCTACGACTATGCCGACGAGTATCTCGAGGTGCTCTACAAGCTCTGGGAGGGCAGCTGGGACGACGCGGCCGTGCGCCGCGACCGGGAAGCCCGGGTGTTCAGCGATCCGGCCCATATCCGCCCGGTCTCGCATCACGGCACGTTCTTCGACGTCGAAGGCTATCATCTGTGCGAGCCGTCGGTGCAGCGCACGCCGGTGCTCTACCAGGCAGGCGCCTCGGGCCGCGGCCGGGCCTTCGCTGGGCGACACGCCGAATGCGTGTTCATCTCGGCCCGTGACCGGGGGACGGCCCGGGAGGCCGTTCGCGCCATCCGCGCCGAGGCGGTGGCGGCCGGGCGCCATCCGGAGGACGTGAAGGTGTTCGTGGGGCTGGCGGTGATACCGGGGCGCAGCCGGGCCGAGGCCGAGGAGAAGCGCGCCGATTACCTGCGCTACGCGAGTCCGGAGGCGGGCCTGGCGCATTTCTCCGCCTCGACCGGGATCGACTTCGCGCGCTACGGCCTCGACGAGGCGATTCCCTACGGTCCGGGCAACGCCATCCAGTCCGCCAACGCGGCTGCCGCGAAGCGCGGCCTGACCAAGCGCGACCTCCTGGCGGAGCTTGAGCTCGGCGGGCGCTACGCGGTGCTGGCGGGCGACGCGGTCTCGATCGCCGACGAACTCCAGGCCTGGGTCGAGGAGGGCGAAGTGGACGGGTTCAACCTCAGCCGCATCGTCGTGCCCGAAAGCTTCTCCGACTTCATCGATATCGTGATCCCGGAATTACAGGACCGAGGGCTCTACAAGACCGCCTACGCGGACGGGTCCTATCGACGGAAGCTGTTCGGGCAGGGCGACCGGCTGCCGGAACGCCACGCCGCCCACGCCTTCCGGGGAGCGGCGGCGGGGCGGGTTCAACCCGTCTGACCGAAACCGTTCGGGCGGTCTCGAAACAAAAAGCCCGGCTGCGCGCGAGCGCGACCGGGCCTGATTGTGGGGTGGCCGGATCGATCAGGTCCAGTCGCTGTCGTCGCCGCCGCCGAGATCGCCGCCGAAATCCCCCGAGGGATCGCTGAAGCTGGCGTCCTGGAAGTCGCTGCCGCTACCGCCGCCGTCGAGCGCCGACCCGAGATCCTGGTTGCCGCCGCCGTCGCCGTAATAATTGTTCACCACTGTCTCACCACCGCCGCCGAGGCCCGCAGCCGCGGCGCTGCCGAGGCTCGAATGGCCGCCCGCGAAGGCGTTCGACAGGGCGCTGCCGAGCAGCATGCCGCCGGCCGCGCCGGCCGCCATCGGCAGCGCGGTGGCCATGAAGCCGCCGCCCCGGGCCGGAGCCTGCGGCTGGCCGCCCCACGGGCCGCCCTGCTGCTGCGGCGGGTAGCCCGGCTGCTGCGGGTAGCCCTGCTGGGGATAGCCCTGCGGCGCGCCGCCACCGCCGCCCCAGGGCTGTCCGGCCGGGCGCTGCTGGCCGTAGCCCGGCTGCGGCTCCTGGCGCTGGCTGCCGCCACCGCCGAAGATGCTCGACAGGAAGCCGCCTCCCCCCGAGGACTGGGCCGGCGCCGCCTGGCTTCGCGCCTGCTCCAGCTGCTGGTTCAGGCTCTTGATCGCCTCTTCCTGCACGTAGATCAGCTGCGCCATCGCGTAGGGGGCGTAGGGCTGGGCGCGGATCTTCTCGGCGATGAAGCGCTCGGCCTCCGCGTCGCGGGGCTGGCTCTGGGCCTGCTCCAGGCGCTGGAAGATGCCGGAGATGACGTCGCGTTCTTCGCTGTTCATGGAGTTCTCCTCCTCAAGTCGTACCCGCGGGCTCGAACGCGCCGCACGGCCGCAGAGGACATGGGTGTGCGGTGACGCTTTGTCAGGGGCGGTTGCGAAAACTTCATTCACGCCGTCGCAGGGCCCAAACGCGAAAGAGCCCGGCCTCTCGGCCGGGCTCTTTCGTCGTTCGGATCCGGACCGGCGCGCGGGGCGCGCCGGGTCTCGTTCTTAGTACGAGCCGAACTTGTAGTTCAGGCCGGCGCGGACCACGGCAAACTCGTCGTCGCGGCGACCGATGGCGCTGTAGGCGACC
>NZ_AKFK01000015.1:0-17107 GCF_000272495.1 Methylobacterium sp. GXF4 | reverse complement strand
CCCGTCGGTGTGGCGGCCGCCGTTGTTGCCGAGATTCGAGCCGCCATAGACCGCCGCGTCCGAGTTGAACGCCTCGCGGTAGAAGCCCGCCTCCGGCACGCCGACCCGGTAGCCCTCCCGGGGAATCGGGGTGAAGTTCGACACCACGATCGCGACCTCGCCGGGATTGGCGCCCTTGCGGGCCCAGGCGATGACGCTGTTGTCCTGGTCGTCGGCCACCAGCCACTGGAACCCGGTATGCTCGACGTCCCGGGCGTAGAGGGCCGGGGTCGAGACGTAGAGCCGGTTGAGGTCCCGGACCACGTCCTTGACGCCCTTGTGCAGGGGATCGTCGAGCAGGTGCCAGTCCAGGCTGTTGTCGTGGTTCCACTCCCGCTCCTGGCCGAACTCGCCGCCCATGAACAGCAGCTTCTTGCCGGGATGGCCCCACATGAAGCCGAAATAGGCGCGCAGGTTCGCGAATTTCTGCCAGCGGTCGCCCGGCATCTTGCCGAGCAGCGAGCCCTTCCCGTGCACGACCTCGTCGTGGGAGAGCGGCAGGATAAAATTCTCCGAGAAGGCGTAGAGCAGCCCGAAGGTCAGGTTGTGGTGGTGGTAGCGGCGGTGGATCGGATCCTCCGACACGTATTTCAACGTGTCGTGCATCCAGCCCATGTTCCACTTGAAGCCGAAGCCGAGGCCGCCCGTGTAGGTCGGGTGCGAGACCCCCGGCCAGGAGGTCGATTCCTCGGCCACCGTGATCGTGCCCGGGGCGTGGCTGTAGGTCGCCTCGTTGGTCTTGCGCAGGAAGTCGATGGCGTCGAGGTTCTCGTTGCCGCCGTAGCGGTTCGGGATCCACTCGCCCTGCCGGCGCGAATAGTCGAGGTAGAGCATCGACGCCACGGCATCCACCCGCAGGCCGTCGAGGTGGTAGTGCTCCAGCCAGAACCGGGCGTTGGCGGCCAGGAAGGTCGCGACCTCGGTCCGGCCGAAATTGTAGATGTAGGTGCCCCAATCCTGGTGGAAGCCCTGGCGCGGGTCGGCATGCTCGTAGAGATGCGTGCCGTCGAACAGGCCGAGCCCGTGGGCGTCGAGCGGGAAGTGACCGGGCACCCAGTCGAGCAGGATGCCGATGCCGGCCTCGTGGGCGGCGTCCACGAAGGCGGCGAAATCCTCGGGCGTGCCGAAGCGGCTGGTCGGCGCGAACAGCGAGACCGGCTGGTAGCCCCAGGACCCGTCGAACGGGAACTCGGTGATCGGCAGCATCTCGATATGGGTGAAGCCCATATCCTTGACGTAGGGGATCAGCCTTTCGCCCAGCTCCTTGTAGGTGAGGTAGCGGTTGCCCTCCTCGGGCACCCGGGCCCAGGAGCCGAGATGGACCTCGTAGATCGAGATCGCGGCGTGGCGCGGGTCCTTGGCGCCCCGGGTCTTCATCCAGCCGGAATCGCGCCAGGCGAACTCACCGGTCCCGTGGGTGATCGAGGCGGTCTCCGGCGGGTGCTGCGCCGCGAAGGCGACCGGGTCGGCCTTGAGCGGGATCAGGGCGCCGTCGGGGCCGCGGATCTCGAACTTGTAGCAGACGCCGGCCTTGAGGCCGGGCACGAACAATTCCCAGATCCCGCCATCCTGCCACAGGCGCATCGGGTGGCGCCGTCCGTCCCAGTCGTTGAAGTCGCCGACCACGCTGACCTTGCGGGCATTGGGCGCCCACACGGCGAAGCGGAAGCCGTCGATGCCGTCGAGCTGGCCCGACTGGGCGCCGAGCATCCGGTAGACCAGGTTGGTGCCGACCTCGCGCAGGGTCGCGACATCGTACTGCTCGATCGAGGAGCCGAAGCCGTAGGGGTCGTAGCGCCGCGTCTTGGTCCCGTCCCAGAACTCGACCTCGATCTCGTAGAGCGGCCGGCCCTCGCCCTCGACCCGGGCGACGTAGAACCCGTCCGGGTGCCGCTTCTCGAACGGCACGGTGCGGTCGCTCATCACCAGGGCGGCGGCGCGGGCCTCGGGCAGGACGGCGCGGACCTCCCACAGGTCCGGGCCGACCCGGTGGGGGCCGAGCACCGAGAACGGGTCGCCGTGGTTGGCGCTCATCAGCGCCGCGATCGCGTCCGGATGGACGCTCGGCGGCGCCGAGGTGGCTCCGGAATGCGGGACATCCGCGTTCCGCGCGCTCGCCGCTTCCGGGTCGATCCGCGGTGCGAAGGTCTCGTCGATCGCCGTCATTCGGTTTCCCCGGGCTCGTGTCCGTCCGTGTCCAGAATGGTGAGAACCCCCCGTGCGGGGATTTCGATCCAGTCCGGCCGGTTGTTGGCCTCGTAATCGACTTCGTAGAGCGCCTTGGTCAGCAGGCAGAGGCGCAGCAGCCGCGCCCGCGTGTCCGGATCGGTCACGGCCGCCCGCGTCCCCGCCACGGCCGCCTCGTAGCCGGCCAGGAAAGCCGCCTCGATCATGCCGCGCCACGCCGTGGCGGCGTCCCGCGCCCGCTCCTCGGAATCACCGAACCGGATGGCGATCTCGCGGACCACCGTCTCGGCCCCGTACGCGAAGGAGCGCATCAGGCCGGCGACGTCGCGCAGCGGCATCGACTTCGCCCGCCGCTCGTCGGCCGGGCGCGAGGGCTCGCCCTCGAAGTCGACGATGATCAGGTCGCTTTCGGAGACCAGCACCTGACCGAGGTGATAGTCGCCGTGGATCCGGATCTTGTGGGCCCCCCGCGGCGGCTCGGCGCTGAGCTGCTCGATCAGCGCCTCGACCTCGGCGCGCCGCTGCATCAGCGCCGTGCAGGCGGGCTTGCCGGCATCCAGGCCGCGCTCGGCGAGACCTTTCAGCGCCCGGAAGGCCCGCTCGGCCTGGTGGCGCGCATCCCGGGCGAGCACCGCCAGGTCGTCCTCGGCGAAGGGCTCGGCCGCGAAGGCCGGGTCGTCCGTCTCCATGGCGAAGGCGGCGTGCATCTCGGCGGTGCGCCGGCCGAGCAGGTCCGCCCAGGGGCCATGGGCCTGGAACGCCTCCTCGGGGCTGGCGGCCTCGCTCTCGGGGGTGAGCACCACGGTCTCGAAGTCCCGGCGCAGGCCCTCGAGCATCAGGGTCCAGGCGTCGCCCTGGTTGAGGACGAATTTCTGCAGGACCGCGAGGGCCGTCCGCGTGCCGTCCTCGGCGACGTGCTCCAGGGTGCCGAGCAGCGCCGGGGTGTTGGCGAAGCCCGCGGTCTCGGTGAGGAAGCGCCCGACCTCGATCTCGGGATGCGTGCCCGGCTGCAGGCGGCGCAGCAGCTTGAGCATCATCTTGGAGCCGATGGCGATCGAGGTGTTGCTCTGCTCGGCCGAGAGCCGGCGGATGTCGGCGGTGTCGACCGTGACGCCGTCATCGAAGGCCGAGGTGGTGGAAAAGACCAGCCGCCCGCTCTCCGTGGGCAATTCGGTGCCCCGGCGCATGTCCTCGATCAGGCAGGCGGCGAAGTCGTTGGAGCCGGCCGCCCCGTAGAGCAGGCCGGTCCGCGGGCCGCGGCGCACCCGCGCCACCGCGAAGGGCAGGAGCGTCTCGTCCTCCCGGCCCTCCTCCACGCCCACGGGCATGAAGTATTCGTGGCTCTCGCCGTTGGCGAGCTGCACCTGCAGCCGCGGCAGCAGGAAGCGCGCGCTGCCGTCCCCGTCCTTGAGGGCGGCGCAGTCGATCACCTTCACGGACCGGATCCGCGAGCCCTTGGCGCCGAACCAGCGCCGGCTCGACAGGAACGGCGGCACCACGGTGCGCTCGAAGGCGACGCGCTCGCGGCCCGACATCAGGCTCTCGATGCCGCCGGTGAGCACCAGGGTGAACAGCTCGGGCTGCTCCTGCTGCGGGCCGATCGCGCCCGAGCGGGCTGCGCTTAAGGAGAACCAGTAGAAGCCGTAGGACGGCAGGGTCAGCAGGTAGGGCAGGTCACCGATCGGCGGGAACTCGGTGCCGCCGGTCAGCTCGATCGGCACCGCGGTGCGCAGCTCCGACAGGTCGAGCTGCACCGCCTGCGGCGCCCGCGACAGGTTGGCGACGCACAGGATCCGCTCGTCCTCGTGCTCGCGGATCCAGGCCAGCACCTTGCGGTTCGAGGGGTACAGGAACTGGATCGTGCCGCGCCCGAGCGCGACGCTGTTGTTGCGGATCGCGATCATCCGCCGGGTCCAGTTCAGCAGGCTGGTCTGCGACTGGGTCTGCGCCTCGACGTTGATCGCGTCGAAGCCGTAGATCGGGTCCTGGATCGCCGGCAGGAACAGCCGCTGCGGGTTCGCCCGGGAGAAGCCGCCGTTGCGGTCCGGGGTCCATTGCATCGGCGTGCGCACGCCGTCGCGGTCGCCGAGATAGATGTTGTCGCCCATGCCGATCTCGTCGCCGTAATACAGCACCGGCGTGCCGGGCATCGACAGGACGAGGGACTTCATCAATTCGATCTTGCGCCGGTCGTTCTCGAGCAGCGGCGCGAGGCGGCGGCGGATGCCGAGATTGATCCGGGCGCGCCGCTCGGCGGCGTAGAACGACCAGAGATAGTCGCGCTCTTCAGCCGTCACCATCTCGAGGGTCAGCTCGTCGTGGTTGCGCAGGAAGATCGCCCACTGGCAGCCCTCGGGGATCTCCGGGGTCTGGCGCATGATGTCGGTGATCGGGTGCCGGTCCTCCCGGGCGATCGCCATGTACATCCGCGGCATCA
This sequence comes from Methylobacterium sp. GXF4, assembly GCF_000272495.1. Lineage (NCBI taxonomy): Bacteria > Pseudomonadati > Pseudomonadota > Alphaproteobacteria > Hyphomicrobiales > Methylobacteriaceae > Methylobacterium > Methylobacterium sp. GXF4. The sequence continues at coordinate 12,444 of NZ_AKFK01000015.1, read as the reverse complement.
GCGGGAAGTGGAACGCCATGTGGCATTCGTCGCCGTCGCCGAAATACTGCGCGGTCTCCTCGGGCCACTGGTTGGCCTCGGCCAGCAGCATCCGGTCGGGATAGCTGGCATCGAGCGCGGCCCGGATCGCCTTGATGACGTCGTGGGTTTCCCGGAGGTTCTCGCAGTTCGTGCCGTCGCGCTCGATCAGGTAGGGGATCGCGTCGAGCCGCAGGCCGTCGACGCCCATGTCGAGCCAGTAGCGCATCGTCGCGATGACCGCTTCCAGCACCTTCGGGTTGTCGAAGTTCAGGTCCGGCTGGTGGCTGTAGAACCGGTGCCAGAAATACTGCTTGGCGACCGGGTCCCAGGTCCAGTTCGAGGCCTCGGTGTCGAGGAAGATGATCCGCGTGTCCTTGTACGGCTCGTCGGTATCCGACCAGACGTAGAAGTCGCGCTCGGGCGAGCCGGGGGGCGCCTCGCGGGCCGCCTGGAACCAGGGATGCTGGTCGCTGGTGTGGTTGATCACGAGCTCGGTGATCACCCGCAGGCCGCGCTCGTGCGCCGCCTCCACGAAGGCCTTGAAATCCTCCATGGTCCCGTAGGACGGGTTGATGCCCTCGTAATCGGCGATGTCGTAGCCGTCGTCGCGCAGGGGCGAGGGATAGAACGGCATCAGCCAGATCGCCGTGACCCCGAGGTCGCGGACGTAATCGAGCCGCCGGGTCAGCCCTTCGAAATCGCCGATCCCGTCGTCGTTCGAGTCGAAGAACGACTTGACGTGGATCTGGTAGATGATGGCGTCACGGTACCATTGCGGGTCGCTGCGATCGATCATCGCGTCGCTGCCTCATCGGTCGAATTTACTGGGACCGGCGGTCGGGACCGGCCGGGGCGCGGGCGGTCGGCCGCGCGGCGCAATGGTCGGCGACGGGCGAGCCCGTCGTCGGGATCAGACGCATGGTCAGGTGCCATGGGTGGGCTCAGCCCGCAACCCGCCGCGGCGCCCGAAGACGCCAGATGATGCAGGATCGCTCGGCCGGATCGAGCGCGATGCGGTGGGACCGGCCCCGCAGCTCGAACGTGTAGCCCTGGAGCAGGTCCTCCACCTCCACGGCGCCGTCATCCGGCAGGCCGAACAGCCAGAGCGGCACCTCGTAGGTGCATTCCTGGCGGTTCTTGGGATCGAGGTTGACCATGGTGAACACGCAATTGTCGCGCTCCGGCGTCGCCTTGGCGTAGGCGATGATCTGGTCGTTGGAGGCGCCGGTGAAGACCACGTTGCGGAAGTCCCAGAGGGCGGGGTTCTCGCGGCGGATCGTGTTCAGCTTGACGATGTGCTCGCGGATGTTGCCGGGCCGGTCGTAGTCCCAGGCCTTCAACTCGTATTTCTCGGAGTTGAGATACTCCTCCTTGCCCGGGTAGGGGGCCGCCTCGCACAGCTCGAAGCCGTTGTAGATGCCGTAGACCGACGAGAGGGTGGCGGCGAGCGTGCCGCGAATGACGAAGCCCGCACGCCCGCTGGTCTGAAGAAAATACGGGTTGATGTCGGGTGTATTCGCGAAGAAATTCGGGCGGTAGTACTCGCCCATCTCGCCGGCCAGCTCCAGGGCGTACTCGGTCAGCTCCTGCTTGGTGTTGCGCCAGGTGAAGTAGGTGTAGCTCTGCTGGTAGCCGGCCTTGGCGAGCTTCTTCATCATCTTCGGCCGGGTGAAGGCCTCGGCCAGGAACAGCGCGTCGGGATAGCGGCCGTTGACCTCGGCGATCACCCATTCCCAGAACGGGATCGGCTTGGTGTGCGGGTTGTCGACCCGGAAGATGCGCACGCCCCTTGCGCACCAGCCGAGCAGGATGTCGCGCAGCTCGATCCAGAGCGAGGGCAGGGCGCCCCCGTAGAAATGGACGTTCGAGATGTCCTCGTACTTCTTGGGCGGGTTCTCGGCGAAGCGGAGCGTCCCGTCGGGGCGCCACTCGAACCATTCCGGGTGGTTCTTGATCCAGGGATGGTCCGGCGAGCACTGGATCGCGAAGTCGAGGGCGATCTCCATGCCGTAGGCGTGGCTCGCCGCCACCAGGCGCTCGAAATCCTCCAGCGTCCCGAGCTCGGGATGCACGGCCTCGTGGCCGCCCTCCTCCGCGCCGACCGCGTAGACCGAGCCGACATCCCCGGGCTCGGCCTTGAGGGTGTTGTTCTTGCCCTTGCGGTTGGTCCGGCCCACCGGGTGGATCGGCGTGAAGTAGAGCACGTCGAAGCCGAGCTCGCGGATCTCCGGCAGGCGCCTGATCACGTCGTCGAAGGTGCCGTGGCGGTTCACGTCCATCGATTGCGAGCGCGGGAAGATCTCGTACCAGGCGGAGAACCGGGCCGCGAGGCGGTCGGCGATCACCGGCAGGATTACTGGATAGCGGCTGAGATTCACCCGCTCGGCGTTCCGGCGCACGAGGCTCGCGGCCTCGGGCTGGAGGATCCGCTCGAGCTGGGCGGCCGAGCCGGTCTCCTCCGCGGCCAGAGCGGCGACCAGGGCGGCCAGCCGCTCCGCGTCGCGCCCGGCGGCGCGGCTGCGGGCGAGGGATGCTGCGGTCTCGACCAGGGTGACGCCCTCGATCGTCTCCAGGCGGATGTCGACGCCGGCGGCGCGCTTCTTCAGGGTGTCGCGCACCCAGGAGGAGAACGGGTCGCGCCAGGCGATCAGGGTGAACTCGTAGCGGGCGTTGCGCTCCAGGGGGAATTGCCCGGCCCAGCGGTCGTTGTCGACGAAGACCATCGGGTCCTCGCGCCACGCCTCGGTGCCGGCGACCCGCGACAGGATCGCGGCGTCGAGCACCTCGTGGCCGTCGGAGAAGATGTCGGCCTCGACCCGCAGGGATTCGCCGACGATGCGCTTCACCGCCGAGCGGCCGCCGTCGATCTCCGGGCTCACAGCCTCGATCACCACCCTCCCCTCGCCGTCCGGCGCGCCGCGCTCGGGCAGCTGGGCGACCTGGGCGGCGCTCGCACTCAGGATGCGCAGCTCGCCCGGCAGCAGGTCGATGGCGCTGCCGGGATGGAAGGCGATCGGCTCGGCCTCGGGGGTCCGGTCGATGAAGGCGCCGAGCATCCCGCCGGTCCGGGCGATGAGCGTGCCGGCATCCACCGGCACCGGCTTGTCCGAGGGGTTGTAGAGCACGATCAGCGCGTGCCGCGCCGAGGCCGGATGGCCGGTGTCGAAGCGGGCGAGCGCCACGAGGTCGCTGTCGGGGGCCGAGATGCGCAGCTGCGCACCCTCGACATTGGCGGCCGGCAGCTCGGCCCGCAGGGCGTTGATCGCCCGGATCGAGGCGGAGATGTCGATGCCGGTGTCGTTCTCGCGGTCGCGCGGGGTGGTCTCGACCACGTGCAGCGCCCGCCGGTAGCCCCATTCGTAGCCGATCGGCATCAGCACGCCGGCCGAGAAGAAGGCAGCCAGCGCGTAGCGGTTGCGCAGGTGCCGCGCCACCGCCTCGGGGCCACCGCTGATTTCGGCGGCCAGCCGCTTCATGTCGTGGTTTTCCGGGAAGGCGATCGAGGGTGCCAGCACCCGGAGGCGCTCGTACTGCTCCAGCGCCCAGGGCTTCTTCAGGTCCCACCAGGCGAAGGAGTTGAACAGGTAGTCGAAGCCGGCGCCGGCGGTGGCCTTCGCTTCCTCGAAGGTGCAGCCCAGGGTCTCGGCGGCGAACAGGCAGGCGGGATCGCGGCCCTTGGCCTCCCCGATCAGGACGCGCCAGGTCTCCGGCGGGACCTTGTAGGCGGCGTCGCACCGGAAGCCCGCGACGCCGAGCGCCTGGAGCCGGGCCACGTAGGCGCCCCAGATCCGGGTCAGCTCGTCCCGGGCGGCGGGCGTGTGATAGTCGAGCTCGGCGAGATCGCCCCAGACCGTGCGGATCGAGGGATCATCCGGATCCACGGCGGCCGGATGCATGATCGAGCCGTCGGGCTCCTTCATGAACAGGTCGGGCCGCTCGACGGCCAGCCGGGCGTTGTCGGCGGTGTGGTTGATCACGAGGTCGGTCATCACCGACAGGCCGGCGGCCTTGGCGGCGGCGCAGAACCGGCGGATCTGCTCGTCGTCCGGCGTGCCGTCCTGGTCCCGGAACCGCTCGTCGAGCCGCTCGGGATCGGCCACCGCGTAGAGGCTCTTCGAGCCGCCGGTCTGGTGGAACGGGTTCAGGTAGATCCAGTCGAAGCCGAGGCTCGCGATCCGGGGCAGCTCGGCCGTCCAGTCCGAGACGCGCCCGACCAGGAGGGGGAACAGGTTGTAGATCCGCGGTCCCTCGGCGCGGGGCGCCAGGGAGGCCGGCAGGACGGCTTCGGCTCCGGTCGTCGCGGCGGCGGCGGTGGTCGGTGCGTTCATGCTGGCCTCTGGCTCCCAATCCATGTCTCGTAACGCCCGAACCGCAGGCGCGTGCCTGCGGCTGCAGGCCGGCACCGGTCGAGGCGGCGGAACGGCCCGCACCGCTCCGCACAATCGCTCGGACCCGCCTCCGTTCCGGCGGCGGCCCGTCTTCTAGCCGACGCGGCGTGACAGCGCCGCGTCGGCCGCGCCCTAGGACGCGCGCCGCAGGACCACGTAGGGCAGGTCGCGCAGGAGGTCGCCGAGATCGACGCCCTCCCCGGTGCCCTCGACGGTGCGGCCCGAGACGATGTCGCGCCAGCTTGTGCCCGCCCCGAGATCGACCCGGGTGCCGGCGAAAGCCTCGCCCGACCAGGTTGCCTCGCCGACGATGCCGGCAAACAGCCGCGGCACCGCCACGAACAGGTCGCCGCCCTCCTCGCCGGGATCGGTCCGCCGGTAGGCGATCACGTGGGCCGCCCGCGCGCCCCTCGCCTCCACCGGCTCGTAGGCCGCGCTGGCGTAGAAGCCCGGGCGCTCGGCCCGCTCGGCGAGCAGCCGCGCCAGCGTCGCCTGCTTGACCCGCCCGTCCGGCCAGTGCGCCAGCAGCTCGGCCGGCGCGCCGCCCCGTTCGAGCATCCGCTCGAGGGCCGGGTAATCCACCGGGCGGCGGTTGTCGGGATCGACGAACGAGAAGTCCCAGATCTCCGTGCCCTGGTAGGTGTCGGGCAGGCCCGGCAGGGTGCATTTCAGGACCGTCCGGCCGAGCCCCGCGAGCATGCCGAGATGGGCGAGCCGCCGCGCGAAGGGGCGCAACTCGCGCAGGAAGTCCGAGCCCGGGGCGATCAGCGCCGAGAACAGCTTCTTCGTCGCGCCCTCGTAGACCTCGTCGACATTGACCCAGCTCGAGCGGCGCTTGCCCTCGCGCATGGCCTTCTCGCCGTAGGCAATCAGCCGATCGCGGAAATCCTCGATCGCGGCCGTCTCGTCTTGCTCCAGCAGCTCCAGCGGCCAGGCGCCGAGGATCGCCTGGAAGAACATCCACTGGTCGTTGGCGTCCGGGGCCGGCTCGCCGTCGATCCGGGCGAGATGCGGCCCGGCGGTCCGCTGCCACTGGTCCCAGGCGCCGGCCCAGCCCTCCGGGATCTCGGAGAGCGCGAGCAGCCGGGTCCGGGCATCCTCGCCGCGCTTGGTGTCGTGGGTCGCCGTGGTGATCATGGCGTTCGGCCAGTCCCGGGCGCGGGCGATCTGCAGGTCGTGGAAATGCTCCGCGTCGATGCCGTACTCGCCCGGATCGCCGCCGACCTCGTTGAGGCCGAGCAGGCAGGCGTACCGGTAGAACAGCGTGTCCTCGAGGCTCTTGGCCATGACCGGGCCGGTGAGCTGCTGGAACCGGCGGCGGAAGCGCAGGACCACCCGCGGGTCCGGGCGCCCTGCCCCCGTGGTCTCGATCCGCCCGAGCAGCACGTCGGCGGCGAAATCGTGCACCGAGCGGTCGGGCAGGCCCGACCAGCGCTTGGCCTTGGCGACCGCGCCCTCGATCAGCCGCACGTCCTCCGGCTCGACCTCGCCCTCCTCCAGCTCCGGCGGCAGGTAGCTGCGATAGGTCGGGAAGCGGGCGATGATCTCGATCAGGGCCCGGCGCAGCGCGTTGACGGTGAAGTCGCGGGTGCGCCGGTCGGCATCGGCCACCTCCTTGAGGTCCGAGGTCAGCACCTCGAGCTCGCTGGCGAAGCTGATCTCCAGGATCTCGGCCTTGGCGGCGCGCAGCTGGAACCCGTAGGGCTCGTCGACGCCCGAGGCCCATTCGTAAAGGCGCCGGACCTTCCCCTGGCGCTCCTTGTCCACCAGGATGCCGTCGAGCTGGTTGAGCACGTCATAGCCCGTGGTCCCGGCCACCGGCCAGGGCCGCAGCCGCTCGCCGGGCTCCAGGATCTTTTCGACGACGACGTAGAAGCCCGGCCCGACCGCCGCCTGGAGCGCACGCGCGTAGCCCAGGGGGTCGGCCAACCCGTCGATATGGTCGATGCGCAAGCCGTCGATCCGGCCCTCGCGGATATGCCGGAACACGGTCTCGTGCGAGCGGTGGAAGATGTCGGAGAGCTCCACGCGCAGGCCCGCGAGCGAGTTCACGTCGAAGAACCGGCGGTAGTTGATGTCGCTCGAGGCCACCCGCCAATGGGCCAGCCGGTAGGCCTGGGCCTCCAGCAGCCGGTGCAGCGGCCCGAAGCTGTCCGGGCGGCCCTTGAAGCCGTTGAGCAGCGCCAGGGTGCTGGCCGTGGCCTCCTGGATCAGCGGTGACACGCCGTAGATCTCGGCGAGCCGGCGCTTGAGCCCCTCGGCCTCCTCGGGGAAGCTCTGGCGGCGGGTCTCGTCGGTGTCGATCGACATGGCCCGCAGCCGCTCGGAGATGGCGAGCAGCTCCGCGGTGGTGTCGTCGTCCACGGCCCCGATCGCGGCGATCACCCGGTTGAGGATGGTCGGGTAGCTCAGGGGCCGGATCGGCAGCTGGTGCTCGTAGTGCCAGACGCTGAAGGCGCCGGCCTCGGGGTCGAACTTCAGCTCGAGCGTGCCCTTCTCCAGGGCCTCGCCGTAGCGGTCGCCCAGGAACGGGATCACCAGGTTGCGGCCGGCGCCGAGACGCTGCCAGTCGATGTCGAAGGCGTCAGCGAAGGGCGACAGCGAGCCCCATTCGAGCACCGATAGCCACCACGGGTTGTCGGAGCCGCCGACGCCCATGTGGTTGGGCACGATGTCCAGCAGCAGCTTCAGCCCGTGCCCGTGCAGGGTCTCGGAGAGCCGGACGAAGCCCTCCTCGCCGCCGAGCTCCGGGTTGATCGCGCCGTGATCGACGATGTCGTAGCCGTGGGTCGAGCCGGGCCGCGCCTTCTGGAGCGGCGAGGCGTAGACGTGGCTGATCCCGAGCTTCTTGAGATACGGGACGATCCGCTCCGCGTCCGCGAAGGTGAAGTCCTTGTGGAACTGCAGCCGGTAGGTCGATTGCGGCGGCGGCGCCGCCAGCCGGGCGGAGCCTGAGCGCGGCCCCCGCGACTCGGCCGAGAGCGAGGCCGCCAGCTTGGCCAGCGGTCCGCCGGGGGCGGCGATGTCGACGAGGTCCCGGTCGAGCTTGCGCCGCCAGTTCGGGTAGCCCTCCGTGGAGCCCGGGACGTTGGCCTGGGCGAGCTCGGAGACCACGTCCTCGTACTGCACGGCGGTCAGCATCGAGGGGGCGCGGGCGAGGTAGCGGGCGGCCGCCTCGAACGGTGCGGCCTCGGGCGGCTCGGCCGAGGGCAGGAGCTGCTCGGCGGCCAGCGCCTCGGTGAGGCGGCGACGCTCGACCACGCGCTCGTTGCGCTCGGCCTCGGCGCGCTCGTGATCGTAGAGGCCCAGCGACTGGCGGGTGTCGGTGTCGACCCCGCGCCACCAGCCGACGAAGGTCGGCAAATCGTGGGTGGTGATGGCGGTGAGCGCGTCGCGCGGATAGGCGGAGGGGGCCTTGAACCGTCCGTCCCCTTCCCGCTCGAAGGCCAGGATCCGGTAGCTCAGCACGCCGGCCCGCATCAGGGCGTCGGAGAAGCCCTCGGGCGCGGTGCCGAGATCCTCGGCGATGACCAGGCACTTGTTGCGGTGGCTCTCCAGCCGCAGCACCGCCAGCATCGGCTCGAACGGCATCATCACGTAGGCGCCGGCATGGGCGCCCGCTCCCAGCGGGATCAGGAACAGCCGGGCGAGCTGGAAGGCGTGGTCGATCCGGATCGCGCCGGCATGGCGCATGTTGGCCTGGACCAGGGCCCGGAAGGCCGCGAGGCCGTCCCGCTCCATCTCCAGCGGGTCGAAGGCCGGCAGGCCCCAGTTCTGGCCCTTGGGAGCGAGCAGGTCCGGGGGCGCGCCGATCGAGACCCGGTCGGCGAAGCGCTCGGGATGCGACCAGATCTCGGAGCCGCCCCGGTCGGCGCCCACCGCCAGGTCGCGGTAGAGCCCGACCCGCATGCCGGCGCCCAGAGCCGCCGCCGAGGCCGCGGCGAGCTGGCGGTCGGCGAGGTATTGCAGCCAGGCGTGGTAGCCCACCGCCTCGGCCTTCTCGGCCGCGAAGGCCACGACCGCGTCGGTGCCGGCGCGGCGGTATTCCTCGGGCCAGTCGCCGAGCCAATGGGCGCCCTGCTGCCGGAAATGCTCGGAGAGCGCCTCGAACACCGCGTGGGCGGCGAGATCCGGGCCGCCCTCCTGGCGGAAGCGCTCGAACTCGGCGTCGGTGCCGGCCCGGGCCGGGGATTCCAGCCAGAGGGCGCGCAGCACCGGGTCGAGCACGTCGGCCACGCCCTGGTGGTCGACGAGGGCGGCCTCGCGCAGGGCCGTGATCGCGTCGGCGCGCTCGGCGAGCAGCGCCTCGGCCCGGGAGCCGGCGAGCCCCGGCAGGCTGCGCGGCGCGATGAACAGGGTCTCGAGGAACAGCCGCGAGGACGGCGAGTAGGGCGAGATCTTGGTCCGGTCGGAGCCGAACAGGGCGTGGACCGGGCTCAAGCCCAGAAAGGCCGCCCCGCGCAGGGCCGCCTCGCGGGCGGCCTCCCCGGCATCCGCGTAGGTGCCGATGCCGATATTGGTGGCCGAGCGCAGGCCGTAGAGCTGCGCGGCCATGCCCCAGTCGGAGGCGCCCTCCTCCGTGTAGGGACGCGGGCGCCAGCAGCGCTGGGGCGCGGCGATCACCCAGGATTCGGCCCGGATCCGCCCGGCCTGCACGGTGAGGCGGTGGTAGCCCGGGGTCAGCGGCGGCAACTCGAAACCCGCACCTTGGCCCGGCTCCGCGCTCTGCAGGTTGGCCCGGCCCTCGCGGGCCGCGCCGCGCTCGTCCACGAGCCGCCAGACCAGGGTGTGCGGGGTACCGTCCTGGACGCGGACCGGCACCCGGGCGCCGCGCCGCGCCTCCACGGGCAGGAGCGGCGGGACCAGGCCGCAGCGCAGAGCCTCGACCTGGGCGAGGCTCTCGGCCACGCCGGCCTCGTCCTCCACCGCGAAACCGAGGGCCGCGAGCAGGCCGCGCCGCACCTCCAGGGAGGTCTCGACGGGCTGGCCGAAGGCGTCGGTATAGCCGGCGGCGACGCCGACGAGGTCGGCGAGTTTTTCCAGGGGGCTCACGAGCGGGGCTCCGTCAGGAACAGGCCGGTCCAGGACGGCAGGTCCCGTCCGGTCGTATCGGGGGCGTTGGTCCAGACCACCCGGGCGCCGCCCGGATCCAGCGCGAAGGGCGCGTCCCCGACATTGGCGATGAACCGCAGGGTGCCGGCGCCGAACCGCCAGGTGCAATCGACCACGTCGGCCCGCGGCAGGGTGGCGGCGGCGCCCAGGGAGCCGGATTTCGCGAGGGGCACGACCACGTCCCGGCGCAACCCGAGCAGGCGCGTCGTCTCGGCCAGGACCTCCCGGTGCGGCGAGCGCGCCCGCTCGGACCAGTCGAGCTTCGAGGCCTCGAAGGTCTCGCGCTCGGTCGGATCCGGGATCTTCGACGTATCGTCGGCAAACGCCGCGAAGCTCTTGAACTCCCGGCGCCGGCCGTCACGCACCGCCTTGTTCAGCTCCTCGTCCGGGGCGAAGTCGACGAAGAACAGGAACGGCGTCGAGGCCGACCATTCCTCGCCCATCCAGAGCATCGGGATCTGCGGCGCCAGCAGGAAGCCGGCCCGGGCGAGATCGAGTTTCCTGGGATCGGCCAGATGATTGAGGCGCTCGCCCAGCGCCCGGTTGCCGACCTGGTCGTGGTTCTGCAGGAAGGTCACGAAGGCCGAGGGCGGCAGATGTGCCGAGGGCTCGCCGCGCGGATGGTTGCCGAGCGTCGCGAACGGCTCGCCCTGATAGGCGAAACCCTCCGCCAGGCAGCGGGCCAGGCGCTCGACCGGTTTGTCGGCAAAGCTTTGATAATAGCCGGCGTCCTCACCGGTGAGCAGGACGTGCCAGCAATGATGCAGGTCGTCGGCCCATTGCGCGTCGTGCATCTTCGGCTTGCCGGCGGCGTCGCGCTCGAGCCAGCGAGCCTGGTTGGCCTCGTTCTCCAGCATGAGGTGGATCTCGCGATCCGGGAAGCGCCGCCGGACCGTCTCGCCGAGCTCGGCCAGGAAGTGGCGGGGCGAATCGTCGAGGATCGCGTGGACGGCGTCGAAGCGCAGGCCGTCGAAATGGTATTCCTCCAGCCAGTACAGGGTGTTCTGGATGAAGAACTGCCGCACGGTGGCGCCGCTCTCCTTGCCGTCGAAATTGATGCCCGCGCCCCACGGCGTCTGGTGGCGCTCGGTGAAGAAGGTCTTGGCGTAGGCGTGCAGGTAATTCCCGGCCGGGCCGAAATGGTTGTAGACCGCATCGAGATAGACCATCAGCCCGAGCCCGTGGGCGGCATCGATCAGGCGCTTGAGGTCGTCCGGGCGGCCATAGGCGCCGTCCGGCGCGTAGGGCAGGACCCCGTCATAGCCCCAGTTGCGCGAGCCCTTGAAGTCGGCGAGCGGCAGCAGCTCGATCGCCGTGACGCCGAGCGCCTTGAGGTCGGGCAGGCGCGCCTGCAGGCCGGCATAGGTGCCCTCCGGGGTCGCGGTGCCGACATGGCACTCGTAGATCACCGCCTCCTCGAACGGGCGCCCGGTCCAGGCCTCGTCCGACCACGCGAAGGCGCGCGGATCGACCACCTCGCTGAGGCCCGAGACGTCGTCTGGCTGGAAGCGCGAGGCCGGGTCCGGCACGACGAGGTCGCCGTCGATCCGGAAGCCGTAGCGGGCCCCCGGCTTCACCCCGGGCAGGGCGGTGCGCCGCCAGCCGCCGCCCGACTCGGGCAACGGGTGGTCGATGCCGTCGACGACGAGTTCGACGCTCTGTGCGGTCGGCGCCCAGAGGGCGAAGCGCACGCCGCCCCCCACCATCTCGGCTCCGAAATCCATGCTGTGGGCGCGCCGCATCGGGCCACGGTCCTCGTCGTTGGCCGTGCGCACCGAAGGGCAAGCGCGGCAGGGATCATTGTCGTGGGAGAAGGCCCCGGGCACGATCCGGTTCCCGCAGCGCAGCTATGGCGGCGTGATGAGACGGCAAGCGTGCGAAAAATGGCGCGGGGGCGGGGCGATCGCCGACCGGATCACGTCCGATAGAACAGGACTTGGCCGTCGGGGCGAATCTGCAGCAGAGCATCGAAGTCCCGCAGATTGCGCGTCAGCACGCAGAAGCCGAGCTTGAACGCCTGCAGGAACAGGACACAATCATGAAGTGCGCCCATGCGGTCGTCCTTTGCATAGCCCTGGATCCGGCAGAGCATGCCCGCATAGACGGCGGCGCTTCCCAGGGTCTCCGCGTCAGGGGTGAAGATCCGGTGCGCCGGCATCGCGTCGATCGCGGTTCCAATCGCCGCGACGGCCTGGGCGCTGCGCGGGTCCTTGGGATCGAGGACCCCCACTGTGTGCATCAACTCCTGGATGGCGACGGTGCTGTGGTTCACGATCCGGATGTCGAGGAGGTCTTCGACCAGAGGCGATGCCCTCCCCTGCATCTGGTCGATGTAGACGCACGTATCGAGCAAAAGCGGACGGCCCGCATGCGCCTGCCCCTCAAGAAAGGGCAAAGCGGCATCGTCCCGGCGCTGCAATGCCGTCTTTGGTCCCTGCCGACGCAGCCGTTCCGCGGCCTTGAAGGTGAAGACCACGCGCTAGAAGCTCAGGTCGAGTTCCGGGTCAACCGATGCCCGCAGCGTGCGGAATACGTCCGCGAAGCCATCCTCGATGGCGATGTTGGCGAGCGCGAACTCGATCAGCGCGGTGTCAGAGTGAAGCCCCGTCCGGGCCTTGGCGCGTTCGATCAATTCGGGCGCGACGCGTCCGGAGATCCGGCTGGCCTTGCCCCGGGTCAGGCCGCTTTCCTGCGCGCGGGCCATGACGGCGGTGACGGAAGGGGCAAGGGATGTCTCAATCCCTGAGGCCTGCCTCGGCTGCGAACGATCCCCAGCCATGGCGATGCTCCGACGATGTTCAACAAATCGTATGATCCGGCAACGTAGTGGGCCGGACCTCCACGCGCAATCATCTCATCCGGCTTTGACCGACTCGCATTGAGCCTGTTCTCAGCCCGCCGGCACCCACCCGCCCCGCGCCCC
>NZ_AKFK01000014.1:0-36028 GCF_000272495.1 Methylobacterium sp. GXF4 | reverse complement strand
CGCCCTCCGCGCCGGCGCCGGCCGCGCCGCCCCCCGCCACCCCTCCTGAAAAGGCCCCGGACAAGTGACGGTGGCCCGATTGAAGGCCAGACCCGCCGTTTCCCCCCGCGAGCGCGAGGTGTCCCGTCAGGACCCGCGGTCGCGGCCCGTCCGCCTGAAGGATCAGTCGGCCGAGGTCGCGCGCGAGCCCTCGCGCGCAGCCGCGGAGGCGGCGCCGGTGGACCGAACGGTGTCGGCGGTGAGCCGCCACGGGCTCGACGCCTTCGCGTTCTTCGTGGCCAACCTGCAGACCGGGTTCGGGCCGTTCCTGGCCGTCTACTTCTCGCAGGCGAAGTGGACCCAATCCGATATCGGCTTCGCTCTCACCGTGGGCAGCCTCGTCGCCCTGCTCGGTCAGGTGCCCGGCGGCGCCTTCGTGGACGTGGTGCGCTCGAAGCGCTTCGCTGCCGCGGTGGCGGTGATCGGCATCTCGGGCAGCGCCTTCGCGCTGGCGGTCTGGCCGAGCTTCCCGGTGGTGCTGCTGGCGATGGCGGTCCATTCGGGCGCGAGTTGCGTGCTGACCCCGGCGATCGCGGCGATCAGCATCGGGCTGGTCGGCCGGGCCCGGGCGGGCGAGCGCCTCGGCCGCAACGCGAGCTTCGCGGCGGTCGGCAACGCGCTCGGCGCCGCCGGCATGGGCGCCATCGGCTACTACCTCTCGAACGGCGCCGTCTTCTACCTGACCGCGGCCCTGGTGGTGCCGACGATCATCGCGCTCAGCCGCATCCGCGCCCAGGAGATCGACGCCAACGTGTTCCAGGAGCCGGCCGCTTCGGCGCAGGCGCCGCGCGCTTCCGGCAGGGACGGGGTCCGGGCGCTGCTGACCAATCGCGGGCTCCTGTGCTTCTCGGCCTGCATGGTCCTGTTCTTCCTCGCCAACGCCGCGATGCTGCCGCTGGTGGGCAGCGTGCTGACCCTGCGGGCGAGCGAGACCGCCACCGCGCTGATCGCCGCCTGCATCATGGTCCCGCAGGCGGTGCTCGCGGTGAGCGCCCCGGCGGTCGGCCGGGCGGCCGAGCGGTTCGGGCGCTACCCGGTGCTGCTCCTCGGCTTCGGCGCCCTGCCGGTGCGCGGGCTGATGCTCGCCTACACCACCAACCCCTACGGCCTGGTCGCCATCCAGGTGCTCGACGGGATCTCCGCCTCGGTGCTCGGCGTGATGGTTCCGCTCGTGGTCTCGGATCTCACCCGGGGTACGGGGCGTTTCAACCTCGCGCTCGGCGCGGTCGGCACCGCGATGGGCGTGGGCGCTGCCCTGTCGACGTCGCTCGCCGGGATCATGGCCGACCGCCTGGGCAGCCACAGCGCCTTCCTGGGGCTGGCCCTGATGGGCTTCGCGGCCTTCATGCTGGTGGCGCTGATCATGCCCGAGACGCGCCAGCCCGCGGAGGAGGCGTGATCCGCGGCACCAGATTCGCTTGCGTGTATCCGCGCCGCTCAAGCGGCGTTCAGGTTTGACAGATAAAAGCGCGCGGGAGGTGCGGGCCGGTGCAACATATGGCAACGCTGTCGCGTTGCCGCTGCGGGTCCGACTGCGCCCGCGTTGCACTCCGCCTCAGCCCGCACCAGCCAGTGCCGCGTGAATACGGAATGGTCACCGCGATGGAAGAGCTGCACCAATACGCTGAGAGGCCCTTCGCCTTTGTCGGGCGATACCTCCGGCGCCGCTGGGTGCCCCACCTTGTGATCCTGATCTCCGTGCTCGGCGCGGTCGGGTTCTCGGTCTCGACCGATTACGCCCTCAAGGGCGTGGTCGACGCGCTGACCAAGGGTCCGGGCCCGGGCAACACCGTGGTCTGGGGGGCGCTCGCAGTCCTGATCGGCTTCATCGCGGCCGACAACATGCTCTGGCGCGTGGCGGCGCTGACCGGGGCCTTCACCTTCGTGGGCGTGACCGGCGACATCCGCCGGGACCTGTTCCGGCACATGACCGGCCATTCCCCGACCTTCTTCTCCGACCGGCAGCCGGGCACCCTGGCCTCGCGCATCACGGCGACCTCGAACGCGATCTTCACGGTCGAGAACATGTTCGTGTTCAACGTGATGCCGCCGACGGTCGCGGCCTTCGGGTCGATCGCCTACATCGCCACGGTCAACACCACCATGGCGGCGATCCTGGCCGGCGTCTTCGCCGCCGTGGTCGTGCTGATGTTCAAGATGGCCGCGGCCGGCAAGCCGCTGCACCACGACTTCGCCGCCAAGGCGGCTTCCGTGGACGGCGAGATGGTCGATCTCGTCGGCAACATGTCGCTCGTGCGCGCCTTCTCGGGCTTCAAGCGTGAGGGCCAGCGCTTCGAGGGCACGATCGCCACGGAGATGCGCGCCCGGCGCTCGTCGCTGCTCTACCTCGAGAAGCTGCGCATCGTGCACGCGGTGCTCACCGTGCTGGCGGTGTTCGGCCTGCTCTACTGGGCGATCCAGATGTGGGAGGCCGGGCAGGCGACCAACGGCCAGGTCGTGCTGGTCTGCACGCTCGGCATCCGCATCCTGGCGGCCACCCGCGACCTCGCGGTGGCCCTGGTCGACGCGACCCAGCACACCGCCCGCCTCGCCGAGGCCCTGCATACCCTGCTCCAGCCGCACGACCTCGTCGACCATCCGGAGGCCAAGCCGCTGACCGGACAGGGCGCCAAGATCGAGTTCGACCACGTCGCCTTCAACTACCCGGACGGGCGCCCGGTCTTCACCGATTTCGACCTGGTGATCGAGCCGGGCCAGAAGGTCGGCCTCGTCGGCAAGTCCGGCGGCGGCAAGTCGACCCTGTTCTCGCTGCTGCAGCGCTTCTACGACGTGAAGAGCGGCGAGATCCGGATCAACGGCCAGAACATCGAGCGCGTCACCCAGGAATCCCTGCGCGAGGCGATCACGGTCGTGCCCCAGGACGTGTCGATGTTCCACCGCTCCCTGCGCGAGAACATCCGCTACGGCCGGCCCGACGCCACCGACGAGGAGGTCTGGCAGGCCGCCGAGGCGGCGCGCTGCACCGAGTTCATCCAGGCCCTGCCGGAGGGCTTCGACACGATGGTTGGCGACCGCGGCGTCAAGCTCTCGGGCGGCCAGCGCCAGCGCATCGCCATCGCCCGGGCGATCCTGAAGAACTCGCCGATCCTGCTGCTCGACGAGGCGACCTCGGCGCTCGACGCGGAATCCGAGCAGGCGATCCGCCAGGCGCTCGCCAACCTGATGAAGGGCCGCACCGTCATCGCGATCGCCCACCGCCTCTCGACGCTCCAGGACTTCGACCGGATCGTCGTGCTGGAAGGCGGCCGCATCATCCAGGACGGCTCGCCCGACAACCTGACCCATCTCGACGGCTTCTTCCGCGAGCTGATGAAGAAGGAATCGATGTCGATGTCCCTGGCCGCCGCCTGACGGCGGCGCTCCGGGGAACCCGGCCGTGCCCGACCTCGACAGCGTCATCCGGGAGATCGCGGCGGAGATGGCGCAGCGCTCCGACCGGGGCGCGGTGGCCGACTACATCCCCGAACTGGCCCGGGTCGACCCGAACCAGTTCGGCATCGCGGTGATCGATGCCGACGGCCGGGTCACGACCGGCGGCGACAGCGAGACGCCGTTCTCGATCCAGAGCGTGTCGAAGGTGTTCACGCTCACCCTGGCGCTCGGCATGGCCGGCGACCGGCTTTGGAAGCGGGTCGGGCGCGAGCCCTCGGGCAACCCGTTCAACTCGATCGTCCAGCTGGAGCGCGAGTGCGGGGTTCCGCGCAACCCGTTCATCAACGCCGGCGCGATCGCGGTGACCGACCTGATCCTCTCGGGCCACGAGCCGCGGGAGGCGCTGGGCGAGATCCTGCGCTTCCTACAGTTCCTGGCCCAGGACCCGACCATCACCATCGACGAGCGGGTGGCGGCCTCGGAGAAGCGCACGGGCTTCCGCAACACCGCGCTCGCCAACTACATGAAATCGTTCGGCGTCATCGAGAACCCGGTGGATTACACGCTCGGCGTCTACTTCCACCATTGCGCCATCGCGATGAATTGCCGGCAGCTCGCCATGGCGGGGCGGTTCCTGGCCCATAACGGCCGCAACCCGTCGACCGGCCACAATGTCGTCTCGGCCGAGCGGGCGCGCCGCATCAACGCGATCATGCTGACCTGCGGCCACTATGACGGCTCGGGCGAGTTCGCCTACCGGGTCGGCCTGCCGGGCAAGAGCGGCGTCGGCGGGGCCATCCTGGCGGTGGCGCCCGGCAAGGCCTCGATCGCGGTCTGGTCGCCCGGCCTGGACGCGGCGGGCAATTCCCATCTCGGCCGCGTCGCGCTGGAGCGCCTGACCCAGCGGATGGGCTGGTCGGTGTTCGGGGCCTGAGATTCGCTCGGCTTCAGCGCGCCCCGTCTCTGCGAGATCCACGCGGAGGGCTCCGCCAAGCCAAAGGGCCTATCCCACCAATCCCCTCATCCTGAGGTGCCGCGAAGCGGCCTCGAAGGAGCCCTCCAGCCGGGCGCGCGATCCCTGGAGGCCTCCTTCGAGGCCTTCGCTTCGCTTCGGCACCTCAGGATGAGGGTTTTGGGTCGGAGCGGCTCCGGTTGGGCCCAGACCCGCCCTCGGACGGGTCCCGTGTCGCGAGGGAGCAGTTGCGCAGCAGAGACTTTCGGATTTCGCCGTCGCCTCGAAACGCCGAGGCAACGTGATCCGGCGAACCGCCTCCGCCAACGATCTTCGAGGAACGCATCGTATGCTATCCGGGATGCCCCTCGCCCGTCGAAACGGCCAATCCCGGCTTGGCTCGGACACGCTCGCCCTGCCTGTGCACCAACGAACCCTTGCAGGCGTGACAGTTCCAAGGCAGTGGCGAGCACATAAGCGACACAGCTGGGTACGGGAGGCGCGGGCGGATGGCGACGACACGGATCGCGCAGCCTGACGGACCCGCCCTGGAGCCCGGCGCCATCCTGGCCCGCCTCGACCGCCTGCCGCCGACGCGGACGATCTGGCGCCTCGTGGCTTTGCTCGGCCTCGGCTTCTTCTTCGAGCTCTACGACCTGCTGTTCACCGGCTACGTCGCCCCGGGCCTCGTGAAGGCCGGGATCCTCACGCCGACCACGCCCGGGCTGTTCGGCGCCAGCGGCGTGGCGAGCTTCGTGGCGGCCCTGTTCACGGGGCTGTTCATCGGCACCCTGATCTGCGGCTGGCTCGCCGACCGGTTCGGCCGCCGGGCGATCTTCACCTGGTCGCTCCTGTCCTACACGGCCGCCAACGTGGTGATGGCCTGCCAGACCGACGCGTTCGGGCTCAATCTGTGGCGGCTGATCGCCGGCATCGGCCTCGGCCTCGAGATGGTGACCATCGGCAGCTACCTCTCGGAGCTGGTGCCGAAGGGGATCCGCGGCCGCGCCTTCGCCCTGTGCCAGGGCATCGGCTTCACCGCCGTGCCGGTGGTGGCCTTCCTGTCCTACCTGCTGATCCCGACGGCGCCGCTGGGCATCGATGGCTGGCGCTGGGTCGTGCTGATCGGCGCCACCGCGGCAATCGGGGTCTGGTGGCTGCGCGCCGGCCTGCCGGAGAGCCCGCGCTGGCTGGTCGAGCGCGGGCGGCTCGCGGAAGCCGACGTGGTCCTGCGGCGCCTCGAGGGCCGGGTCGCCGCCGAATACGGCCGCCCCCTGCCGCCGGCCGCAGCACCGGAGCCGGTTCAGCGGCGGGGCGCCTACGGCGATCTATGGGTGGCGCCCTATCGCCGCCGGGCGCTGATGATGGCCGGCTTCAACGTCTTCCAGACGGTGGGCTTCTACGGCTTCGCCAATTGGGTGCCGACGCTGCTGGTGGCGCAGGGCATCACCATCACGTCGAGCCTCGCCTACACGGCGCTGATCGCGCTGGCCGCCCCGGTGGGCCCGCTGATCGGGCTCGCCATCGCCGACCGGTTCGAGCGCAAGCATGTCATTGTCGCCGCCGCGCTGGTCTACATCGCCTGCGGTCTGGCCTTCGCGCAGACCCGGGACGTGCCGGTGATCGTTGCGCTCGGGATCGGCCTGACGCTGGCCTCCAACGTGATGTCCTACAGCTTCCACGCCTACCAGGCCGAGCTGTTCCCCACCGGCATCCGGGCCCGGGCGGTGGGCTTCGTCTATTCCTGGAGCCGCTTCTCGGCGATTTTTACGGGGTTCGTCATCGCCTTCGTGCTGCGCGAGGCCGGCACTCCGGGGGTGTTCCTGTTCATCTCCGCCGCGATGCTGGCGGCCGGGTCGCTCGTCGGGCTCCTCGGGCCCCGCACCCGGGATGTGGCCTTGGAGAAGATCGCGGGGTGAGGCGCGGTCCGCACGCATGCGAATCGTGTTAGCCTGACGGCATGGTCGCACAGCCGAAGCCTCGGATGACGGTCGACGAGTTCCTGGTCTGGGCCGAGGGCCAGCCGGGGCGCTACGAGCTGGTCGAAGGCCAAGTTGTGGCGATGTCGCCGGAGCGGGTTCGGCACGCGGAGGTCAAGGCTTCGGCCTACCTCGCGCTCCGATCCGCCTTGAACCGGACGCAGCTCCCTTGCCGCGCACTACCGGACGGGATGAGCGTGCGCATCAACGACACGACGGTCCACGAGCCCGACGCCGTCGTCTATTGCGGCGCGCGCGCGGACCCGGACGCGACCGAGATCCCCAATCCCGTCATTGTCGTCGAGGTTTTGTCGCCCAGCACCGTCGCGGTTGATTCCGGCCGCAAGCTTTCCGGCTATTTCAGCGTCGCCAGCGTCGCGCACTATCTGATGATCGACCCGGTCAAGCGCCTCGTGATCCACCATGCGCGCGGCACCGACGGGCTGATCGAGACCCGCATCGCCAGCGAGGGACAACTCGCTCTGACCCCACCCGGCCTGAGCCTGTCCGTCGCCGAGCTGTTTGCCGATCTCCCGCCCCCCGCAGATCCCGCGGCTTGATCCGATCCGAGGCGGATGTCACAGCGGCGCAACCGCGAATCAGGACGCCCGGATGACCACACCCCTCGATCTCCTCGTGCTCGGCAACGCCATCGTCGACGTGATCGCCCGCACGGACGACGCCTTCCTGGACGCCCAGGGGGTGACCAAGGGCGCGATGCAGCTGATCGACGAGGAGCGGGCGGAGGCTTTGTTCGCCGCGATGGGCCCGGCCACGATCGTCTCGGGCGGCTCGGGGGCGAACACCGCGGTGGGCGCGGCTCTGCTCGGCGCCAAGACCGGCTTCGTCGGCAAGGTGCGGAACGACGAGCTCGGCGGCCTGTTCGGCCACGACCTCAAGGCCACGGGCGTCGGCTTCACGGTGCCGGCGGCGATCGAGGGGCCGGCCACGGCCCGCTGCTTCGTGCTGGTGACGCCGGACGGCGAGCGCACGATGAGCACCTATCTCGGCGCCTGCCAGGGGCTGAAGCCCGAGGACGTGGACCGGGCGCTCGTGGCCTCGGCCCGGGTGGTCTATCTCGAAGGCTATCTGTGGGACCCGCCCGCCGCCAAGGACGCGTTCCGCAAGGCGGTCCAGATCGCCCACCAGGCCGGCAACGCGGTGGCGCTGACCCTGTCGGACGCGTTCTGCGTCGGCCGCTACCGGGACGAGTTCCTGGGGCTGGTGCGCGACGGCAGCATCGACATCCTGTTCGCCAATATCGGCGAGCTGCAGAGCCTCTACCAGACCGACGATCCCGAGGCCGCCGTGGCCGCGCTTCGCGACGAGCGCAACGCCCGGGGCCGGCACCTGCTCGGCCTGGTCACCCGCTCGTCGGAGGGCGCCCTGGTGGTGCAGGGCGGCGAGGTCCGGTCGGTGGAGGCGAGCCCGGTCCGCGAGGTGCTGGACACGACCGGGGCCGGCGACCTGTTCGCGGCCGGGTTCCTGGCCGGCCATGCCCGCGGCCTCGACAACGTCACCAGTGCCCGCCTCGGCGCGCTGGCGGCCGCCGAGGTGATCCAGCATATCGGCGCGCGCCCCCAGGCCGACCTCGTCGGCCTGGCCAAGGCGCGCAAGCTGATCTGAACGGGACCGCGCAGAGCGCGGGCCGCCGAGGCGGGTACCGGTTCGGCGTAAGCGAGCGCGCGTTGCCATCGAGGCGGCAACGCGCTCGGGACCGGCCCTAGGCGGCGCGCACCGTCGCGAGGAAATGCGTCACCTCGCTCCGGAGATGCTCGGAGCGCAGCGACAGCTCGGACGCCGAGCTGAGCACCTGGTCGGCCGCCGCCCCGGTCTCGTTGGCGGCGTCCGCGACCCCGGAGATGCTGCTCGTCACCTCGCCGGCGCTCGAGGCCGCCTCGGTAACGTTGCGGGCGATCTCTTGGGTCGCGGCCCCCTGCTCCTCGACGGCGGCGGCGATCAGGGTCGCCACCGCGCTGATCTCCTGGATCCGCCCGCCGATCCGGCCGATCGCCGACACGGCGTCGTCGGTGGAGGCCTGGATCCGTCCGATATGGCCGCCGATCTCGTCGGTGGCCTTCGCGGTCTGGCTCGCCAGCTCCTTCACCTCGGCGGCGACCACGGCGAAGCCGCGGCCGGCCTCGCCGGCACGCGCCGCCTCGATCGTGGCGTTGAGCGCCAGCAGGTTGGTCTGGCCGGCGATGGTCGTGATCATCGTCACGACGTCGCCGATCCGGGCGGCGGCGCCGCTCAGCTCCTGCACCAGATGCGCCGTCGACGCCGCGTCCTCGACGGCGGCCTGGGTCAGCGCCGCCGCGTTCGAGACCTGGCGGCCGATCTCCTGGACGGAGGTCTCGAGTTCCTCGGCGGCCGAGGCCGCAGTGTTGACGTTGGCGGCGGCCAGCTGGGCCGCGCTCGCAACCCGCAGGGACTGGCTGGCGGTGCCGGAGGCGGTTTTGGTCATCGTCGTGGCGGTGGTCTGCAATGCCGCCGCCGCCCCCGACACCGTCCCAATGATGCCGCCGACGGCGCCCTCGAAGGCGTCCGCGATCTGGCGCATGCCGGTCTTGCGCTGCTCCTCGGCAGCCTGCCTTGCCTGGGTGGTCTCCGTCTCCAGAGCGCGGGCCCGGATCAGGCCGTCCTTGAAGACCTGGACGGAAGCCGCCATGGCGCCGATCTCGTCCCGCCGCCCGGCAAAGGGAACGGCGACGGACAGGTCCTGCGCCGCCAACCTGGCCATGATCGCGGTCATGGACCGGATCGGGCGGGCGACGCCGCGCAGGATCAGCAGAAGGGCTCCGGCCGTCGCGGCCAGGCCGGCGACCAGCAGGGCGGCCGTCACGGTCCAGGCGGTCCTGTAGGCGTCCTCGGCGCGCCGCGTCGCGGCCTGCGTACCCGCGGCATTGACCTTGGCCAGGTCCGACAGCGCCCCGAAGACGTTGACCAGGGGCGTGCGGGCCGGCGCGATGGCGTCGCGGGCGGCGTTGCGGTCACCGCGCTTGAGCGCCGCCATGATGGGTTCGCGGGCGGCGAGATAGGCCTGCCACCGCGCCTCGAAGGCGTTCCACAGGGCGGTCTCGTCGGCGGATCCGAGATGGGACCGGTACTGCTTGAACCTCTCGGGAATGGCCGCATCCATCTCGGTGAACTCGGCGTCGAGGTCGCGGTTTTCGGCGCTGTCCTCGGCGATCACCTTGCGGATCGTCGTCGTGTGGTACCGGAGCGCCAGGAACTGGAGATCGTCCAGCTCGTGATTCTTGACGTTCCAGACCTCCCGCATCTCCCGGGCCGACTCATGCACGTCGTGAATGCTCAGAATATTGGTCAGCGAGTTGACGATCAGAAGAACGAAGCCAACAAACGATACAAGAAACAATCGAATGGCAATACTACGCGCCCACTGCATCCCACCCTCCATCCCACGTCGCCGCATTGAACCTTAGCGCGCCGTGATGACAAAAAGAGTTTCAATTTCGCCGCCCCATCTGAAAAATACGGCGGATCGGCGCGGAAGACCGCAGAAGATCTTTCGCGCCGGCCGACTGACATCCGGAGCGGGGCGACGCCCCCGCCGGATCAGGGCTGCAACAGCACCTTGCCCACCGCCGCCCGGCGGGTGAGCAACCCGAAGGCCTCCTGGAAGTCGGCCAGCGCGTAGGTGCCGTGGACCTGCGCGGTGAGCTTGCCTTCGGCGACCCAGGCCAGCAGGCGGCGCTGGTCGGCCCGGTGCGCCTCCGGCTCGCGGTCGAGGAAGGCGCCCCAATGGACGCCCTGCACGTCGAGCTCCTTCAGGAGCATCAGGTTAAGCGGCAGCCGCGGGATGCCGCCGGCGGCAAAGCCGATGACGAGGTAGCGGCCGCGCCAGGCCAGGGCCCGCAGGGCGGGCTCGGCGTAATCGCCTCCGACCGCGTCGTAGACCACGTCGACCCCGCCGCCGCTGATCCGGCGCAGCGCGTCCTTCAGGGTCGCGGGGTCGTAGACCAGCGTCGCCTCGGCGCCGTGGGCGCGGGCGACCGCGAGCTTCTCCTCCGACGAGGCGCAGGCGATCACCCGAGCGCCCATCAGCCGTCCGAGCTCCACCGCGGCGAGGCCGACGCCCCCGGAGGCGCCGAGCACGGCGAGCCACTCGCCCGGCTGGATGCGCGCCCGGTTGGCGAGCGCGTGCAGCGAGGTGCCGTACGTGATGGTGAGCCCCGCGGCCTGCGCGTCCGGCACGGCCTCCGGCACCGGGGTCAGCTTGGCGGCGTCGACAGCGATCCGTTCGGCGCAGCAGCCGTAGCCGGCATGGACGATGACCCGGTCGCCGACGGAAACGCCCGCAGCCCCCTCCCCCAGCGCCTCGACCACGCCGACGCCCTCGCCCCCGGGCGAGAACGGCAGCGGCGGCTTCACCTGATAGCGTCCGGCCACGATCAGCGTGTCGAAGAAGTTGAGGGCGGCGAGGCGGATCCGCACCAGGGCCTGCCCGGGGCCCGGCACCGGATCGGGGCGCTCCACGATCTCCAGATGCTCCGGCCCGTCGAGCCTCGTGCACAGCAGCGCCCGCATCCTGTCCTCCCGGTTGGTGTCTTTCGCTCTGTTCAGGCCCGGACCGGCGGCGGGGTCAAGCCGTACCGATCATCTCGCGGATGCGCGCGCCCAGCACCTCGACCACGAACGGCTTGGTGATCACCTGCATGCCGGGGTCGAGCTGGCCGTTGCCGAGCACGGCGGCCTCCGCGTAGCCGGTGATGAACAGCACCTTCAGGCCGGGGCGCGTGGACCGCCCGGCCTCGGCCATCTGCCGCCCGTTCATGCCGCCGGGCAGCCCGACATCGCTGACCAGCAGGTCGATGCGCACGTCGGATTGCAGCACCTTCAGGCCCGCGACGCTGTCGGCGGCCTCGATCGCCGTATAGCCCAGATCCTCCAGCACTTCGGTGACCAGCATGCGCACGGTCGGCTCGTCGTCGACCACCAGCACGGTCTCCCCCGGCGCAGCCCGGGCGGGCGCCCCGGCGGCGGCCAGCGGATCCTCTTCCGCGACGGTGCCGCCATGGCGGGGCAGGTAGAGGCAGACCTTGGTGCCCCGGCCGAGCTCCGAGACGATCCGCACCTGGCCGCCCGATTGCTGGGCGAAGCCGTAGATCATCGACAGGCCGAGGCCGGTCCCCTGCCCGAGCGGCTTGGTGGTGAAGAACGGCTCGAACACCTTGCCGACGATCTCCGGCGCCATCCCGGTGCCGGTATCGGTGACGCGCAGCAGCAGATACGGCCCCGGCGGCATGTCGCGCTGCCGGGCCTCGCGCGCGTCGAGCGCGGTGTTGGCGGTCTCGATGATGATCGACCCGCCCTCCGGCATCGCGTCCCGGGCGTTGATGCACAGGTTGAGCAGCGCGTTCTCGAGCTGCGGCGGATCGACCAGAGCCGGCCACAGGCCCGTGGCGGCGATCACATCGACCGTCACGGCCGGGCCGACCGTGCGCCGGATCAGCTCCTCCAGGCCGGCGACCAGCCGGTTCACGTCGGTTGGTTTGGGGTCGAGGGTCTGCCGGCGGGAGAAGGCGAGCAGGCGGTGCGTCAGGGCGGCGGCGCGCTTCGACGCGCCCTGGGCGGCATTGATGTAGCGGTCCACATCCTTGAGCCGGCCCTGGGCCAGCCTGGTCTGGATCAGCTCCAGCGAGCCCGAGATGCCGGCCAGCAGGTTGTTGAAATCGTGGGCGATGCCGCCGGTGAGCTGGCCGACCGCCTCCATCTTCTGCGACTGGCGCAGGGCCTCCTCGGCGGCCGCCAGGGCGTCGGCGCGCTCGCGCTCCGCGGTGAAGTCGCGCCCGACCGCGTTGATCACCGTCTCCCCGGGCCGCGCCGCCCAGGTGATCCAGCGGTAGCTGCCGTCCCGGTGGCGGTAGCGGTTGTCGAAGCGGGCCTGGCTGCGCCCCTCGGCAAGCTGGCGCCCACCCTCGGCGGTGCGGCCCAGATCGTCCGGGTGGACGAAGTCGATCAGGTTCGCGCCGACGAGCTCGTCGGCGCGCCAGCCCAGCACCTCCGTCCAGGCCGGGTTCACCGCGGTGATCGTCCCGTCGAACAGGCAGCGCAGCATCATGTCGGACGAGAGGGTCCACAGGGCGTTGCGGTCAGCGGTGCGCTCCTCGACCTGCCGCGCCAGCGAGGCGTTGAGGTCGCGCAGCTCGGCGAGTGCCGTCTCCAGCCGGGCCTGGCTCTCCGTGAGGGCGGCGTCGGACAGGACCCGGCCGGTGGTCTCGTTGGTGAGGATGAACAGGCCCGCGACCTTGCCGTCCGCGTCGAGCACCCGCGAATACGAGAAGGTCCACCACGTCTCCCGGGCGCCCCGGTCGCTATCGAGCCGCCACGGCAGGTCCGTGAACCGCTCGGGCCGACCGTCCATGGCGGCGTCGATGATCGGCTTGGCCTGCGCCCAGCCATCGGCCCAGACCTCATCGAACCGCGCGCCCATGGCCCAGGGCAGCCGCGGCCCGAGCAGGGGCACATACGTGTCGTTGAAGAAGAAATGGAGATCCGGGCCCCAGGCCAGGATCATCGATTCCGGCGAGTTGAGCACCAGCGACAGGGCCGCCCGAAACTCGGCCGGCCAGGTCTCCGGCGAGCCGAGCGGATGGCCGGACCAGTCGCGCGCGCGGATCATCCGCGCGGCTTCGCCGCCGCCGGCGAGGAAGGCCAGGGGATCGGTCACGGGGCGATGGCGATCCGGGTCATGGAGAAGCGTCGGCGTTTCGGTCTTGGGTCATCTCGAGAGCCGAAAACCACTTTTCGAGACGCCGCGCTAGACCAACTTGAGACGGACAACGCCAAGACCAGGCTAGAGCGCGTGTGCCGGTCTTGGCTTTACCCCCTCAATGCGCCTCCTGCCAATTCTCCGCCGCGTTGGCTTCCACCACCAGCGGCACCTTGAGGGTCAAGGCCGGCGCGGGCGCCTCCTCCATCACGCCGCGGATGATCGGGATCGCGCGCTCGACCTCGTCCTCGGCGGCCTCGAAGACCAGCTCGTCGTGCACCTGCAGCAGCATGCTGACCTTCAGCTTCTGGGCGGTGAGCGCGATCTCCATCCGGGTCATCGCCCGGCGGATGATGTCGGCGGCCGAGCCCTGGATCGGGGCGTTGATCGCCTGGCGCTCGACGCTGGCCCGCTCGGACGGGTTGTTGGAGCGGATCTGCGGGTAGTGGCAGACCCGGCCGAACAGCGTCGTGACGTAGCCCTTGTCCCGGCAGATCTTCTTCGTGCTGTCGATGTAGTCCCGGATGCCCGGGAACTGCTCGAAATACTGCTTGATGAAGGCCGAGGCCTCCTCCCGGCCGATGCCGAGCCGGTCGGCCAGCCCGAAGGCCGAGATGCCGTAGATGATGCCGAAGTTGATGGTCTTGGCCCGGCGCCGCAGGTCGGGGGTCATGTCCTTGAGCGACACGCCGAACATCGCCGAGGCTGTCGCCGCGTGGATGTCGATGCCGTCCGCGAACGCTTTGCGCAGCTCCGGGATGTCGGCCATGTGGGCCAAGAGCCGCAGCTCGATCTGCGAGTAATCCGCCGAGATCAGGCGGTTACCCGGCGCGGCCACGAAGGCCCGGCGGATGCGGCGGCCCTCCTCGGTGCGGATCGGGATGTTCTGCAGGTTCGGCTCGGAAGAGGACAGGCGGCCCGTCGTCGTGGCCGCCAGCGAGAACG
Organism: Methylobacterium sp. GXF4; assembly: GCF_000272495.1. Taxonomy (NCBI): domain Bacteria; kingdom Pseudomonadati; phylum Pseudomonadota; class Alphaproteobacteria; order Hyphomicrobiales; family Methylobacteriaceae; genus Methylobacterium; species Methylobacterium sp. GXF4. The sequence goes on along the minus strand of NZ_AKFK01000014.1, from coordinate 21,987 downwards.
AGGTGTGGACCCGGGCGGTCTCCCGGTCGGCATGGGTCTGGAGGGCGTCCGTGTAGGTGGATTTCAGCTTCGAGAGCTGGCGCCACTCCAGGATTTTTTTCGGCAGGGGATGCCCGGCCTGGGCCAGTTCCTCGAGCAGCGTGGCGGGCGTCGCCCATTGCCCGGACGGCGTCTTCTTCGCCCCCGGCAGGCCCATCTTCCCGAACAGGATGTCGCCGATCTGCTTGGGCGAGCCGACGGAGAACTTCTCGCCGGCATCCTCCTGGATCTCCTCCTCCAGGCGGACCAGGATCTGCGAGAAATCCCCCGAGAGCCGGCTCAGCATCTCGCGGTCGACCCGGATGCCGCGCTGCTCCATCCGGGCGATCACCGGCAGGAGCGGCCGCTCCAGGGTCTCGTAGACGGCGACCCGCCGCTCGGCGACGAGGCGTGGCTTCATCATCCGCCACAGGCGCAGGGTGACGTCCGCGTCCTCGGCCGCGTAGGCGGTGGCCTTGTCGATGGCGACGCGGTCGAAGCTGACCTTGTTGCGCCCGGTGCCGGCTACGTCGGTGAAGGTGATCGGCTGGTGGCCGAGATGGCGCCGGGCCAGCTCATCCATGCCGTGGCCGCCCTTGCCGGCGTCGAGCACGTAGGAGATCAGCATCGTGTCGTCGAACGGCGTGATCTCGATGCCGTAGCGGGCCAGCACGACCCAATCGTATTTCAGGTTCTGGCCGACCTTCAGCACCCCGGGATTCTCGAGGAGCGGCTTCAGCCGCGCGATGGCCGCGTCGAGCGGGATCTGGCCGGGCACCGGCTCGGCGACATCGGAGGCCGCCGCGCCCTCGCCGAACAGGTCGGTGGAATCGGCCTGCACCTTCGCGGCCTGGATATGGGCCAGCGGGATGTAGCAGGCCCGGCCGGTGGCGGTCGCCAGCGAGACGCCCACGAGCCCGGACTTGTGCGCGTCGAGCGCGTCGGTCTCGGTATCGACCGCGACCACCCCGGCCTCCTCGGCCTCGGCGATCCAGGCGTCGAGCTGCTCCAGCGACGCGACGGTCTCGTAGGCGGCGGTGTCGAACGGCGCCACCGCCTCCGCGGCGCGGGCCGCGACGACGTTGCCCGGCGTCGCCTCGATCGGCGCCCGGGGCTTGGCCGGCGCGTCCGGCAGGTCGAGATCGGCGAAGGGATCGACCTCGCCGCCCTCGGGCGGGGCGGCGCCCGGCGGCCGCTCGGCCCCGGCCGCCGCGGTCTCCGGGTCCAGCGGCACGGAATCGCCGAAGAACGGCACCGCGTCGCTGCCGCCGGCGCCGTTCCGGTAGCCGTGGGGCCGGGCGCCCGGCAGCAGGGCCGGATCGGGCTTCACCGCCTCGGGATCGACATGCAGCATCTGGGCGATGCGGCGAGTCAGGGTGTTGAACTCCATCGCCTTGAGGAAGCCGACGAGCTTTTCGGGGTCGGGCTTGGGCACGGCGAGGTCGTCGAGGGGCACCGGGACGGCCACGTCCTCCATCAGCGCCACGAGCTTGCGTGAGAGCTTGGCCTGCTCGACATTGGCGAGCAGGGTCTCGCGGCGCTTGGGCTGCTTGATCTCGCCCGCGCGCTCCAGCAGCGCGTCGAGGCTGCCGAACTCCTTGATCAGCGCGGCGGCGGTCTTCAGCCCGATGCCGGGCACGCCGGGGACGTTGTCGGAGGTGTCGCCGATCAGCGCCAAGGCGTCGCCGATCTGGTTGGGCTGCAGCCCCTCCCACTTGGCGATGATCGCCTCGACATCGAGGTTGCGCTCGGGCCGGTAGCCGGCCTTGCCCTTGGCGCCGGATTCGAAATCGTAGAACCGGACCAGCGGCCCCACGAGCTGCATCAGGTCCTTGTCGGAGGAGACGATGATGACGCCCGCGCCCCTTGCCTCCGCCTGGCGGGTGTAGGTGGCGATCAGGTCGTCCGCCTCGTAGCGCTCCAGCTCCACCGCGTGCAGGCCGAAGGCGCGCACCGCGTCGCGCATCAGCGGCATCTGGCGCTTGAGGTCGTCGGGCGCGTCGGGGCGGTGCCCCTTGTAGTCCGGGAACATCTCCTTGCGGAACGAGCCCTCGGACTTGTCGAAGACGATCCCGAGATGGGTCGGCATCGTGCCGGCCGCGCCCTCCTGGATGAACTGCGCGATCTTGGTGCAGAACAGCCGCACCGCGCCGGTGGGCAGCCCGTCCGAGGGCCGCGAATTGTACTTCTGGTCCTGGTTGATCGACTGGAAATAGGCCCGGAAGATGAACGACGAGCCGTCGACCAGGATCACCTGATCACCCGGGCCGACCTTCTTGGGACTTGCGATGGCGATCTCGGCGGTCATGGGCGAAGGCGTCTCGGGGCGATCAGGGCTCGGGCGCGCGGTCCAGCTCGGCACGGCAGGCCGCGACGAGAACGGGCAGTTCGTCGTGGACGGTGAGCCAGACGATGTCCAGAGTCACGCTGTCGTAGCCGTGCCGGTAGACGTTGCCCGCACCCGCGATCAGTCGCCACGGCACATCCGGATGCCGGGCCTTCGCGGCGGAGCTGAGCCGGCGGCTCGCCTCCGAGATGATCTCCAGGCAGCGCACGACGGCGTAGTGGGTGCGGTCGTCCGCCGCGAAGGTTGGAAATGTGAACCCGGCCACGAAGGCGACGGCCCGCTGCGCGTTGGCGACGATATCCGAGCAGGCGGCGCGGTCGCGCTCAGAAGGCGACAAGGGCATCGCGCTCGGCCCGCTCCCGGATCCGGTCCTTCAAGCCCGCGCGGTTGGCGACATCGACGCGGATCGGGAACAGGTCGCCGATGAACCGGCACAGCCCGACATACCCGTAGACGCCGCCCACCACAGGGGCATCGATCTCGATCATCACATCGAGGTCGCTGTCGGCCCGGGCCTCGCCGCGGGCCACGGAACCGAACAGGGCCGCGTGCCGGACGCCGCGACGGCGCAGCTCGGCCTCGTTGGCGCGCAGGATTGCGAGGGCGGCGTGGCTGTCCATGGCGGAGGGGCCGTGCGGATGCGATGGCCGGCAGATTAACAGAAACGCGGCGGTGGGGCTTGTGCATCGCCGCGCGCATTTCTCCCGGGTTGGCGAGGATCAGCACGATTGCTGCGTCTCTTCCCGCGGCCTTCCTGTGCGGCTCGATCGCATCGCTGGCGTGCCGGGGTATGAGCACAACACCTTCCGAGCTATGATGACCTAGTCGGGGATGAAGCTGTCGTTCCGTACCCTGAGGGCTGCTGTCGAGGTCTGCTGACAGCGGACGTCGCCGACCGGCTCTCTCTCGTCCTCTAGACGCCTACCGTCCCGATGGCTGCGGCTCCAGGCGTATCGTCAGCTTGTGGCCGGTCGCCCGCGCGTAACGCTCCAGGGTGCGTGTCGAAGGCTTGGTCTTGCCGCTCTCCAGTCGGGACACGGCACTCTCGGTCGTCCCCATACGGGTTGCAACCTCGGCTTGGCTCAGCTGCGCATGGGTCCGAGCCGCGATCAGCGCCGATACCAGGGCGAATTCCTCATCGAGTGCGTCGTAGGCTTCGCGGTAGGCGGGATCGTCCGCCATGCGCTTCTTGTGTAGCTCGCTGGCCTTGATCGTGCTCATCGCACCTCCTTGACCCGCTGCCGGGCGAGTTCGAGTTCGCGGTGTGGGGTTTTCTGGCTCTTCTTCACGAACACCCGTACGATCACGACGCGCTGCCCCGTTACCGTCACGTAGATGGCGCGGGCGATGCCGTCCTTGCCGGTGATCCGAAGTTCCCAGAGTCCGTGGCCGAGTGGCTTGCTCCAATCCCGCGGGAGGTTCTGCAAACCGTGGGCTTCGATCACCTGGATCATGCGGGCGAGCCGGGCCTGCATATCCACCGGCAGCTCGGCCTCTTCCTGAGCAGCGGACGACAGATATTCGACGCTCCACATATCCGGGACTTAGCAAAAATGCGAAGTCCCGTCAAAGCTGGACGCCGGGACGCTGTCTGTCGTCATCCACGCGATCGGCGACGTCCTGAAGGGCAGGCGACATTAGCGACGGTCGAAGATCGGATCGGCCAGACACCCCTGCTCCGCCACGCAGTACAGGCTTGTCGATCCGTCCGATTGTTCTTGCGTTATTACACTACAAATGCACGTTGATCGTGCGCCGTGCCGCACGGGGGCAGCGGGATCAAAAGATCTGCCCCGTTCGACCGATCACGCGGCCAGCTCGCGCCCGAGCTCCTCCACCCGGCGCAGGTCGTCCACGAAGGCCGCGTAGGCCTCCGCCTTGGCCTCGTCGGGCAGGCGCAGCAGGTAGGACGGGTGGACGGTGATGAAGCCCTGGAAGCGGTTGTCGAGCCGGTCGAACCGGAACGGGCCGCGCGCCCGGGTAATCGGGACCGCCTTGCCGGTGAGCGCCAGAACCGCGGTGGCGCCGAGCGCGACCACGAGCTTCGGGGCGACGAAGTCGAGTTCCCGGTCGAGCCACCAGCGGTAGTGGCTGACCTCGCCGGCCGTCGGCTTCTGGTGGATGCGGCGCTTGCCGCGCTCCTCGAACTTGAAGTGCTTCACCGCGTTCGTGAGGTAGCTCGCCTCCCGGTCGATCCCGGCCTCCGCCATGGCGCGCGAGAGCAGCTGCCCCGCCGGTCCGACGAAGGGCCGGCCCTGCCGGTCCTCCTGGTCGCCCGGCTGCTCGCCCACGAAGGCGATGGTGGCGCCGACCGGCCCCTCGCCGAGGACCGCCTGCGTGGCGCCCGGGACCAGCGGCTCGGTCCGCTTGATGATCGCGTTCAGCGCGTCGAGGCTCTTCGGGTCCTGGTCGGCCATGGCGGCGACGGCGCGGGCGGGTTCGCGGCGTGTGGGCAAGGTCGGCTCCCTCTCGATCATGGCTTCGGTCCGTCCCGCCGCCGCCCGGACGAGGGCGGGGATCGCGGCGGTCTCGGGCATGTTGCGCCAGTACTTCTTGGGCATCTCCGCCCGCATGGCCTTCAGGTTGGTGCGGGCCGGGTTGAACGTGCTCTCGTAATAGGTCTGCCAGCCGGCCTCGAACCCGTCGCCCTCGGGCAGCGCAGCCCGGTCCCCCGGCGGACCGAAGGCCAGGGTCTCGGTATCCCAATGCGCCGAGCCGTCGGGCGTCAGGATCGACCAGCGCATGCCGCGAAAGCGCGCGACGAAGAACGGCGCGGCCGCCTCCAGGATGTGGTGGTCGGGCTCGAACCACGCCACGAAATGCTCGCCCCCCGAATCCTCGGCGCGGCTGAACCGCAGGAAAGCGTGCATCTTGTGCAGGTCGCGCCCGATCGCCTTCGCCATCCGGTGCAGGCGGTGGACCAGGGGATCGCTGCCGACCTCCATCAGGTGGCGCTCGCCCTGGCAGACCCGCCAGATCAGGGCGTAGAGCAGGCCGTAGCGCTCCGGATCACGATGAGGGATCACCTGGGGGATCAGGCCGGCGACGGCCTTGGGCAGGGCGAGCGGGCCGGCGGGGGCCTGAGCCGTCTCGTCACCGAACAAGCCGGGCGAATCCGTCACCGACCACGTCACCGCCTCGGGCGGGACGCCCTGCGCCACGAGCCGGCGTGCGGCATCCCGGAAACCGGCGAGATCGGCGCCGGGGCGCAGGAGGATGCTCTGCGGCGTGTACGCAGTCCCTCCCCCCTCCGCGGGGGTGGGTGGGCCTCGCGTGAGCGAGGGTCGGGAGAGGGGCAGCGCGACGGTGGTGGTTGGAGCCATCGTCCCGCCCTGTCCGGAATCGTCGCTCCCCTCCCCCGCCGCGCTTCGCGGACCACCCTCCCCCACAGCGGAGGGAGGGAATGCACGCAGGCCGCTCATCAGAACAAGCTCAGCTGCCGGGCCGGCTCGACCAGGCGTTCGCGCAGGTCGAGCCGGTCGGTGAGCCCCACCGGGCGATGGTCGGCGGCGATCAGGAACGGGCGGGCGCGCTTCAGCCCGGAGGTCAGTCGGGCGACGTCGTCGAGGCGCAGGGTCGCGTGGCGGCGCGCCTGGACAATCTTGTCGACCGCCTTGGCGCCGAGGCCCGGCACCCGCAGCAGCCATTCCCGGTCGGCCTTGTTGACGTCGACAGGGAATTTCTCGCGGTGCTTGAGCGCCCAGGCGAGCTTCGGGTCGATGTCGAGGGCGAGCATCCCGCCGTCCGAGGCGTCGGCGACCTCGTCGGGGGTGAACTCGTAGTACCGCAGCAGCCAGTCGGCCTGGTAGAGCCGATGCTCCCGCTGGAGCGGCGGCGGCTTCGGCGGCAGGATTGACGACCCGTCCGGGATCGGGCTGAAAGCCGAATAATAGACCCGCTTCAGGCCGACGCTGCCGTAGAGATGCGCGCTCTTGCGGATCAGCGCCTCGTCGGTGGTGGCGTCGGCCCCGACGATCACCTGGGTCGAATGCCCGGCCGGGGAGAAACGCCGCTTCTCGGCCTTGGCCTCGACGATGCGCTCGCCGATCTGCGCCATGGCGTTCTGGATCGCGGCGCCGTCCTTCTCGGGGGCCAGCCGCTCCAGGCTCGCCTCAGTGGGAAGCTCGACATTGATCGAGAGCCGGTCGGCGTAGAGGCCGGCCTCCTCGATCAGCCAGGGGCTCGCCTCCGGGATCGACTTGAGATGGATGTAGCCGGCGAAGCCGTGGTCGCGCCGGAGCGACTTCGCCACCCGGGTCAGCAGCTCCATCGTGTGGTCCGGCGACTTGATGATGCCGGACGACAGGAACAGGCCCTCAATGTAGTTGCGCCGGTAGAAGTTGAGGGTGAGGTTCACGACCTCCTCGACGGAAAATTTCGCCCGCCGGACGTTCGAGGAGCGCCGGTTGATGCAGTAGGCGCAGTCGAACAGGCACCAATTGGTCAGCAGGATCTTCAGCAGCGAGACGCAGCGCCCGTCCGGCGTGTAGGCGTGGCAGATGCCGGCCCCGGTGGTGGAGCCCAGCCCATCCTTCCCGGCCGCGCGCTTCGGCGCCGCCGAGGAGGCGCAGGAGGCGTCGTACTTGGCGGCATCGGCCAGGATGCGCAGTTTCTTGGCCAGGGTCTCGTCCATCGAACAGACAATGAACGAGAGGCCTCAAGAGGCAAGGCCGACCGGCGCCCGGCCCCCGTCCGCGATGCCGCACCCCGAGCGCAGGCAATCCTCTGGTTCGCTTCCGCATGGCGTCCTGTTCAGAATGCCGAGGCAGGACAATATTTATCGGCTAGTATATTACTTGCCCTGAAGGATTAAAGATAAATAATTTACACATAAGAATTAAGTAATTACGGAACCAATATTAGAATGACAAAATGCAAACGCGCACTTGATTCCTTGGCATCGCGTTCCATTGTTATGTCTTGTGGACGAAAAAATTCGCCTGAGGTACCTGATGGGTGCCGAAAAATGGACGAAACCAAGCATGATGCTGGCGTCTGGCGAATTCGTCTACATAATTGGGGGCTATATTTGAACTCGACTCGGTCCTCCGGGTCGCTTGAACAGGAGTTGTCTGATGAGTGCCACCATCGCTCCGGCATCCGCCCTACAAGCTCGCATCGTCCCAGACTCGGTAGCCAGCTCCGACAATAATCGGTCGGACGCTGTCAAAACCGCGCCCAGCAACCAGTCCGCCGATCCGCGCCCCGCGCAAACTGTCTCGCCCCGACAGGGCGATGCAATCCTCAGCCTTGCCAGCACGGACGGCTCAACAGCGTCATCCCAACAAGGTAACGGCGGTGATCAGAGCGTTTCGGCGGCGAACCGGGCATATCAGGACACGGGTCCGCGCTCGAACAATGAGGACAGTGTTTTACGGCCGCAAAGCGTAGATGATGATGTGAATTCGCGTGACATTTCAGTTGGCCCTGGCGGCTCATCCGGTAGCAGCGACGGCAGCGGAAGCGTTGGAGGGGGTGGAACGCCTGCTGTCGGAGTCGGGAGTGGGGACGGAAACGGCTCAACATCGACCCAAGATTCAACGCCAGCTCCAATTGACCCCACCGACCGCGGCGTAGGTGCGACGATCTATGTCTAAGGTACGACATCAAAGGCCCTTTATCGCGCCCCACGGATATCATTCAATAAAACTTATCACGCAGGCAAGGAAATAATCGAGACAACACTTTTTCGAACAATAGCACCGGAGCTATAGTATTTCCGGTGTGTTGATCCTGCCCCTGCAACAAGCCTCTGGTCGACATATTGAGTGAAGGTCCGCCAACGAAAAGGCGGGCCTTCCCCCGCGAAAGGAGCCGAGGCGACCCGAACAGGGAGGGCACATGGTCCGGGTATTTGTTCTGGCCCTGTTATTATTGAAAGGAACAGTCTCATATTCTCAACCGTTAATCCGCTATGATATTTACGAAATTAAAGAATATCGGCCAATTGTTGCATTTGATGGAAGCGACGATCGATCGTTAGAGCCTATGGCATGGAGGGCATTCACGCCAAGGAAGATGGTTCTCGCTTTTGAATCTCTACCTTATTCCTGCTATCCCAACACACTATCGTTCCAGGTATCGAATGGTAATATCGTATTTTACCCTGATACGACTGAGGGCACTACAATCCGCGGCCACCAACAGCCTCCTGAATTCGAGGCGGGGCAAGCCAATACGTTTGTTTTGGCAATCGGATCGCCGACTTGCCGCTACAAAATTGCTGTTCAGAGCCTTGACATTGATGGTCTTCACTGGAGAGCAAAGACCATTGAACCGACGAATCCGGTCGAAGTTTCATTGAGCAATATCTGGAAGAAATTGAGGGACGAGGATATTTCTGATGCGGATCGCTCGAATTTTACGGCCGAGCGCAAGCGACTCGAATCTGAATTTAATAAGCAAGCTGCGAAATATATAGAGGGGCTTAAAAGGGCGCTGACATCAAAAGGTTACGACGCTGATCAGCCCATCAGCAGCATCCATGAAAGAAGAGACAGTTTTTCTAAAACCTCAGCGTCTTTTCGCTCGGATTTTCGGCCGTCAACGAATTGTTTTTTCGGGAGCGGTCATATCGATTTCTCGGGCGACAATCCGGTCATGGCCTATGTTGCCAATCCTCCGACCGAGAGCGCTGACGACAACTGGTTCGAAACCCGTATCATAAATCCACGCCGGGACGATAAATATGAGGTAATTTTCAGTAATCGTCGATGTGCAGTCAAGATCGAACTGGCGAAAGAAGTAAAGACCAGGGGCAATTGGATCAGCTTGCCCGCGATGCAGTAGGGCTGATCCAGATATCGACGAACACCGTCTGATCGGCGCTCAGCAGTTTCGCCCGGGAGCGCCTCGATCCCGGCTACACGCTGAACGATTAGGCTGCGGCGCCTCCATAATCCCCAGATGACCGACTCGGAACCGGCCGACCTGCGGCCGGCGAGCGCAGCGCCGGAGGTCGTCCGCATGCTACCGAAGCGCGTACGGCAGAGCGCCGAAGCGGTCCAAGACCCAGACCCGATGGATCACTCCATCTCGTCCGGGTCGGCATCGACCACGCGACGGGCGAGGTCGTAGGAAAAGCCGGCCCGGGCCAGGGCGCCGAGGTCGCGGTCGCGATGCAGGGCCCGCGTGTCGGGCCTGCGGTGGATCCCGAGGCGCCGTCGCTTGGCGTAGGCGCGGGCGGCCTGCAGCTCGATATCGGCGGCTTCCACGTCGGGGATCGCGTCGCGCTCGGCCTGCATGGCCGCCTCGACCACGTCGCGGGGCACCCCCTTGGCGGCGAGCTTCGCCGCGGCGCCCCGGCTCGACGTGCCGCGGCGTCGCAGGGTAGCGAGACGCATGTCGGCGAAGCGGACGTCGTCCACCAGCCCGGCCGAGACCGCCCGCGCCACGGTGGCGTCGATCATCTCGGCGAAGGGGGCCGGATCCTCGCCGCGCAGCCGCGCGCGCTTGTCGACCCGCCGCGCCAGGGTCCGGCGCAGCATCTCGGTCGAGGCGCTGTAGCGCTCGAGATAGTAGAGCGCGACCCGCTGCAGCCAGGCCGCGCTGACCGGGCCGGGCGGCCGACGCTCGGCGGGCCGGTCCTTGTACGCGGGGCGGCCGTCTGGCCCGGACTCTGCAACGAATGGGGGTTTCACCGGTTCTTCACGATCTCGACAGGTTTGCGTTCCATGACTTGGGGATGGAACGCGCGCAACGCGACAGGCTCGGCCATGGTCCGGACCAACGCCCTACGCCGGATCTCAACCACGGCCCGTGGCGGCGACGCCTGCGCGCCGCGGCGACGATCGTGATGCGCCGCGAGTGGCTCCTCGTCCTGTTGGCCTTCGGGCTGGCCGCGATCGCGGCCGGGATCGTCTATCTGTCGCGCCCGACCACCCTGACGGTCGCGGTCGGCCCCCAGGACGGCGCCGAGGCCGCCCTGATCGAGGCCTATGCCAGCGCTCTCGACCGGAGCCGTGAGGACGTCCGGCTCAAGGTCGTCCGGTTCTCCGACGTGCGCGACAGCGCCCTGGCGCTCCAGCGCAACCGCGCCGACCTCGCGGTGGTGCGGCCCGACGTGTTCCTGCCCGAGAACGGCCTGACCCTGGCGATCCTGCACGACGAGGCCCTGGTGATCGCGGCGCCCGAGGCGTCCGAGATCGAGGACGTCCCGGCGCTGGCCCGCAAGCGGCTCGGCGTCGTCGTGCGCCACGGCGCCGACCTGCCGTTCCTGACCAACCTGCTCTCCTTCTACGACCTCCTGCCGGACAGCCCGCTGGCGGAGGCGCCGGAGGCCGATCCCGCGACCGAGGCCGAGATCGCCGCCGGCCACGTGCAGGTGGTGCCGCTGAAGATCGGCGAGGTCACAGCGGCGATCGCCGAGAAGCGGGTCGACGCGGTGGCGGTGATCGCGAGCCCCGCCTCGAAGATCGCCGGCGCGGTGGTGCGGGCCATCGAGCTGGGCTCCCCCGAGCGCAAGATCGGCTTCGTGTCGATCCCGGACGGGGACGCGATCCTGCAGCGCTTCCCGGAATTGCAGGCGGTGACCATCCCGGCCGGGACCTTCGGCGGGCGCCCGAAGCGCCCGGACGAGGAGGTCCGCACCGTCGGCGCCTCCTATCGGCTGATGGCGCGGGGCTCGGTGAGCCGGGTCGCGATCGCCTCGGCGACGCAGCACCTGTTCGAGTGGCGCTCGCGGCTCGCCGCCGCGGCTCCGGCCGCCAAGCTGATGAAGGCGCCCGATTTCGACACCACGGTCGCGGCGACCTCGGCGCGCCTGCCGAACCACCCGGGCGCGGTCGACTATTTCGAGCGCGAGCAGCAGACCTTCCTCGATCGCTACGAGGATTACATCTACCTGCTCGCCTTCTTCGGCGGCACGATCGGCTCCGGCATCGCCTGGATCGGGCAGCGGCTGGCGCGCAAGCGCCGGGAGCGCATCGACATCGTGCTCGACCGCCTGCTCGATATCATGCGGGAGGTCCGGGCGGCCACGACCACGGCCGAGCTCGACGCCATCGCGGTCGAGACCGACGGGCTCGTGGCCGATGTCGTCTGCTACGCCCGGGAGCGCAGCATCGACGCCCGGACGGTGAGCGCGCTCATCCTGGCGGTGGACGGCGTCCACGCGGCCATCGCCGATGCACGGCGGCGCGCCAACGACTCGGCGCCGGGGGCGACCGGCCGCCCGCGCACCGCGCGGCTGCTGGCCCTGAATCTCCCGGCCGCGGAATAGCGGTGGCATTCCGCGCCGGCGCGCCGGTCCTTCGACGCACGGCTGGCGGCGTAGGCATATCATGCTAACGGGGGGCATGTTCGATCCCGCCGCCGCCCTCCAAACGGTTCTCGACAACCTCGACCGCGATGCCCGCGAGCCGACCAAGCTGCGCGCCCTGCTCGTGCCCGAGCTGCGCCGCGTCATCGAGGAGGGCCATCGCGCCGCGGAGGCGCAGCTGCTCGAGGACCGCAACGGGCTCCGCTGCGCGCAGGCTTTGTCGGATCTGACCGACGCCGTGGTGCGGACGATCCACGACGCGGTGGTCCGGCAGCTCTACCCCAACGACAACCCCTCGACCGGCGAGCAGCTCGCCGTAGTCGCCACGGGCGGCTACGGCCGGGGCACGATGGCGCCGGGCTCCGACATCGATCTGCTGTTCCTGCTGCCCTACAAGCAGACCGCCTGGTCCGAGAGCGTCGTCGAGGCGATGCTCTACGTCCTGTGGGACCTGAAGCTGAAGGTCGGCCACGCCACCCGCTCCGTGGAGGAATGCCTCCGCGAGGCCAAGGCGGACATGACGATCCGCACCGCGCTCCTGGAGGCGCGCTACCTGTTCGGCACGCGGATCCTGTTCGAGGAGCTGGTGACGCGTTTCGACGCCGAGCTGGTGGTCGGCTCGGCCGCCGAGTTCGTGGACGCGAAGCTGCGCGAGCGCGACGCCCGGGTCTCGAAGGCCGGCTCCTCGCGCTACCTGGTCGAGCCCAACGTCAAGGACGGCAAGGGCGGCCTGCGCGACCTGAACACGCTGTTCTGGATCGCCAAGTACACCTACCGGGTGCGCGACCAGATCGAGCTCGTGGGCGCCGGGCTGTTCACCCCGGAGGAATACGCGCTGTTCGAGCGCTGCGAGGAGTTCCTGTGGCGGGTCCGCTGCCACATGCACTTCGTCACCAAGCGCTCAGAGGAGCGGCTATCCTTCGGCCTGCAGCCGCGGATCGCCGAGCGCTTCGGCTACGAGGCGCGGGGCGGCCTGTCCGGCGTCGAGCGGTTCATGAAGGCCTATTTCCGGGTGGCCAAGGATGTCGGCGATCTCACCGCCATCGTCTGCGCCGAATTGGAGGCGCGCCATGCCAAGCGCACGCCGGTGCTCGACCGCTGGATCGGCCGGTTCCGCGACCGGTTCCGCGCCACCGCCATCGAGGCCGAGGATTTCTGGATCGACCACGGCCGGGTGAACCTGCGGGCCGAGGACGCGTTCGAGCGCGATCCGGTCAACCTGATCCGGCTGTTCTGGCTGGCCGACCGGCACAACCTAGCGATCCACCCGGACGCCAAGCGGCTGGCGAACCGGTCGCGGCGCCTCATCACCCCGACCCTGCGGGCGGATCCGGAGGCCAACCGGCTGTTCATCGACATCCTGACCTCGCGCAACGCCCCCGAGGAGGCCCTGCGCGAGATGAACGAGGCCGGCGTGCTCGGCCGGTTCATCCCGGATTTCGGCCGCATCGTCGCGATGATGCAGTTCAACATGTACCACCACTTCACGGTGGACGAGCACCTGCTGCGCACCGTCGGCATCCTGGCGGCGATCGAATCGGGCCGCGCCGAGGAGGCCTACCCGCTGGTCTCGCGCCTCGTGCACACGATCCACAACCGAACGGCGCTCTACGTGGCGATCCTGCTGCACGACATCGCCAAGGGCCGGCCCGAGGACCACTCCATCGCCGGGGCCGCGATCGCGGAAAAGCTCTGCCCGCGCTTCGGCCTGAGCGAAGCCGAGACCGAGACCGTGACCTGGCTGGTCGAGCATCACCTGCTGATGTCGATGACCGCGCAGAGCCGCGACCTCTCGGACGCCAAGACGATCGAGCGCTTCGCCTCGGTGGTGCAGAGCCTGGAGCGGCTCAAGCTCCTCACAATCCTGACCGTGGCCGACATCAGCGCGGTCGGTCCCGGCGTGTGGACCGCCTGGAAGGGCACCCTGGTCCGCACCCTCTACGACGAGACCGAGGTGTTCCTCTCGGGCGGCCATTCCGAGATCGCCCGCACCGACCGGGTGCGCCTCGTGCAGATGAGCCTGCGCGAGCAGCTGCCCGGCTGGGCCTCCGAGGAGTTCGACGCCTATGCGGCGCGCCACGGCCAGGCCTACTGGCTGAAGGTCGACAGCCCCCGCCAGATCAAGAACGCGATCTTCCTGCGCGACGTGCTGAGCGAGGGCCGGACCAGCGCCACCGACGTGGCGCTCGACCCGGTGCGCGGGGTGACCGAGATCACGATCTACTCGCCGGACCACCCGCGCCTGCTCGCGATCATCACCGGCGCCTGCGCGGCGGCGGGCAGCAACATCGTCGACGCCCAGATCTTCACCACCACCGACGGCTTCGCCCTCGACACGATCTTCATCTCCCGGGCCTTCGAGCGCGACGACGACGAGCTGCGCCGGACCAAGCGCATCACGGCGGCGATCGAGCGCGCCCTGAAGGGCGAGATCCGCATCGCCGACCTCGTGGCCGACAAGCACCCGCCGACCAGCGCCCGGGCCAAGACCTTCCTGGTGCCGCCGGATGTCGGGATCGACAACGCCCTGTCCTCCCGCGAGACCGTGGTGGAGGTTACCGGCCTCGACCGGCCGGGCCTCCTCTACGAGCTGACCACCGCGTTCGGCCGGCTCTCGCTCAACATCACCTCGGCGCATGTGGCGACCTTCGGCGAACGCGCGGTGGACGTCTTCTACGTCACCGATCTCACCGGCACCCGGGTGACGCAGCCCGACCGCCAGGCCGCGATCCGGAAGGCGATGCTGGACGTGTTCGCGGGCGACGTCGCCATGCTCAGGGCCGAGGGCCTGGAGGCCCTGGTCGCCGCACCGCCGCCGCGCGAGGCGTGAGCGTGCGGGTTGATTTCGGCCGCTCCGGGTCAGATATCAGCGCCGAATCCGATAACCTCCCACCCATCCCTGTCGACGACTGAAACGTGATGACGAGCAACGACATGTCCCAGGATGACCAGCGCCAGACCACGGTCGAGGCCGGTGCCAGCGCGGCCCAGGATACCGCGCCTGCGGGCAAGCCCGCCGAGGGGGCGTCCGTCGATCCGGTCGCCGAGGCCCTGGCCCTGCTGACCGCCGAGCGCGACGAGCTGAAGGACCGGATGCTGCGCACGCTGGCCGAGATGGAGAATCTGCGCCGGCGCACCGAGCGGGAGATCGCCGATGCCCGCGCCTACGCGGTGACGAACTTCGCCCGCGACGTGCTCAACGTGGCCGACAACATCCACCGCGCCCTGGAGAGCGTCCCGGCCGACGCCAAGGCCTCGGCGGACGGCGCCCTCAAGGGGCTGATCGACGGGATCGAGCTGACCCAGCGCGACCTGGTCAAGACCCTCGAGCGCCACGGGGTGAAGCCCGTCGAGCCGCAGGGCCAGAAGTTCGATCCGAACCGCCACCAGGCGATGTTCGAGGTTCCGAACCCCGACGTCCCGGCCGGTACCGTCGTGCAGGTCGTGCAGACCGGCTACGTGATCGGCGAGCGCGTGCTGCGGCCGGCCCTGGTCGGCGTCGCCAAGGGCGGTCCCAAGGCGGCGGCCAACCCGGCCGACGCCGCCTGATCAGCGCGCCTGCGCCGACGACGCTTCGGCGCAGGGAAGCGCGGTCGCGAAATCCGCGATGAACTGTGCCGCCTGCCGGGTCTCGGCGCGCGCGCGCGGATCGCGGGCGACCTGACCCGCCTCGACCTCGAGGCGGCGGTTGCAGGCGCAGCTCGGCATCAGGCCCGAATCCGGGTCGGGCCAGCAGGCATCGTGATGCGCGCAGGCGCGGTCGAGCGCGTCGATCGGCGGATAGCCGGGGCCGCGATTCCCCGGCCCGCAGAAATTGCCGTAGATCAGGAGCGCGCCCCGGCCGGACGGCCCGGGCGGCACGATCTCCTGCGCCGCTGCGGCGCCGGCGGCGAGTGCGAGGGCGAACAGGGCCGTCGCGACGGCCTTGGGGCGGGAAACAATCACGGCCGATCCTGCTCGCGTCTGCCTGCTGACGCCGCGCCGCGTCCGCAGCGCAGCATTCGGCGGCCGCCTTCCCGGCCCGCCGAGGATTCCCCGGGCGGCGGACGGATTCGCGAAGCCGAACGTCTCGCATAGCGACCGAATGCAGCGATACCGTCAAGATCGGTCGTGACGGTTATTGCCCTGAATCCGCATTTCGCACCCGTCTCGACCTGCGCGCGGCCCGCATCCTGTTTGCCGGCACTGTAATGGCCAGGAGCGCCGGCGCTGTAATCTGTTGTTCCTGCGACGCGCCGGCTCACAGAGCCAGCAGCAGAAGGCCCATGACGATCACGGCGAGGATCAGGCAGAGGGCGAGATCGAGGATCGGGCCGCCGCCGCAGGCGGGTGGCTGCCGGACCGGATCGCCGACGTGTTCAACCGTCATGCTCAGGATCGCATGTCCGTGCTTATCGCCTCTGCAACCACGGCCTCCGCAGCACGGAGGCGCGCGACGGCGCCGGACAGCGTCGCTCCCCCGCTCAAAGGCATCGCGGCGGTCCGAAACGTCCCCGTTTCACAGAGCCGGTGGACCTTATCCGCGGCCACGATGCCGATGGCCGGCAGTCCGAGCGCGGCGAGGAGATAGGCGATGCGCCTGAGCCGCAGGAGCGGATCGATCCGAGGGGACCGGCGGGACATCGTCCGCGGAAGCGTCAGGGGCGGCAAGGGTTCGGCGACCAACCTACGCGTCTCAACCCGCATCCTCTTCACCCCCAATAATACGTGGGAAATTTGCCCACGACTCCAAGATACGTGTGCAAAATTCCCACGTCAATCGGAAATCAGGAGGCCCGCACGCGGATCCGCCGCCTGTGGGATTGTCTCCCACGGCACATCCGCTAACGATGCCCCATGTCCGAGAGTGTCGACACCAGACCGGAGGGCGCCGCCCTGCACGCCCCGCTCGCGCGGTTGCTGCGGCCGCTCGTGCGCCTGCTCGTTGCCCGCGGCCTCACCTTCCCGGCGCTCACCGACCTGCTGCGCGAGCTCTATGTCAACGTGGCCGAGCACGACTTCGCCCTGCCCGGCAAGGAGCAGACCGACAGCCGCGTCTCCCTGCTCACCGGCATCCACCGCAAGGAAGTGCGCCGGTTGCGCGGCGCCGGGGCGCCGGTGAGCGCCGTGCCGGCCGTGGTCTCGCGCACGAGCCGGATCATCGCCCGCTGGATCGCCGACCCGGCCTTCACCGATCCGCAGGGCCAGCCCCTGCCGCTGCCGCGCACCGCCGAGGCGGGCGCGCCGTCTTTTGAGGCCCTGGTCGCCGGGGTGACCCGGGACCTGCGCCCCCGGGCGGTTCTCGACGAGTGGCTCGACCGCGGGCTCGCCTTCACAGATGCGCAGGACCGGATCGTGTTGGCAGAGGCCGCCTACGTGCCGCGCGGGGACGGCGGGGCCGAGCCGCAACTCTACTATTTCGGCCGCAACCTGCACGACCATATCGCGGCGAGCGTCGCCAATATCCTCGGCGATACGCCGCGCTTCCTCGAGCGGGCCGTGCATTACGACGGGCTGTCCAAGGAACTCGCCGCCCAGCTCGAGGCGCGGGCGCGCGAGATCGCCATGGCGGCCCTGCAGCAGGCCAACCGCGAGGCGCATGCCGCCTGCGCGACCGATCCCGGCGGCGCGCACCGCTGGAATTTCGGCCTCTACGTCTACGCCGAGGCGGCACCGCCGGCCCGGCCCGCGGACGGGCGCTGAGAGGCCGGCCGGTGCGATCCTTCCCGAACCGCCGATTCGTCCTGCGCCTGCTCGCGGGCGCCGCCACCCTGCGGCCCGGAATCGCCCGGCCCCAGGAGAGCCCGCCCGATCAGGGGATCGGCGGCACCGGCATGAAGATGACCGACGAGCCGAAGGACGGCCCCCTCGGCGAGGGCGACCGCGGCATCGGCGGCACCGGGGTGATCGGCACGATCCGCCGGTTCGGCTCCATCATCGTCAACGACCTGCGGATCGCCTACCCGTCGGAGGTCGAGGTGCGGATCGACGGGGAACCCGCCAAGGCCGCGGACCTGAAGATCGGCCAGGTCGTGCAGGTCGTCGCCCGGCCGGAGCGCGGCGGCCTCGGCACAAGCCGCATCGACGTGACCAGCGAGGTTGTCGGCCGGGTGGATTCCGTCGCCCCGGGGCAGATCATCGTGCTCGGCCAGCGGGTCGCCACGACCGGGCTCGCGGGCGATTGGCAAGCCGGCACCCGGGTGGCGGTGAGCGGCCTGCGCCGGCCGGACGGCGTGATCGTGGCGAGCCTGATCGAGCCGCGCAATTTCGGGCCCGACCGCGTCGCCGGGCCGGTGCGGCGCGACGCGGACGGGGGCCTGGCGATCGGCGGCCTGCGCCTGAAGGGCGCCGACGCCCTGCCCCCGGGCCGGCGCGCGATGGTGACCGGCGTGACCGAACCCGGACTCCTCGACGTGACCAACACCCCGGAGGTCGGGCTGCCCTTCCCGCCGGGCCTCCGGCGGGTGTCGATCGAGGCCTATATCGGCCGGGCCGATGCGGGCGCCGGCCTCGATCTCGGTTCGGGCCTCGCCGTGTCGGGCTATGCCGGGCTGCGGGTGCCGCGCCAGGGCAGCGTGCACGGGGTGCTCACTGCCGACGTCGCGCCGGATGGCGGCCTCACCCTGGAGCGGCTCCGGGTCGACGACCGGATCCCCTCCGAACCGTCCCGGCAGCCGGGATCGCCCCGGTTCGAGCGCGAGCGCGACCGCCTCGACCTGCAGAAGCTGCCCGACCTGCCGGAGATGCCCCGCGAGCGGCCAGGCCGGCTCGGCGCAGAGCCGGGCAGAGGCCGGAATCCGTTCGGCGGCCTCGGCGATTCCCACGGCCCCACGATCGACACCCGCCCCGGCGCGGGCAGCATCCCGGGCACGGACGGCCTCGGCGGTTTCGGCCCGCCCCGCGGCTTCGGTGGTCCTCCGGGGGGGCCGGGCCCGGGCGCCCCCGGCGGCGGGTTCGGGGGACCGGGTGGTTTCGGCGGCCCGCCCGGCGGGGGTGGCCGGCGCTGAGCGGCGCGATCAGCCCCCGGCCTCCCGCGTCAGCAACGCGCGCTTGCGGGCGACGCCCCAGCGGTAGCCCGACAGCGAGCCGTCGGACCGGACCACCCGGTGGCACGGGATCGCCACCGCCAGATGGTTCGCCCCGCAGGCCTGGGCGACGGCCCGCATGGCGGTGGGCGCCCCGATGGCGCGGGCGATATCGGCGTAGGTGGCGGTCGCACCCACCGGGATCGCCCGGAGCGCCGCCCAGACGCGCTGCTGGAACGCCGTGCCGCGGATGTCGAGGGGCAGGTCGAGGCCGGTGCCCGGCGCCTCGACGAGGCCGATGACCCGGGCCATCCAGGCCTCGAATTCCGGGTCGCCGCCCTCGATCTCCGCCCCCGGGAAGCGGTCCTGCAGGTCGCGGACCAGGGGCTCGGGCTCGTCGCCCAGCAGGATCGCGCAGATCCCCGCCTCGGTGGCGGCGACCAGGATCGCCCCGAGGGAACAGGCGCCGACGCCGAACCTGATGCGGATGCCGAGCCCGCCCTTGCGGTAGGCGGCGGGCGCCATGCCGAGGCGCCCGGCGGCCTCCGCGTAGAACCGGCTCGCGGTCCCGTAGCCGGCCTCGTAGAGCGCCTCGGTCACGCTGGCCGCCTTGGGCAGGCTCGCGGCCAGCGCCTCGGCGCGGCGGGCGGCCGCGTAGGCCTTCGGGGTGACCCCGGTGGCGGCCTTGAACACCCGGTGAAAATGGAAGGCGCTCAGGCCCGCGGCGCGGGCGAGGTCGGCCAGCGGCGGCATCGTCTCCGCAGCGTCGATCAGGCGGCAGGCCCTGGCCACGGCCTCGGCCCGGCGCTCGGCCAGCCCGGGCTCGTCCGGCCGGCAGCGCCGGCAGGGCCGGAAGCCCGCGGCCTCGGCCTCCGCGCAGGTGGCGTGGAAGGTGACGTTCTCGGGCCTTGCCGCCCGGGAGGGGCAGCTCGGGCGGCAATACACGCCGGTGGTGCGGACCGCGTAGACGAAGCGGCCATCCGCCCGCCCGTCGCGGGCGGCGAGCGCCGCCCAGCGCTCGGCATCCTCGGAAGCGGCGGTCGAGAGAGCGGCCATGGCCGCATTATGCGGTGCGCCGGCCGCGTTGGGGAGGGGCTTGGCGGAGGCGGACATGACGGGACCTGCCGGCTGCGTATATCGAGTGCCCGTCACCCTGCCGTCCGGCGGCCGGGGCCGCATCCCGCGCCTTGCTGCCGAATTCCCGATCGTCCTCCCGAGTGCGTCATGGCGTCGAGCAACACCGATCACATCCATGTCGGGCGGGACGGCTGGCTGTTCCTGAAGACCGGGACCAACGACATCCTCGGGCAGTTCGAGCGCCCGGAGGAGACCACCGACCTGATCTGGAGCTGGCGCAGCCTGGTCGCGACCCGGGAACGCCGGCTGCGCGCGCTCGGCATCCGCTACCGCCACGTCGTCGCGCCGGACAAGCTGCTGATTTACGATGATCGCCTGGACGGCATCGCCATCGCGCCGGAGGCCTCACCGGCCTACCGGCTGCTCCACACCGAGCCGCCGCTCGGCAGCCGTTGGCGGCGGGGCCTCACCGGCCTCTACGCGGATTGGCGCCGGCGGACGCGCTGGCGGGAGACCTGCATCGACCTGGTGACGCCGATGCGCGCCGCCCGCGACGCATCCGACCTCTATTGCCGGACCGACACCCATTGGAGCTTCGACGGCTGCTACCTGGCCTATGCCGAGATCTGCCGGGCCTTCGGGGCGGAGCCGCGGGCGGATCTGCGCGAGCGGCCGTTCAGCCAGATCGACCACGATGGCGACCTCGGCAGCGCTTTCGACCCGCCCCGCCGGGCGCCGTCCCGGGCCTACCGGATCCAGCAGGATGCGGTGCGGACCTATGCCAGCCCGATCGTCGAGGCGCGGGAGAAGGCCGGGCTGCTGCACACGCTCCATGTCGGCGCCAACGTCGTCTACGGCAACGCGAAAGCGACCGACCCGCGCCGCCTGGCGCTGTTCGGCGACTCGTTCTCGCACGTCATGCCGTACATGCTGACGATCCTGCTCGCGGAGACGTTCCGCGAGGTCCACTTCGTCTGGAACACGTCGCTCGACTGGTCCTACATCGACCGGGCGAAGCCGGACCTGGTCCTGACCGAGGTGGCCGAGCGCTTCATGGCCCAGCTGCCGGACGACAGCTTCTCGCTCGACGCCTACGTGCAGGAGCGGTTCGGCGCCGAGCTGGCGAACCGGGGCGCTTAGCCTTCCAGCTTCGCCATCAGCGCCTCGGACAGGGCGAAGTTGACGTAGACGTGCTGCACGTCGTCCTGGTCCTCGATCACCTCGACCAGGCGGATCAGCTTCTCGCCGGTCTCGTCGTCGACATCGATCGTGTTCTGCGCCTTCCAGATGAGGCCGGTGCGGGTCGGCTCCCCGAAGCGGGCCTCCAGGGCCTTGGCGACCTCGCCGTAGGAATCCTGCGCGCAGACGACCTCGTGGCCCTCCTCGCTGGAGCTGACGTCGTCGGCCCCCGCCTCGATCGCCGCCTCCAGCATCGTGTCGGCATCGGCCACGCTCGCCGGGAAGCCGATCACGCCGACGCGGTCGAACATGAACGCCACGGCGCCGGTCTCGGCGAGGCTGCCGCCGGACTTGGTGAAGGCGGAGCGCACGTCCGAGGCGGTGCGGTTGCGGTTGTCGGTCTGCGCCTCGACGATCAGCGCGGCGCCGCCGGGGCCGTAGCCCTCGTAGCGGATGTCCTCGTAGTTCTCGCCCTCCGCACCGGCGGCCTTCTTGATGGCGCGCTCGATATTGTCCTTGGGCATGTTCTCGGCGCGGGCCGCGATGATCGCGGCGCGCAGGCGCGGGTTCATGGCCGGGTCCGGCGTGCCGAGCTTGGCCGCCACGGTAATTTCGCGGGCGAGCTTGCCGAACACCTTCGAGCGGACCGCGTCCACCCGGCCCTTCCGGTGCATGATGTTCTTGAACTGCGAATGGCCTGCCATGTTGCGTGAGACTTTGTTCGTTGGCGAGGGCGGGCCTGAGGGACCCCGCCGTCGCGGCTGTGAGGTCGCCGCGTTATAGGCCGCCGGCTTCCGACGAAGCAACGCGCCAGCCGACCGTCACGACAGGGGAAAGATCGCGTCCCCCGGACGTTGGTGCACATCCGCAGCTGGAAACCCGATGTCGAGCCGGACCGAACACAGCCTTCCCGTGACAACCGCACGGGCCAGCGACCGCCGCTGGCTCAAGCTCGGGATCGCCACGCTGCTCGGCGCGGTGGCCGGTTCCATGCTGTTCGCCACCGAGGCCAAGGGGCGGCCGGAGGCACGCCGGCGCTAGGCGGCTTCACCCGTCGGATTCTCCGGCCCATGCGGGCGATGCCGCCTCAGGCCGCCCGGACA
>NZ_AKFK01000013.1:0-31255 GCF_000272495.1 Methylobacterium sp. GXF4 | reverse complement strand
CGGATTTCGTCGCCCCGCACCCCGCCCCCGGCGCCCCCGCGCCGCGACGAAATCCGGGTGACGGACGCCCCCCGATCGGCTATCCGTTCCGCGGGCGCAGGGCCTGTAGCTCAATGGTTAGAGCCGACCGCTCATAACGGTCTGGTTGCAGGTTCGAGTCCTGCCGGGCCCACCATCCGTTTTGCGGGGTGTTGGTCCCGCTTGGGCATTTCGGATTTAGCCCGCACCCGGCGCGCGTCGCCTCGCATGGCGTCAGCCCAGCCTCCTGAATCGGCGGGCCGGATCATCTGCGACGCTGAGACCGCCTCCGCCCGGGGGCGATCACGGGGCTGGGGCGTTTCCCCGAAACCCGCACCGCGTTCCGGTCGCGGCCTGCCTCGTCCATCGTGCCAGAGGCACGGGGACCGGCCCTGCAAACCCTGAGCGCTGATCCGATGAGTTCCGACCTGACCGTCTACTACGATGGCGGCTGCCCGCTCTGCCGGGCCGAGATCGGCCACTATCGCCAATGCCGCGGAGCCGAGCGGATCGCCTTCGTCGATGTCGGGCGCACCGCGCCGGAGGTCGGCCTCGGACCGGATCTCGACCGGGCCGACGCGCTGCGACGCTTCCACGTGCGGGGCGCCGACGGCCAGCTCGTGTCGGGTGCGGCAGCGTTCGCCCGCCTGTGGCGGGTCCTGCCGCATTGGCATTCGCTCGGCCGCCTCCTCGACCTGCGCGTCTTCGGGCTGCGGCCCCTCCTGCCCCTGGCCGAGGCGGCCTACCGGCTGTCGCTGCCCTTACGGCCACGCCTGGCACGGCTGATCGCACGCCGGCACCGCTGAGTCGGCAACGTCTGAGAAGAATCGCACCGGGGACCCGTATCGGATCACCGGGCGCCCGCGCCTGATATCCCGTGACCTGCCGCTGTGGTTCGTCGTGTATGAACAGGCTCAGCGCTGGCGGAAGCCGGCTGCTTCCGGCACCCGGCCGGGGATCTGCGCGTGGTGCTGCGCCTGGCCCCGGACAGCCCGCCCTACCCGGCAGCAATCGTGCTCGACAGCCGGGCCGTGCGTTCCCCGCCCGAGAGTGGCGAGCGGGCCGGTTATGACCGACCCGCACATCGCCGTCTTCGTCTGCATCCTGCTCAACCAGGCCGCTCGACGGATCACAAGTTCCAAACAGCCTTTTGTCACCACCCGCCAAATCCAGGCTCCCTCAATCCGCCTCTGCCGAGATTTAAGCAAACCAAAACGCGACGCCGATCGAGGGGCAATGGTGAACGCCGTTTCGCAGGACCCGATCGAGCAACTCTATCGGGCGCTCTGAATGCGCCGCGTCTTCACTGCTTGGCGTATTCCTCCGCCACGAGCCTGCGCAGGCCCGCTTCGAGATCGATGCGCGGCCGCCAGCCGGTCCGGTCGAGGAAGCGCGTCGAGTCGAGCATCTTGTAGGCTGCCCCCTGGAACGAGCCGGGCGGGCTCACCAAGGGGACGGACCAGTCGAGGGCGGCCAGGGCCGCCCGCGCCACCGCCTCGACGGTGACGGGCGTGTTGGCGGCACAATTGAGGATCTCGTTGTCGAACACCCGGTCGGCCGCGAGGATCGCGTCGATCTGGTCATCGACATGCAGCACCTCGCGAACGGTCTGGGGGTTGCCCCAGACCTCGAATTGCTGCGCGCCCGCCGCCTTCTCCCGCGCGGCCCGTTCGAGCAGGGCGCCGACGAAGTGGCTGCGGTCGGCGGCCTTGTTGTCGTGGGGGCCGTACAGGGTCGCCAGCACGCAGTGCAGGAAGCTCAGACCGTACTGGTGCGCGTAGGCCGCCGAGCCGGTCGCCAGGACCTGCTTGGCGAGCCCGTAGCCGATCACGGACGAGTGCGTGGGTCCCTGGCCGAAGCGCGCCTCGGGGAGCGGCTCCGCCGATTCCGGATAGGTGCAGGACGAGCCCGTGGAGACGAGCTTGGCCTGCGGTTGGTACAGGCGCCACGCTTCGAGGACGTTGAGGTGAATCCGGGCGTTGATCGCCAGGAGCTCGCCCTGGATGTCGTACTGCACGGCGCCGGTGCGCTGGCGGGTCACCACGTGGAAGATGCGGCCGGCCGGGGGCGCCGCGCGCAGCGCACGCTCGACATTCGCCCAGTCGGAGAGGTCACCCGCCGCGCGTCCGATGCCCACGACCTCGCGGCCCTCGGCCCGGAGCCGCGGGACGAGGTTGCGCCCGAGGAAGCCGTCGGCCCCGATGACGATGTCGTGCTCAGGCCCCGGCATGGTGAGCCCCGTCGCGATAGGCCTCGCGATACCACGCGATCGTCGGCCGCAGCCCGTCCGCGAGCCCCGTGAAGGTCGAGATCCCGAAGCGCTCGCGCAGCCGCCGGTTGGTCGAGCGGCGGGCGAGCACGCCGTGGGTCGCCGTGTCGGGGGCGTGGAGCGGCCGGTCCTCCCCCGCCACCTCCAGGATGGTGCGGGCGAGGTCGAGCAGGGTCGTGGTCTGCCCGCGGCAGAGATTGAGCACGTCGCTCGCCTCCCGTATCTCCAGGGAGCGGGCGAACACGTCGACGACGTCGCCGACATAGACGAAGTCGCGCTCGACCAGCGGGTTGCCCTTGATCTCGAAGCGCTCCCCCGGCGCCAGCGCGCGCATCACGAAAGCCGGCAGGACATGCGCCTTGCGCGGATCGGTCGAGTCGTGGGGACCGTAGGGATTGCTCAGGCGGAAGCTGAGCGTGTGGATCCCGTAGCGCTCGGCGTGGAGGTCGGCGACCACCTCGCCCCAGCGCTTCGACCAGGCGTAGAAGGCCTCGTTCCGATTGGGCGGCGCGTTGAGATCGACCGACTCGGCATCGTCGAGGGGATCGCAGGCCGCCGGATAGACGGCGACGCTGGAGGCCGCGCGCACCTCGCGGATGCCCTTCGTCAGGCAGAACCGGTAGAGGCGGTTGGTGATCTCGGCGTTGCCGGTGAGCAGATCGCTCTGCGCCGTCTCGAACTGGTCGGCATCGTAGCGCTGCGCGGCGACGTTGACCACGATCGTGTCGGCGGGGACCGACAGCGCCTCCAGGGCGTCGAAGCGCGCCGCCTCGGTCGCCCCCGGCACCGCGCGGCCGGAGGGGCTGACCGCGATCAGCCGCGGCACGCGACCGGCGAGATGCGCGACGAGGTTGCGGCCGACGAACCCGGTCGCACCGACGATGACGACGGTCTCGGGGAGAGCGCCCATGCTCAGGCCGCCTTCGGCAGGTCTGCGGCGGTGATCACCTTCAGCTCCGGAACCGGAACGATGAAGGCGCCACTGTTTTCGAGGTAGCGGCGCTCGCGCGCCAGGAACTCGTCGATGAAGTTCCAGGCGAGCACCAGATAGGCATCGGGCGCGGGCACGCTGCCCTCCTCGACGATCGGGATGCGCGCGCCGGGGATCAGGCGGCCGAACTTCAGCGGGTTCTTCTCGGCCGCATACTGAACCAGCCGCGGGCCGATGCCGAAGGCGTTGAGCAGGGTCGCGCCCTTGGCCGGGGCGCCGTAGGCGTGGACCGTCTTGCCCTCGGCGTGCATGCGCTCCAGCAGATCGAGCAGCGCGCCCTGCAGGCGCCGGACGTTCTGGGCGAAGCCGAGATAGGTCTCGAAGGTGCCGTAGCCGCGGGCCTCCTCGTCGGCGCGCATGCGCCTGACCGCGTCGCTGACGGGATGGGCGCCGGGGAAGCCGACATGCGCCTCGAGGGACCCGCCATGGACCGGGACGACGCTGACATCGAAGACTTCGAGACCGTGGCGCGCGAAGAGCTGCTCCAGGGAGCGCAGCGTGTAGTAGCACAGGTGCTCGTGATAGATCTGATCGAAGGCGGTATTCTCGATCATGCCACCCAGATAGATCGCCTGCACGACGAAGACGCCGTCCGGCTTGAGCAGCGTGACGATGCCTTTCACGACGCTGTGCAGCTCCTCCAGGTGGAAGAAGACGCCGGCGGCGGTGATCAGGCTCGCCGGACCGTCCTGGGCGCGGACGAGTTCCGCGGTTTCCGCATTGAAGAAACGGTTCACGGTCGGCACGCCCGCGGCGCGGGCCAGTTCCACGACGTTGGAGGCGGGCTCGACGCCGCAGCGGCGCAGGCCGAAGGGCTCGTACTGCCGCAGCCACGTGCCGTCGTTGCTGCCGATGTCGACGACGAGGTCCTGAGGCCCGAGGCCGTACCGCTCCACGAGCCGGGCCGCGGTCTGGCGGAAATGCTCGACCAGCGTCTTCGTTGTCCCCGAGACGTAGGGATAGTCGCTGAACATGCTCTCCTTCGGGATCGTGTGATCGATCTGGACGAGCGTGCAATCGTGGCAGAAGCCGGCGCGCAGGGGGAAATGCGGCTCGCGCCGGTCGGCGAGTTCCGGCGGGATCAGGCGGTTGCAGTGCGGCTGATCGGTCAGGTCGAGGAACAGCTCGACATCGCGTCCATCGCAGACGCGGCATGCCATGGCGAGTTTCGTTCCTGTCATTGTAAAACCTGTAACCATCCGCGATGCAGCGATTTACGAGCAAGAGGCGCTTAACGGTGGACGTCGAACAGCGCAACTAACGCCGCACGCGGGATGAACCAATGCCAAAAATACATCAGATCTTACGTAAAAGAGAGTTATTATGCATAAAATACACTATAAATTCTTCGTAACAAGCAAAATATCATGGTTTCGACGATAAAAATCTCGCAGAATAATCAATTCTACAGATAGAAATTCCGGTTTTAACAAAGAAAATATGGAATCAAATATGATTTTTTCTTCATGTATATCCGAAGCAGCGCGTTACAGCAGGTTCGATTGACGCATGAAGGCGAGCAGGTCATCGGCGACGAAATGATGCACGGCGAGCCCCGCCGCTCGACCCGCGGCAAGATCTGATTCCTGATCGCCGACCAGGAAACTCCGCGCTCGATCGATCTCCCAATGGGTCATCAAGTCGAGGATCATGCCAGGTTTCGGTTTACGCCACGCGTGGACCGCCTTGTAGGTCTCGACGGTCCCGTCGGGGTGATAGGGGCAGAACCGCAGGTCGTCGAAATGCGCGCCCACCGCGTTCAATTCATCCTGCATCCACCCCGTCAGGACGGCGAGATCCGCTTCCGTGTAAAAGCCGCGGGCGATCCCGGCCTGATTCGTAATAATGAACACGAAAAAGCCGGCGTCGTTCAAGCCGCGGATGGTTTCACGGGCGCCGTCTATCCAGTCGAACCTGTCGATTGAACCGACATAGCGATGATCGTGATTGAGAACGCCGTCACGATCCAGGAATGCCGCGGCCCTCCGTCGGCGGGCTGGAATCTCCGTCTGAGCCCGAGCATAACTCTCAGGCACGCCGATATCGAGGAAATAGCCGTCGTAGGCCCGGCCGAAGACGCGTCCCTCGGCGACCAGCCCGGGCAACACGTCCTGCTCAAGGGAGCAGGAGGCAGGCAGGCCCGTCAGGGCATCGCGGCGCACGAGATAAACCCCCGCATTGACGAGACCAGGGCCGGGGGCGGGCGGCCGTTGCAGGAACGCCGTGATCCGCGCCCCCTCAAGGACGGCCACGCCGTAGCGCGACGCGTCCGGGACCCGCCGGAGCGAGAGGATCATCGCCGCATCCGGGTGGCAGGATGCGGCGAGTGTGAGGGAGAGGAGATTGAAATCGAACCAGGAATCGCCGTTCAGGAGAAGAAACGTTTCCTGCGCCTCGGCGAGAGCATGAGCGACCGCCCCGCCAGTCCCGGCCTGCTCCGGCTCGATCGAGACCCGCAGCGTCATGCCGAAGCGGCGGGCGATCGGGTTGTCGGCGGCGTAGCTGCGGATCTTCTCGCTGTAGAACGACGCCAGCAACACGACGTCGGTGAATCCGTGACGACCCAGTTCAAACAGAAGCACGTCCAGGAACGGCTCGCCAGCCACGGGCAGGAGCGGCTTGGGGGTCGCCGCCGTTAAAGCGCCGAGGCGGGTGCCGAAGCCCCCACACAGGATCATCGCTTGCCTGACTGCGCCCGGCTTCGCATCCACCGCCCTGGTCATAGTCGGCCCCTCACTTCTCCGCATTGCGCGGGAACAGGTTTTGCTCGACGAGACCGCAGACGATATGCGCGGCGGTGATGTGAACCTGTTGGATCAGGGGGGTCGCATCCGACGGCGCGTGCAGGCACACGTCGGCCCGCTCCGGCATCGATCCTCCCGTCGCGCCCGTGAAAGCGACGATTCGAACGCCAATCGCACGAGCGGCATCCATCGCCCTCAGCACGCTCGGCGAGCGCCCGGACGTGGAAAGCGCGAGTAAGACGTCGCCCGGACGGCCGAGAGCCAGAACCTGCCGCTCGAACACGTGTTCGTAGCCGTAATCGTTGCCGATCGCGGTAATCACGGAGGTGTCCGTCGTCAGCGCTATCGCCGCGGCGGGTGGGCGATCGTGGTTGAGCCGCGAGACGAACTCGCCCGCGATGTGCTGTGCGTCGCCGGCACTCCCGCCGTTGCCGATCGTCAGGAGTTTCCCGCCGCCGCGCAAGGAGGCGGTGACGAGATCGGCAATCTCGAGCACCGTCGCGTGGAAGCGCCGATCATCGAGGGCATCCTGGAAGGTGTCCCGGGTTTTCGTAAGGAAATTGACGATCGGGCTCATGATTACCTCGAGACGCTACCCGTTGAAGCCAGTGAGAGACAGGCTTCATGGCGTAGCGTTCAGTGATCCGCGTTTCTTCACAGATCAAACGTTGGCGAACCGAGAATTTCGGATCATCCGGAAGCCCTTGATCAGCTCCTTGATACCCCGATCGAGATCGAAATCGGGGAACCAGCCGGTCGCCTCCAGCTTCTCGTTGGACACGATGTAGTCGCGCTTATCCGGATCCTCGCCGATCGGGGCCTCGACGTAGACGAAGTTCGGAACGTGCGCCTTGATGCGCTCGCAGAGCTCCAGCTTCGACAGGTTCGCGCTCGACAGGCCGAGATTGTACGCCTCGCCACGCATCCGGCCGTGATTGTCCATCGCGTGAATGAAGCCTTTGGCGACGTCGCGGATGTGGATGTAGTTGCGCTTGAAATGCCCCTCGAAGACGAGGAGCGCTCGATCGGTCACGGCGCGATGCGTGAAATCGTTGACGAGGAGATCAAGCCGCATGCGCGGTGCCATGCCGAACACCGTCGCGAGCCGCAGGCTGACGCCGCGCCCGCTGTCGAGCACGGCCTTCTCGGCTTCCACCTTGGTGGTGCCGTAGAGCGAGATCGGTCGTAGCGGCGACTCCTCGGTGCAGAACTTGCCGGTCTCACCGACGCCGTAGCCCGAGTTGGTCGTCGGATAGACGATCATCTGCTCGCCACCCGCCCGCTGAACCAGCGCGACGACGGCATCCCGGTTCAATGTGGTAGCGCCGATCGCGTCTTCCTTGCACAACGGTGCTCCGACCAGGGCCGCAAGCGGGACGAGGACATCGTGCTTCGGCACCAGGTCGTCCAGAATCCGCGTATCGCGCGCGTCACCCTTGATGGGCTCGAACCCATCGTAGAGACAGGCGGCGGACAGGTCCGGAGTTCCTGCCTTGAATGTGTCCAAGACCGTGACGTGGTGCCCGCGTTCTAGCAACATCGGCACCAGGATCGTGCCGATATAGCCTGCGCCGCCAGTGATCAGAATGCGCATCGTGACGTCTCGTCTCATTCAGTCAGTGATGATTTGAAGCTGAGCCGCTTCACGAACAGGCGGCTACCGGCTTTGGCAGTAAATCAGGGTCGAACCATCGACGTCGACGCTGATCGGGATGACCGAGAGAGGGGCAACCCGTTCGGCTAGGCCGGGAATCCGCTCCGGATCGATCAGGGCGAGGAAAAAGCCGCCGCCCCCAGCACCGCACAGCTTCGCTCCATAAGCACCCGAGGCGACGATCGTCTCGAACAGATCGTCGAGAACAGCGTTGGAGACATCTGGCGAAAGCGTCCGCTTGATCTTCCACGACGCTGAGAGCATCTCGCCGAGCTGCGTGAGCCAGCCCGGAGCTCCGCATTCCAACAGGGAGACGCATTCCGCCACAAGGCGGTAGAGCTCGGACAATTCCCTGTCGATGGCCCGGGTCCGCGTCACGGCAATCTGCGCGGCGACAGTTGTCGTCGCACGGCGCGCGATGCCGGTATGCACGAGCACCATTGAAGCGTTGAGCTGCCGCAGCGTTGCAGAGGTCATCTGAAGGGGGGATATTCGGATCGCGGAGCCGCTGAAGTCGAACCGATTTATACCCCCGAAGGCTGCGTGAAGCTGGTCTTGTACGCCGACATTCTCGCATAAGATGTCGCGTTCGACCTCAATCGCTTTTTTCGACAACTCGATCTTCGTCGGCTTTTGTCCGAGCAGCGCATACACCGTCCGCAGGAACCCTACGGTGAATGCAGACGATGACCCTAACCCGCTGCCCGCCGCCGGAAGATCTGAGATCACGCTGACATCGAGGCGGTGGCTGAGGTCGAAATGCCTCAGGACCTCCCGAACGACTGGGTGCTCTATCTCAAAAACATTCTGACAATGCTCCAGCTTGGAGTAGCTGAGCCTGTAATTATAGTCCTGGCATCCGACCAGGCCCAAAGCAGCTATGATAATATACTTGTCGATCGCCATGCCGACGACTGCGCCCGGCTCACGCTCGAAATACTCCGGGTAGTCCGTCCCACCACCGAATAAACTAACCCGCAGCGGCGTACGCGTGACCGTGAGCATTACAGCAAACCCATTTTCACAATTCGTTTTGATGTCTCGAAGTTTTATATTTATGAATCAGTCCAGATCTTCGATATGCTGGCGATCGGCCATAACATTCATAGGATCGAGGCGCTAGGTCCATCGAAAGATATTTTATAATCAATAAATCGATCGGTCTTATGCCAAAAAACTACAATACACCATGATATATATCATCCCAATGTAAAATTAAAATTTTCAATATGCCGAAATAACGGCATGTATTTGGAATAAATATTTGTCGCGCTCTATTGGAATCGGCACGATGGTTAAGATTATGCATCGATCGGCTATGGATCGACCACTGCACACCGAAAAACTCACGGACGGGATTGCCCCGCCGCTGCAACTGCCGCGTTGCCGTTCGGGGGACGGGCACCGTCCGACCAAAAACCGGGCGGTGCTGGCCAGCGTTCTGCTCGTGCTCCGCCCTGGTCTGCCCAAGGGCGATGCTGTCGACCCGCGCACCGGCGGCAATGCTCTTCGACGGACTGATGGCCAGAGCGCATAACCTGTGCCCCGTTCGCCCCTTGCTCCACCACGCTAGGCCCCGCTGAGCGCGAGGTTTTCGGGCATCCTGAGCCCTGACGGAGGGTGGATGCCGGGCATCCGTCAGGTCAAACCTGCCATCCTCGGCCCGTCATTCAGAGGACCAACGGCGCCTGATCCAAACCGGGCCAGCCGGCATGCGGTCGCGATCCAGATCGCGAATCGCGACACCCCGCTGCCGCAGCTCAGATCGAGGCACACCAGCCCTCACGGCCAACGGAGCAAACCTCGCGTCGATGACAGGCGGGTCATCAGCGGCATCCTGCACGTGCTGAAGGCTAAGGACAGAATACGTCTTCCGCCTCCGGTCGACACATGCGCAGCGCGCTGCATTCGCCGCCGGGTCAAGCCTCACCACGGACCGTTGCACCGGCGCATTTGTCGAAGCCGTTGCCGCCCGACGACACAAGACGCATCGGATATGGCCTACTCTGCCCCCTTCCAGAAGGCGGATGCGCACAGCATGGCCAGCAAGCATTTCGTTCACCCCACTCCGCCCCCGAAAGCGACCATCAGGCTCGGTAGCTTCGACGTCCCCTGCGCGATCCTGGCATCCGACGAGGGCAGCGCCCATGTGCGCGTGATCACGGCCGGCGGGATTCCGGAGCATCTGACGCTCGTTCGCGGGGGTGAAATGCTGCGGGCGCGGGTCGCGATCCGCAAACAGGGCCCGCTGGGTCTGGATCTCTGGCTTGACCTGCAGGGCGCGCGAGACGCACAGGCCGCGTAGAGGTGCGTCGCCGACGGCGCTGCGTCGAGGATCGATCCTCAGAGGAATCGAAGCCTTCACATGAGCTCGGTCCTGTCGCCGGCCTGGCCCCGGCCCGATCCCCTCCGGGTCTCGGAGACTTCCGTATGACGACGAATCCCGTCTAGGACATCGACACCCGATACATCCGCCAGATCCAGCAGCAGCAGCAGATCGAGCTGGCGCTGATCAAGGCGGAGCGCGACACGGCCGTGCGGGACCGCGATCGGGCGCAGGCGCATTCCGATGCGATGGCCAAACTGGTCGAGGCCCTGTTGGCGAGCCTGCGGCCCTACGGGTTCAGCCGCAAGCGGTTCGTGCTCGCCATTCGCAAGGCGGCGCGCACCGTCCCGGACCGCGAGCCGGATTCGCTCCAGCACGCGGTCCTGTTCGAGGGCTCGAACAGGATTCTCGGGGGCCAGTCCCTCGGCGGCGCGCGTCTTTAGAGCGCCCGCGAACTCCCGCATCGGTCTCATGCAGAAGGTGGAACACAGGGCCATGGATGTCGAGCTCCTGACGGTGTTCAACGCCTTGATCGATCTCAGGAACAACCTGGACGACAAGCCCCATCTCCTGGAATCCGAGATCGAGTTCCTGGCCTTCGCCACGAAGATGGCCCCGTATTCCAACGCGCAGCTGCTGCAGGACCTCTGGGTCCTGTACGAGCTGAAGGAGAAGCGGCACGGCTATTTCGTCGAGTTCGGCGCCTGCGACGGCATCAGCCTCAGCAACACGCTCCTGCTCGAGAAGACCTTCGGCTGGCAGGGCGCCCTCGCGGAGCCGGCCCGGGCCTGGCACGCCGCGCTATACGCGAACCGAACCTGCTACATCTCCGACAAATGCGTCTACAAGACCGACGGGGTCGAGGTCCTGTTCGACGAGGTCGATATCGGCGAGCTGTCGGGCATGAACGACCTGGTGGAAGGCGATTTCCACGCGCAGTTCCGCCAGGAGAGCCGACAATATCCGGTGCGGACGATCTCGCTGGAGCGCTTCCTCGCGGAGGCCCGCGCGCCCAAGCGGATCGACTACATGAGCATCGACGTGGAAGGCGGCGAGTTCGACGTGCTGAACAGCTTCGATTTCACCCGCCACGACATCGCGCTGATCAGCGTCGAGCACAACTTTTCGGACAGCCGCGAGAAGATCCACGCGCTGCTGACCGGCCTGGGCTACCGCCGCCGGTTCCGGCAATTGTCCCTGTTCGACGATTGGTACGCGCGGCCCGATCTCGTGACCTCCGGCGCT
Source organism: Methylobacterium sp. GXF4 (assembly GCF_000272495.1). Lineage (NCBI taxonomy): Bacteria > Pseudomonadati > Pseudomonadota > Alphaproteobacteria > Hyphomicrobiales > Methylobacteriaceae > Methylobacterium > Methylobacterium sp. GXF4. The sequence continues at coordinate 20,008 of NZ_AKFK01000013.1, read as the reverse complement.
TGAGAGGCCGGCACCGTGTCCGCGCAGAACGCCATCGCGATCCTCGACTCGATGTTCGACCTGTTCAAGCAGATGGGCGGCGGCATCGCGCTCGACCTGCAATGGCTCGAGATCACGCAGCGCCTCCAGCTGGTCCGCCGGGAGGTCGCCTGGTCGGCCGACATGGCCTTCGTGGCGACGAAGCTGAAGGCGCATGCCGCCCATTATGCCGCCACCTACCGGCCGCACGAAGGCTCGGAACGGATCCGGACGGCGAATACCGAGAAGCTCGACAAGGTCGTCGAGCAGTATTCGATCCTTCGCGCCCATCTCGAGCAGCAAGTGCCGGCCGCGTAGGCCCGGAGCAGGCTGTCCGCCGCGGATGCCCCCGGCGGGGTCGACGCGGTGCCGGCTCGGACGGCCTGACAAGTCCCCAGCTCCGACAGCCGAGCCGCTGCGGCCCCGTTGACTGGTTTCGGCCAGTCGCTATCGAAGCGTCGAGATACAGAGAGTCCGCGCACGAACGCGGACCCTGAGGAAACGCCGGGCCCGCGTGCCCAAATCAGGAGGGCCGCCCATGTCGTCTCCATTTCGCTCGTCCCTGTCCCGTCGCCGGTTCCTCGCGACGGGCTCGACGGCGATCCTCGCCGGGGGCGTGGCCATGCCGCACGTGGCCCGGGCGCAGCGCGCGGACTTCACCTACAAATACGCGAACAACCTGCCCGACACGCATCCGATGAATGTCCGCGCCCGCGAGATGGCGGAGGCGTTGCGCGTCGAGAGCGGCGGCCGGTTCGATCTGAAAATCTTCCCCACGAGCCAGCTCGGCTCGGACACCGACACGCTGAGCCAGCTGCGCTCGGGCAGCGTCGAGTTCTTCACGATGTCGCCGCTGATCCTCTCGACCCTGGTGCCCAACGCCTCGATCAACGGCATCGGCTACGCCTTCCCGGATTACGACGCCGTCTGGCCGGCGATGGACGGCGAGCTCGGCGCCTGGGTCCGCCAGCAGATCGCCAAGGCCAACCTCGTCGCCATGGAGAAGATCTGGGACAACGGCTACCGCCAGACCACCTCCTCGACCCGGCCGATCGCCAGCCCGGACGACTTCAAGGGCTTCCGGATCCGCGTGCCGGTCTCGCCGCTCTGGACCTCGATGTTCCGGGCCTTCGAGGCCGCCCCCGCCTCGATCAATTTGAACGAGACCTACTCGGCCCTCCAGACCAAGATCGTCGAGGGCCAGGAGAACCCGCTGGCGGTGATCGCCACGACCAAGTTCTACGAGGTGCAGAAATACTGCTCGCTCACCAACCACATGTGGGACGGCTACTGGTTCCTGGCGAACCGCCGGGCCTGGGAGCGGATCCCCGAGGATCTGCGCACGATGGTCGCCCGCCATATCAACGCGGCCGGGATGAAGGAGCGGGCCGACGTCGCCAAGCTCAATGCCAGCTTGCAGGAAGACCTGACCAAGAACGGCCTCGTGTTCAACAAGCCCGATCCGGAACCCTTCCGCGAGAAGCTGCGCAAGGCCGGCTTCTACGCCGAATGGAAGGGCCGCTACGGTGAGGAGGGCTGGTCCCTCCTGGAGAAGGCCTGCGGGAAGCTGGCGTGAACGGCCCGACGGGGCCGGCGCCGCGCGGCGGCGTCGCGCCCTGTTCGCGGCGGGTGATGAACCTCGCCCATTTCCTGCGCCGGGCGGCCCGCCGCTGGCCGGACGCGATCGGCCTCGCCTGGGGTGACCGGAGCTGGAGCTGGGGCGCCCTCGATGCCCGGGTCGACGCCATGGCGGCGGCGCTGGCGGCCCGGGGGATCGCCAAGGGCGACCGCGTGCTGGTCCAGGCCCGCAACGGCAACCCGCTGTTCGAGTCGATGTTCGTCTGCTTCCGGCTCGGCGCCGTCTGGGTGCCGACGAACTTTCGGCAGACGCCCGCGGAGGTCGCCTATCTCGCCAGCGCCAGCGGCGCCTCGGCGTTGATCTGCGGCACGGAGTTCCCCGATCACGCCGCCGCGATCCGCGCGGCCGTGCCCGAGCTGGGCCTCGTGGTCGAGATCGGCGGCTCGGCCTTCGGGCTGGATTACGACGCCCTGGTCGCCGCGCATGCCGGGGAGGCGGCCCCGACCGCCGATGTCGAGCACGACGACCCGTGCTGGTTCTTCTTCACCTCGGGCACCACCGGCCGGCCGAAGGCGGCGGTGCTCACCCACGGCCAGATGGCCTTCGTCATCACCAACCATCTCTGCGACCTGATGCCGGGCACCACCGAGGCCGACGCCTCCCTGGTCGTCGCGCCGCTCTCGCACGGCGCCGGCATCCACCAGCTCGCCCAGGTCGCGGCCGGCGCGAAGACCGTGCTCACCGGCGGCACGCGCCTGGACCCCGCGGAGGTCTGGTCCCTGGTGGAGCGGTGGCGCATCACCAACCTGTTCACGGTGCCGACCATCGTGAAGCTCATCACCGAGCACCCGGCGGTGGCGGCCCACGACCATACGAGCCTGCGCCACGTGATCTATGCCGGCGCGCCGATGTACCGGGAGGACCAGAAGCGGGCGCTGCGGGCGCTCGGGCCGGTGCTGGTCCAGTATTTCGGGCTCGGCGAGGTGACCGGCAACATCACCGTGCTGCCGCCCCGCCTCCATGCCGCCGAGGACGGGCCGGGTGTGAAGGTCGGCACCTGCGGCTTCGAGCGCACCGGCATGCAGGTGCAGATCCAGGACGGGGACGGGCGGGAGCTGCCGGCGGGCGAGACCGGCGAGATCTGCGTCTGCGGCCCGGCGGTGTTCGCGGGCTACTACAACAACCCGGAGGCGAACACGGCCGCCTTCCGGAACGGCTGGTTCCGGACCGGCGATCTCGGCCATCTCGACCCGGAAGGGTTCTTGTTCATCACCGGCCGCGCCTCCGACATGTACATCTCGGGCGGGTCGAACGTGTATCCGCGCGAGACCGAGGAGAGGCTGCTGCGGCACCCTGCCATCGCCGAGGCGGCGATCCTGGGGGTGCCCGACCCGGCCTGGGGCGAGGTCGGCGTGGCGGTTTGCGTCACCCGTCCCGGCACTGAAGTCGGCGAGGCGGAGCTGATCGCGTGGCTCTCCGGCGAGGTCGCCCGCTACAAGCTGCCCAAGCGGGTGTTCTTCTGGGACGCATTGCCGAAATCCGGCTACGGCAAGATCACCAAGCGGGCGATCCGCGAGGGGCTCGAGGCCCGCGGCTGCCTGCCCCTCGATGCCGGTTCCCCTGCCGGACGGTAACGGACCCGGAATCTGCATTCGCTGCACCGCACCCGGCCGAGACCGTAGGCGGACCGGGTCGGTGAAGATTTCGTGCGCGCTTCATGCTTTCCCTGCATGGCAGGCCGCAAAAGAGACCTCTCACGCGCGATCCCGGGCAGGCGCATATTGCACCGCAGCAACCGGGCGCCCTTGCCCGGCCCTTGTTCGGGATCGGGCACGATGGCCACCCTCGCGTATCTCGTCGGCTTCCGCTCGGAGCGCTCGCTTCTCGGCCAGGTCGCCGGCCGCCTCGAAGGCGCGCTGAAGCGCGTCGCCGCCGGTCGCTACGCCGAGCAGCGCGAGCGCGTCGCGCGCACCGGCGGCGCCGGGATGATCTGACCGGCCGACAGCGTCAGGCGAGGCGCGCCCGCGCAGCCTCGACCACGGCTTCGGCGGTGATGCCGAAATGGCGGAACAGCGCCTCCGGCGCCCCGGAGGCGCCGAAGCCGGTCATGCCGACGAAGCCGCCCTCCTCGCCGATCCAGCGGTCCCAGCCGAAGCGCAGGGCGGCCTCCACGGCGACCCGGACCGTGTCCCGCGGGATGACCTGCCGGCGATAGGTCTCGTCCTGCGCCGCGAACGCCTCCCAGGACGGCATCGAGACCACCGCGGTCGGCACGCCCTCCGCCTGGAGCGCGTCGCGGGCCGCGAGCGCCAGCGCCACCTCCGAGCCGGTGCCGATCAGCGTGACCCGCCGCGTCCCCTCGGCTTCCGCCAGCACATAGGCGCCCCGGGCGCTGCGATTCTCGGGGCCGCCCGGCCGGCGTAAGGCGGGAAGCGGCTGCCGGGAGCAGATCAGCGACGACGGCCCGTGCCGGTTGGCCAAGGCCATCTCCCAGCATTCCGCCGTCTCGACCGCGTCCGCCGGGCGCAGCACTAGCATGTTCGGGATCGCCCGGAGCGCGGCGAGGTACTCCACCGGCTGGTGGGTCGGGCCGTTGCGGCCGATGGCGATCGAATCGTGGCTGTAGACCGTGATGACCGGCAGGTTCATCAGCGCCGCCATCCTCAGCGACGGGCGCATGTAATCCGAGAAGACCAGGTAGGTGGCGCCCACCGGCACCAGGCCGCGATGGGCCGCGATGCCGTTCATCATCGAGCCCATCGCGTGCTCGCGGATGCCGTAATGCAGGTAGCGCCCGGAGCGGTCCTGCGCCGTGAAGGCGTGGAGTTCACCCTTGTGCCGGGTCGGCCCTTCGAGATCCGGGGCGCCGGAGAACAGCTCTGGGATCGCCTCCGACAGGGCGGCGACGATCTCGGCGGAGACCTCGATGCTCGGGCGCGCCGCGCCGGCGGCGGCGAGGCGGTCGCGCTGGGTCCGGAGCGCGTCGCGCCAGGTCTCCGGCAGGCGGCCGGCGCTCACCCGGTCGAACTCTGCCCGGACCGGGGCGGGCAGGGCCTCGCGCCGGGCCTGCCAGGCCGCATAGGCGGCGCGGTTGCGCTCGGCGGCGCCGCTGCGCCACGCCGCGGCGACGTCGTCCGGCACCGTGAAGGCCGGATGGTCCCAGCCCTTCGCGGCCCGGGCCTCGGCGAGGTCGGTCTCGAACACCCGCCCGCCATGAGCGCCGCGCTGACCCTCCAGCCGCGGCAGGCCGCGGCCGATCACGGTGCGGCAGGCGATCAGGGTCGGGCGCGGGTCGGACTGGGCGAGGCGGATCGCGGCGGAGACGGACTCGACGTCGTGGCCGTCCGCGTCGATCACCTGCCAGTCGGCGGCGCGGAAGCGGGCGCGCACGTCCTCCGAGATCGACAGGTCGGTGGCGCCGTCGTCGGTGATCCGGTTGTCGTCCCACAGGAAGGTCAGCTTCGCCAGGCGCAGATGGCCGGCGAGCGAGATCACCTCGTGGGCGATGCCCTCCTGCAGGCAGCCGTCGCCGACCAGCGCATAGGTGCGGTGATCCACGAGGCCGGGCCCGAACTCCGCGGCGAGCTTGGCCTCGGCCACGGCCATGCCGACGGCGTTGGCGATGCCCTGCCCGAGGGGCCCGGTGGTCGCCTCGATGCCGAGCTCGGGGGCGATCTCCGGATGGCCGTGGGTGTGCGAGCCGAGCTCGCGGAAGCGGCGGATCTGCTCCATCGGCAGGCCGGCATAGCCGGCGAGGTGGAGCGCCGCATAGAGCAGCATCGAGCCGTGCCCGTTCGAGAGCACGAAGCGGTCGCGATCCGGCCATTCCGGGTCGGCCGGGTTGCACTTCAGGTGGCGGGTGAACAGAGCCACCGCGATCTCGGCGCAGCCCAGCGGCGCGCCGGGATGCCCGTCGCCCGCCCGCTCGATGGCGTCGAGGGACAGGAAGCGGATCGCGTCGGCCATCCGGGCGGTGAGGGCTTCTCGGGTCTCTGGCATGGCGGTGGCTCGAGGTTCAGGCGTGCGTCGGGGTTTCCAAAGGGCTCAGCCCTTTGGCGGGGTATCGGGGCGGAGCCCTGATGAAGCGGTCTTGGCTGTGCAGCAGGGCTTTGCCCTGCCCCCACGAAAGGTCTCGGACCTTTCGGATCCGGGATTTTCAGAGGAACCCGATCGAGAACCAGGGGACCAGGATGATGACGACGAGGCCGACGAGCAGGGCCAGGATGTAGCCGACGATCGGGCGCATGCCCGCGTCCGGGTGGATCCGGCTGATCGCGCAGGCGGCGTAGTAGCCGACCCCGAAGGGCGGGGCGAACAGGCCGATGCCCATCGCGAGGATCACCACCATCGCGTAGTGGACCTCGTGGACGCCGACCTGCCGGGCGATCGGGAACAGCAGCGGGCCGAACAGCACGATGGCCGGGATGCCCTCCAGCACCGAGCCCAGGATGATGAAGGCGCCCGCCGACACGAACAGGAAGCCCACGGGTCCGCCGGGCAGGCTCTTCATCGCCACCGCGAGCGTCTGCGAGAAGCCCGACTGGGTCAGCGCCCAGGCCATGCCGGTGGCCGCGCCGATGATCAGCAGGATCGCCCCCGACAGGGTCGCGGTCATGACCAGCATCGGGTAGAGCCGCCGCCAATCGAACTGGCGGTAGATCAGGAGCCCCGCCAGCACCGCGTAGACGATGCCGATGGTCGAGACCTCGGTGGCGGTGGCGATGCCCTCGACCACCGCGAAGCGGATCACGAAGGGCAGGGCCAGGGCCGGCACCGCCACCACGAGGGCGCGGCCGATCACGCCCCGCGACGGCCGGGCGACATGGCTCAGGTCCTCCCGGCGGTAGCGCCACCAGACCAGGGCGCAGAGGGTCACGGCCAGAACCAGGCCCGGCATCAGGCCGCCGGTGAACAGGGCGGTGATCGACACGCCGGTGACCGAGCCGATGGTGATCAGCACGATGGAGGGCGGGATTGTCTCGGTCTGCGCGCCGGTGGTGGCGAGCAGGGCCACGAGGTCGCCCTCCTTGGCGCCCCGCGCCTTCATCTCCGGAAACAGCACGGGCGCGACCGCGGCCATGTCGGCGGCCTTCGAGCCGGAGATGCCCGAGACGAGGTACATGGCGCCGACCAGCACGTAGTGCAGGCCGCCGCGGACATGGCCGAGCAGCGAGGCCAGGAACCCGACCATCGCCCGGGCCATGCCGGTCATCTCGATCAGCAGGCCGAGGAACACGAACAGCGGCACCGCGAGCAGGATGAGGTGGCTCATACCCTCGTCCATGCGCCCGACCACCACCATCGACGGGGCGTTGGTGGTGAGCGTGATGTAGGCGTAGGTGGACAGACCGAACGCGAAGGCGATCGGCACGCCGGAGAAGACCAGGGCGCCGACGCCGAGCACGAAGAACAGCAGCAGGTTGAGGTTGCCGAGCCCCGCGAAGACGGGCTGGAGCGCGACGAGCCCGGCGGCGATGCCGCCGCCCAGCGCCAGGGCCCCGACGGTGAGGCGCCAGTCGGCGGTCTCCAGCAGGCGGATCAGCGCGACGAGCAGCATCAGGCCGAAGCCGATCGGCAGGGCGGCGGCCCGCCAGGCGTTGTTGAGCTCCAGCGCGGGGGTCTGGACGAAGGTCTCCTCGCTGGCGAATTCGAAGGCCGGCTCCAGCACCAGGGCCACGAAGATCAGGCCGGCCACCAGGGCGACCGTCTCCAGGAAGGCGCGCAGGCGCGGGCCGCACATCGCCACGATGGCGGTCATGCGCATGTGCTCGGCCCGGCGGAAGGCGACCACGGCGCCCAGCATGGCGAGCCACAGGAACAGGATCGCGGCCAGCTCGTCCGACCAGACCAGCGGCTCGCGGAACACGTAGCGGCTGACCACGCCGCCGAACAGGACGGCGATCTCGGCCAGAACCAGCAGCGCCGCCGGGATCTCCACCAGGTAGCCCAGGGCCACGTCCAGCTTGCGCAGCCAGGACCGGGCGCGCAGGGGCGGCCCCGCCAGCTCAAGCCCGGCCGCGCTCTCGACGGCCGCGATGTCGATCTGCATGGCGGTCGTTCCTCAGGTGAGTTTGCCGGATACGTCTTCGAGATGCGACCACGCCGCATCGCCGTACTTGGCCTTCCAGTCCCGGTAGAAGCTCGTCCGGCCCAGGGCCTCGCGGAAGCGCGCGCGGTCGACGTCGACGAAGCTGATACCCTTGGCGGTCAGGCTCTCGCGCAGGGACAGGCTGAGCTTGGCCACATCCGCGCGCTGGTCGGTGCCGGACCGGTCGAGCTCGCTGGAAACCGTCCGGCGCAGGTCCTCCGGCAGGCGCTGCCAGGCTTTCTTGTTGCCCAGGATCCAGTAGCCGTCCCAGACATGCCCGGTCAGGCTGCAGGATTTCTGCACCTCGTAGAGCCGGGCGGTGGCCGTGATGGCGAGCGGGTTCTCCTGGCCCTCGACGACCTTGGTCTGGAGGGCGGAGTACAGCTCGTTGAAATTGATCGGCGCCGCGCCGGCATCGAGCGCCTTGAACAGCGAGGTCAGCATCGGCGCCGGGGGCACGCGGATCTTGAAGCCCTTCAGGTCCTCGGGGGTCCTGATCTCGCGAGTCGAGGAGGTGATCTGCCGGAAGCCGTTGTCCCAGACCTTCGAGACGGTGAGGATCGGCGTCTTGGCGATCTCGGCCCGGACGTAGTCGCCGAGCCCGCCATCCATCGCCGCCCAGACCGCGTCGTAATCCTTGAAGGCGAAGCCGGTGTTGGGCAGGCTCGCGGCCGGCACGAAGGTGGCGAGGATCGAGGTGGCGAGGTTGAAGAACTCGACGCTGCCGTTGCGCACCTGCGCCAGCAGGTCGGTGTCGGAGCCGAGCTGGTTGGCCGGGAACAGCTTGATCTCCAGCCGCCCGCCGGTCGCCTCGCGGATCCGGTCGAGGGCCTCCTGCGCCCGGACGTTGACCGGGTGGGTCGGGTCCTGGCCGGTGGCGAGCTTGTAGGAGAACTCGGCCGCCTGCCCGCGCCGGGTCAGGATGCCGAAGACCGGAACGGCGGCCGCGCCCGCGAGCAGGCTGCGGCGGCTGAAACGCGTGTGGCGCATGGTTTCACTCCCTGGGTCGTCCCGAGCCGCGCGATCCCCGCCGTTAACCGGTCGTGTGGATCGTGCGGCCCTTCAGTCTTCGCGGCCCGGTACTGGTACCGGCGGACCGCTTCTGTGCGTCTCACGCGCCGTTTCTGCTCCGGCGCCAATCATCCAGGCTCAGCGGCGCGGGGACAAGCCGTGACGGCGCACAAACGCCGACACTTCACCGCCCACTGACGGATCCGCTCAGTCCCCGTTGAGGGCGCGATAGGCGCGCACCACCTGGCTGTCGTCGGCGGCGCCGTCGCCCCGGCCCGAGGTCGAGACGAAGAGCTGATGGGCCAGCGCCGCCAGCGGCAGGGCCGCGCCGGCGCTGCGTCCGGCCTCCAGCACGATGCCGAGATCCTTGACGAAGATGTCGACCGCGCTGGTCACCTCCGGCTCCGCCGCCAGCATCCGGGGCCCGCGGTCGCGCAGCATCCAGCTCGCGGCCGAGGAGCCCGAGAGGATCTCCAGCACCACCGCGCAATCGACCCCGACCCGCCCGGCCAGGGCCATCGCCTCGGCGGCGGCCGCGATATGGACGCCGCACAGGAGCTGGTTCACCGCCTTGACGGTGGCGCCCTGGCCCGGCCGCTCGCCGACATGGAAGATCCGGTCGCCGAGCGCGTCGAGGACCGGGCGGATCGCCGCCAGCGTCGCAGCCGGGGCCGCGGCCATGATCGTGAGCTTGGCGGCCTTCGCGCCGACGACGCCCCCCGAGACCGGGGCATCCACGAACCGGCGGCCGGTGGCGCGGACGCGTGCCGCGATGGCCTCCACGGCCCCCGGCGGACAGGTCGCCATCAGGACCACGATCCCGTCCGGGGCGAGGGCGTCGAGGGCGCCGTGCGCGAACAGCACGTCCTCGGCCTGGGCGGCGTTCACCACCATCAGGAGGAGCGCGTCGGCGCCGTCAGTCGCCTGTGCCAGGGTCTCGGCCGGCGCCCCGCCCAGGGCCACGACGGCCGCGCGGCTCTCCGCCCGAATGTCGTAGCCGCGCACGGAAAACCCCGCGGCGACGAGGTGGCCCGCCATCGGCAGGCCCATGGCACCGAGGCCGACGAAGGCAAGGCGGCTCAGAGCCATCCGCGGATGCTCCGCGCCATGGCGGCCGCCGAGATCCCGTAGCGGTCGTGGAGCGTCGGCAGGGCGCCGGCGTCGAGGAACTCGTCCGGCAGGCCGATCTGGCGGAAGCCGCGCTCGGGCATCGTGCCGTTGCGCATCAGCAGGCCGGCCACCGCCTCGCCGAGGCCGCCGATCACCGTGTGGTTCTCGGCCACCACCACGAGCCGGCCGCCGCGCCCGGCCTCGCGCAGGATCGTCGCCTCGTCCAGCGGCTTGATCGTCGGCACGTGCAGGACCGCCACGTCGATCCGGTCGTCGCGCAGGGCGTCGGCCACCTCCAGCGCCCGCATGGTCATCAGCCCGGAGGCGATCACGAGCACGTCGCGGCCGTCGCGGATCGTCTTGGCCTTGCCGAGCTCGAACGTGTAGCCGTACTCGTCGAGCACCAGGGGGACGTTGCCGCGCAGGAGCCGCAGGTAGACCGGCCCCTTATGGGCGGCCATGGCCGGCACCACCTGCTCGATCTCGTGGGCGTCGCAGGGGTCGATGATCGTGAGGTTGGGCATGCCGCGGAAGATCGCGAGGTCTTCCGTCGCCTGGTGGCTCGGGCCGTAGCCGGTGGTCAGGCCGGGCAGGGCGCAGGCGATCTTGACGTCGAGATTCTCCTCCGCGATCGCCAGGCAGATGAAGTCGTAGGCCCGCCGCGCCGCGAACACCGCGTAGGTGGTGGCGAACGGCGTGAAGCCTTCCCGGGCGAGCCCGGCCGCCGCGCTCATCAGGAGCTGCTCGGCCATCCCCATCTGGTAGAACCGCTCGGGATGGGCCTGCGCGAAGATGTGCAGGTCGGTGTATTTCGAGAGGTCCGCCGACAGGCCGACGATGTCGGGCCGCGTCTTGGCGAGCTCGACCAGGGCATGGCCGAAGGGCGCGGCCTTGGTGCGCTGCCCGGGGGCGGCGAGCGAGGCGATCATCGCCGAGGTCTTGAGGCTGCCGCCCTCGCGGGGCGCGGGCTTCTCGTATTTCGAGCGTCTCACCGCACCCTCCCTTCGTCCAGGATTGCCAGCGCCCGCTGCCACTCGTCCGGCTCGACGCGCAGGAAGTGGTTGCGCTCGCGCGCCTCCAGGAACGGCACGCCCTTGGCCATGCGCGTGTCGCAGATGATGATCCGGGGCTGCGGCCCCGGGTGGTTCCGGGCGGCGTCGAAGGCCGCCACCAGCGCGTCGAGGTCGTTGCCGTCGACCCGCTGCACGAACCAGTTGAACGCCTCGAATTTCGGGGCCAGCGGCTCGAAGTTGAGCACCCCCGTGGAGGCGCCGTCGGCCTGCATGCCGTTCACGTCGACGAGGCCGATCAGGTTGTCGAGCTTGAACGAGCCCGCCGACATGGCGGCCTCCCAGGTCGAGCCCTCGTCGAGCTCGCCGTCGGAGAACAGGTTGTAGACGAAGTTTTTCGAGCCCTTCCGCTTCAGCCCGAGGCACATGCCGACCGCGATACCCAGACCGTGGCCGAGCGAGCCGCCGGTGATCTCCATGCCCGGCGTGTAGGCGGCCATGCCGGACATCGGCAGACGGCTGTCGTCGCCGCCATAGCTCGTCAGCTCGTCCTCCGGGATGATCTCCGCCTCGATCAGCGCCGCGTAGAGGGCGATGGCGTAATGGCCGATCGAGAGCAGGAACCGGTCGCGGCCCTCCCATTCGGGATCCTCGGGCCGGTAGGTCATGGCGTGGAAGTAGCTCACCGCCAGCACGTCGCTGATGCCGAGCGCCTGGGCGATGTAGCCCTGGCCCTGGACCTCGCCCATGCGCAGGGCGTGGCGGCGGATGCGGTAGGCGCGCTCGCTGAGCGGGACGTTGGACCCCGCGCGGGGCCGTTCGGTCGGCAGCCTTTCGGTCGGCATGGGACTTCCCCTCAGTGGATCAGCATGCCGCCGTTCACGTCGATCACCGCGCCGGTGATGTATGCGGACAGGTCGGAGGCCAGGAACAGGCAGGCCTTGGCGACGTCGTCGGCCACCCCGAGGCGCCCCAGCGGGATGCCCTTGGCGATCTCGACCTTGAGCTCGGGGGTGAGCTTGCCGCCGGTGATGTCGGTCTGGATCAGGCCGGGCGTCACGGAATTCACCCGGATCCCGTCGGGGCCGAGTTCCCGGGCCATGGCCTTGGCGAGGCCGAGCACGCCGCCCTTGGCGGCGCTGTAATGCGGGCCGCCGAAGATGCCGCCGCCGCGCTGGGCCGAGACCGAGGACATGCACACGATCGCCCCCGAGCCCTGGCCGCGCATCCCCGGGATCACGGCCTGGCTCATGTAGAGGGTGCCGCGCAGGTTCACGTCGGTGACCGCGTCGTAGTTCTCCGGCGCGATCTCCATGATCTTGAGCGGCTGGGTGATGCCGGCATTGTTGACCAGCACGTCGATGCGCCCGAGCCGGGCGACGATCTCCTCGGCGGCTCGGTCACAGGCGGCCCGGTCGGTCACGTTGCAGGCGAGTCCGATATGGCCGGGGCCGATGTCGCGGGCGGCCTCCTCGGCCTGGCCGGCATCGAGGTCGAGCACGGCGATGCGGGCGCCGGACTGGGCGAACAGGCGCGCCGTGGCCTTCCCGATGCCGCGGGCGGAGGCCGCCCCGGTGATCACGCAGACCCGATCGTTCAGCAGCATGGGACCCTCCCGGCGATCCGCGCGCGTGCGGGATCGAAGCCTGTCGTCGCGACGGAGGCTGAGGCCGGCGACCGCGATCCGGGGATCGGCGGCCTCGCGGTGACGTTTCCTCGCGTCTTGTTCGTTGCGGCGACATTGGCCCGGGGCCGCCCGCGGGACAAACGCGAATCCTGCACCCGCAGGTGAATGAGATTCACCTGCCCTCGGGTTTCAGGCGAGCTCGGCGTCCAGCTCGATCGCGAGTTCCCGGGCGAGCCAGCGGGCGAAGACCCGCAGCGGCGCCCGGCGGCGGGCATCGGCCGGGCAGACGAAATGGTGGCCGGTGTAGCTGATATCCTCCGCCCGCCCGGCCAAAGGCGCGACCAGGCGGCCGGCGGCGATCTCCCGCTCGGCGAGCCGGGTGGATTCGAGGGCGACGCCCAACCCGTCGGCCGCCGCCGCCAGGGCCAGGAAGCTCCGGTCGAAGCGGATCGCGGCGGTGGGCGGCGCGGTCAGCCGGTTGCGCTCGAACCAATGGGTCCAGCGCACCTGCTTGTTGTCGCTCTGGATCAGGGTCTGCGCGAACAGGTCGGCGGGGCCGGCGATCCGGGCGGCGCGCTCGGGATCGCAGAGCGGCGTCACGGTCTCGAGCCCGAGCGGCATGCGCACTAGGCCCTCGCCCCGGGGCGGCCCGTAGACGATGTCGGCGTCGAACTCGTCGGTGATGAACCGGGCGTAGTCCATGCCGGCGGCGAGCCGCACCTCGAAGCCCGGATGCTCGCTGAGGAAGCGCGCCAGTCGCGGCGCGAGCCATTGCGCGGCGAAGCTCGGGGCGCAGTGCAGCCGCAGCAATTGCGGCCCGCGATTCGCCACGAGGTCGAAGCCGCGGTTCAATTCGGCGAAGGCCCGGCCGACATGGTCGCACAGGGCCTCGCCGGCCGGGGTCGGGGTGATGCCCTGGCCAGTCCGCTCGAACAGGGCGACGCCGAGGGTCTCCTCCAGCTTGCGCACGGCGTGGCTGACCGCGCTCGGCGACAGGTTCAGCTCGCCGGCCGCCGCCTTGAACGAGCGTCGCCGCGCGGCGGCCTCGAAGATCCGCACGGCGGACAGGGGAACGGGCGAACGCATCCGCGGCAGGATGGGCCCGCGCTCAGGGTGCTGGCAATGGCCGCGGGGCGGATCCCGGCCGGCGGAACGGCCTCACGCCGCCAGGGCCGCGCTTCCGTCCCGGCCGTGGGCCTGATCCATGATCTCGCCCATCCGCTCGCCGACGGCGATCGCGATACGCTCGGAGGCGGCGCCCTCGGAGCCCTGCTGGCAGATCCGGGTGAGGACGTCGGTGACGCGCTGTTCCATGACGGCCAGGATGGCCGCGGCGGCCGCGGGCTGGGCGCCGCGGAGCACGGCCGCGAGGTCGCAATAGGCGTCCTGCAGGAGCCGCAGCGTCAGGCGCTCGACAGCCTGCTCGTCTTCCGCCTTCAAGGCACCCATGCCACGCCTCCCTCAGGTCGCTCGCGGCAACTTGGGCAGGACCCGTTAACGGCGCGTAAACCGAACGCGACTGGAGACGCGATCCGCTAACCATGCCGGGCCGCGGCGGCCCGGGATCAGCAGCCGGAGCAGATGCCGCTCGCCGCATTGCGCCCGCCCTTGAGCAGGCGGTCCATCATCGCCTCGCGGTCGTAGGTCCGGGGCGCGGCCCCCGCCGGCGCCGGCTGCCCCGCCGCCGCGAGAGCCGGCGGCTTCAGGAGATCCCCGGGGTGCAACGCCTCCCAGGTCATGCGGCTGCGCCGGGACGAGTCGAGGACCGCGTTCGGGCTCAGCCCGCGCGGCTCGAAAGCCGCGACCGGGACCGTCAGGGTGCCGGGGATGACGATGCGGGGCAGGGCGGCCGGCGCCTCGACCGGAGCCTCCGGAACCGTCGCCACCGGCACCGCGGCACCGGATGAAACCGTGCGCGGCAAGGCGCTGTAGGCCGTCGGGACATTCGGCAGACGCGCGCACGCCCCCGTCACGAGCACCAAGCCGAGAGCTGCCATCCGCCTTACACCGTTCATGAGCACCCTGATGCCAGACTCGGCCCTAATCGTCGGCCGCGATCCGTGGAATTAACCATATATCCGGCCGTTTGTCGAGGCTGAGCGCCGGAAACGACCGGGAGACAATCCAACAATACTTCAGGAGATTGCAAAATAGCGCGATCATCTCGAGGAGATCAGCCACGGCCACCCGAAGCATCGCGGGCACCGCCGTTCCGATGGCGCGCCCGCGGCGTGCGTATTGAATACCGACGGCCCAAGAAAACGGTTTGCTCGGCCGCACCGACACGGCAACAGGAAGCTTGGCGGCTTTTGGCGACCGCCGAGATGGGTCATGACGCGCGTTGCACACTCTTGGATGGCGGCGCTTTCTGCATTCGCCATCGCGTTGCCGAGCATCAGCGCGGCCTTGCCCGCGAGCCGGAGCGCGGACCATGCCGGTGCGGGCATCGATCGCGCCGGGCTCATCGCGGAAAGACAGCAGCAGCGCTGGCAGCAGCTTTCGCTCTCCATCTGCACGGGCTGCATCACGGCGGCCAACCGCGTCGCCCCGGTCAGCTACGACAAGCCGAGCCTGGCCGAGCTGGCGCGGCCGAATCCGCGCGTGACGATGGCCGCGCGCCGCCCGCGGGCGAAGGTCCGGCTCGCCCAGCTGCGCAAGCGCTACGCCCGGCTCCAGCGGCACGACCGCCGCAGGATCGCCGCGCGGGCGCGTCCGGTCCGGCTGGCGAAACGCCTGGCCCCGCGGAAGCTCGCGCATCTCCAGACGGCGCCGGTGGCATGGCCGGTCGGGTCGATCCCCGTCGCGTACCGGCTGCCCGAGCGTCCGGTCGAGCGCCCGTGGGTGCCGCAGGACGACAACCGCTGGCACGCGACGATCCTGCCGGCCTCGTCGCTGCGCCCGCGGCGATCCTGACGCGTTCCGAGACGGCACCGCATCGGACATCGGGACCGGGCCCAATACGCCGCACCGCAGGCGGGGCGGCCGGTTGAACCGCGCCGCCCGCGTCACGTTGTGCCGGCGGAGTCCCCCATGATCGTCATCCGCCTCCTCGTTGCCGGCTTGGCCGTCGCGCTCAGCCTCGGCGCCGCGCGGGCGGTCGATCGCGATCCGACCGGCGGCATCGCCCCTCCCGCCGCGGTCGAGCCGGTCCAGGATGCCGCCATCCTCGGAGACACCGCGCGGAACCTCGCGGTCACGCTGCCGGAGCAGAGCGTGACCACCACGGCGGCGCCGAAACCGCTGCCGCCGCTGAAGCCCCTGCCGAAATGGGATCCGCGCGTCTGCATCGGTTGCTGAGCCGCCGTCATCGCGGCCGGAGCCGGCGCACGGCCCGTCCCGCAGGGCTGCCCCGATGCATCAGGTCGCTGGTTGTCGGCGGAACTTGGCAGCGCCCGGGCGCGTCGGCTCCGTGAACCCCCACACGCTTCAGAGCCTGACCATGCGCATCCTTCTCCTCGCCGGCCTCTGCCTGTCGCCGCTCGTCTCGACCCCGGTCCTGGCCCAGGTCCAGCAGAACAACCCGAACGCCGCGAACCAATCCATGGAGTACAACAGCCAGATGCGCTCGCTGCGGCAGGAGCAGACGACGCAGGGCAACACGCTCCAGATGAACATCGAGCGGAACCAGGCCGCGACGCCCAGCCCCAATACCGGGCCGAACGCGATCGCCCCGATCGGCGGCGGCACCGGCGTGGGCGTCGGCCGCTGACCCGACCGGTCGAAGAACCGCGGGTTCACCGCCCGGGCCAGCCGGGGCGGTGAACCCGTGATCGCATGGCGTCCGCGGATGTCGTGCCGCCGATAACCGTCACGCCGCCGCGGGGAGGGCGGGGCGGGTCTCGATCGCCTTGCGCACGATCGCCTCGACCGCTTCCCGCCGCGCCCCGGACAGGGGCTTGCGCGGGCCCCGCACGTGCTCGGTCGAGTTGATGGCGAGGGCTTCGGCGAGCTTGATGTTCTGGACCAGGTAGGTCGAGACATCGAGGTCGAGGAGCGGCCGGAACCAGCGGTAGATCGCCAGCGCCTCCTTGAGGCGGCCGGCCTGCATCAGGCGGTAGATCGCGACCGTCTCGGCCGGGAAGGCGCAGACGAGGCCGGCGACCCAGCCGCAGGCGCCGACCGCGAGGGCTTCGAGAGCGAGGTTGTCGACGCCGGTGAGCACGGCATAGCGGTCGCCCAGCCGGTTGATGATCTCGGTGGTCCGGCGGATGTCGTCGGAGGATTCCTTGATGGCGACAAAGCGCGGATCCGCGGCCAGTGCCTCCATGATCTCCGGGGTGACATCGACCCGGTAGGCGACGCGGTTGGAATAGATCATCACCGGCAGGTCGCCCGCGGCCGCGACGGCCCGCAGGGTCTCGACCGTCTCGGCTGGGTCGGTGTGGTAGATCGGGCTCGGCACCACCATGAGGCCGCTGGCCCCGGCCTTGGCCGCCTTGGCGGCGAGTTCGCAGGCCTCGCGGGTGCCCGCCTCGGAGACGGTCAGCAGGGTCGGCTTGCCCTTGGTGACCGACTGGGCCCGCTGGAGCACCGCGATGCGCTCGTCGTGGGACAGCATCGGCCCCTCGCCCAGCGAGCCGCACACGATGATGCCGTCGCAGCCCGCCTCCATCTGGACGCTGAAGCAGCGCTCCATCTCGGCGTAGTCGAGGCTGCCGTCGGGCTTGAACTTGGTCGTGACGGCCGGGATGACACCTGTCCACATGGTCGAAGATCCTTCTGCATCGAGGGGTTGAACGGCACCGCGCCTGGGCCGCGCGGCCATGGCTTCGCCCACGCCTCGTGCGGCGCGGCGGCGAACTCGGGCTGCCCGTCGGGGCAGGGGGCGCGGCTCAGGCCGCCTCGGCGGCCGGCGCGCGGGTGGCGGTCAGGACCGGGCGCCTCTTGCCCCGCTCGGCCCGGCGCCGGCGCAGGTGCAGGAACTCGCCGACGAGGCCGCGCCGGAAGAACGAGACGCAGACGATGAAGATCAGGCCGATCACCACGGTGACGAGGTCGCCGATGGTCGCGAGGTAGTTCTGCAGCCCGACCACGAGCCCGGCCCCGAGCAGCGGCCCGAAGATCGTGCCGACGCCCCCGAGCAGGGTCATCAGCACCACCTCGGTCGAGGTGTGCAGCGAGACGTCGTTGAGGGAGACGAGCTGGAACACCAAAGCCTTCATCGCCCCGGCATAGCCGGCCACCGCCGCCGAGATCACGAAGGCCAGGAGCTTGAACCGGTCGGTGTCGTAGCCGAGCGAGGTCGCCCGGGCCTCGTTGTCCCGCACCGCCTGCAGGATCTGGCCGAAGGGCGAGTGGACGACGCGGTCGACGAACAGGAAGCCCGCCGCGAACAGCGCCAGCGTCACGTAGTACATCGCCGTGTCGGAGGAGAGGTCGAGCCCGAACAGGCTGCCGCGCGGGATGCCCTGGAGCCCGTCCTCGCCGCCGGTCCAGCGGAACTGCACCGCCAGGAAGTAGACGATCTGCGAGAGCGCCAGGGTGATCATCGCGAAGTAGATGCCCCGCCGCCGGATCGCCAGGCCCCCGATGGCGAAGCCGACCAAAGCCGCCGCGGCGACGCCCGCCACGAAGGCCGCCGGCATCCCCAGCGGGTGGTTGCCGAACCGGATCATCAGGGCGCCGGTGACGTAGCCGGCGCTGCCCAGGAAGGCGGCGTGCGCGAAGGAGACGAGCCCGGTAAAGCCCAGGAGCAGGTTGAAGGCGCAGGCGAACAGCCCGTAGCACATCACCTTCATCACGAAGACCGGGTAGATCAGCCCCGGCACGAACGGCACGACCAGGGCGAGCCCGACCAGGACGAGAAAGATCTTGACGGTGTTCGACATCGGCTCCCCTCAGGCTTCGCGGCCGAACAGGCCGGCCGGGCGCACCAGCAGGGCCAGCGCCATGATGACGAACACCACCACGGTGGAGGCCTCGGGGTAGACCACCTTGGTCAGCCCCTCGATCAGCCCGAGGGCGAGGCCGGTCATCATCGCGCCGAGGATCGAGCCGAGCCCGCCGATCACCACCACGGCGAAGACGATGTTGAGCAGGTTGCCGCCCATCAGCGGCGTCACCTGCATGATCGGGGCGGCCAGCACCCCGGCGATGCCGGCGAGCGCCACGCCGAACCCGTAGGTGAGGGTGATCATCACCGGCACGTTGATGCCGAAGGCCTGGAGCAGGCGCGGGTTCTCGGTGCCGGCGCGCAGATAGGCGCCGAGCTTGGTCCGCTCGAACAGGTACCAGGTGCCGAAGCAGATCAGCAGCGAGGCCACGACCACGAAGACGCGGTATTTCGGCAGCAGCATGAAGCCGACATCGACCGGCCCCTGCAGGATCTCCGGCGGCTCGTAGCCCTGGCCGGAGACGCCGAACGCGTAGCGGAACGCCCCCTCCATCACCAGAGCCACCCCGAAGGTCAGGAGCAGGCCGTAGAGGTGGTCGAGATGGTAGAGCCGGCGCAGCAGCGTGCGCTCGATGACCATGCCGAACAGGGCGACGCAGAGCGGCGCCAGCACCAGCGCGACCCAGAAATTGATCTGGAAGTCGGGATAGCCGAGCCAGGGCCCGATCTGGGTCAGCCCGATCCAGGCCAGGAAGGCGGCCATCATGAACTGCGCCCCGTGGGTGAAGTTGATGATGTTGAGCAGCCCGAAGATGATCGCGAGCCCCATGCTCAGCAGGGCGTAGAAGCAGCCGCCGATCAGGCCGATGGTGAGCTGGGCCAGGAAGGCCTGGAGGGTGATGTCCATCGCGGGGTCACCGGCGGGTTGGAGGGGTCGAACGGTCTTTTCGGGGCTGCGCCACAAGGGCTACGGCTCCACAGGGTCGAGGCACCGTCGCTCTTGCAGGGCTCGACGTGCCCCCTCTCCCGAGCGGGAGAGGGGACCCGCGCCTTCGACGGCGCAAACCTCTGGAGTCCGCGGCCACACCGGGTAGGGGACGCACCATCCCGAAGGCCGGTGCGCGCCCTTGCGCGACAGCGTTTCACCCCTTGGCGTTGAGCGGGCAGGCATCGGACGGCTTCGGGAACACCTCGTCGCCGCTCAGGACCGCCCGGACGTTGTAGAAGTCCCAGTCGCGCTTGGATTCCGACGGCTTCTTCACCTGCAGGAGCAGCATGTCGTGGACGAGGGCGCCGTCGGCGCGCAGCCTGCCGTTGCGGATCACCGCGTCGTCGATGGTCATGGTGCGCAGCTTGGCCATCACGGCGCCGGCCTCGTCGGTGCCCGCCGCCTGGATCGCCTTGAGGTAGCTCAGCACGGCCGAGTAGACCGCCGCCTGGGACGCGCTCGGCATGCGCTTCATCTTGGCGAAGTACTTCTCCGCGAAGGCGCGCGAGCGGTCGTCGTAATCCCAGTAGAAGGCTTCCGTCAGGTACATGTCCTGGGCCTTGGCCAGCCCGAGGCTCTTCACGTCGGTGATGTAGGTCAGCAGCGGCGCGATCACCTGCTTGTCGCTGCGCCCGATGCCGTACTCGGCGGCCTGCTTGACGGCGTTGACCGTGTCGCTGCCGGCATTGGCGAGCGCGATCACCTGCGCGCCGCTCCCCTGGGCCTTCAGCATGTTCTCGCAGG
>NZ_AKFK01000012.1:0-45486 GCF_000272495.1 Methylobacterium sp. GXF4 | reverse complement strand
GCGTCCGGACGCCCACACTCCAGGTCCTTGCCAGTGTCATCGCTCCCGAACGGGACCGCTGATGAGGGCCTCAGCCCGCGTGGCTGATGGCACTCACCAGCTCGCGCTGACGGTAGGGCTTCTGCACGAACCGCCCGTGATCGGGGATCTCGTCGTCGGTAAGGCCCTGACGCCCGGAGGTCAGGATCAGACGGATGCGCGGCCAGCGCTCAGCAACGCGCGTGGCAAGGGTGAGCCCATCCATGCGCCCTGGCATGTTCACGTCGGTGAACAGCACCTCGATGTCGCTGCGGCTTTCCAGGATCGGCCACGCCTCATCGGCGGTGGCTACCTCCAGCACCGTAAACCCTTCATCCTGCAGGATATCGGCGGCCAGCATGCGGATGAAGCTGTCATCTTCAACAACCAGCACGACATTCGGGACAGCTGATGGACCGGGGTTCATAGCCTTCTAACATGAGTTGTATGAGCTGGGTTGCAGCGTGGCGGTACCGAACGGGCACGCCTCGGGTTGTGGCTGAGCTGTTGAAGCTTACCCAACGGCAGGAACGTCGCGCGCAGCAAGCCGCAAGACTTCAAGCGGTCAGATGTAGGTACGCGGGCGCGAACTCGGCCGCTGCGCGTAGCCCCGCCCAGTCCAGGATCTCTAGTCTGCGGTGATGCAGGCTGTTTGATCCCGCGGTGTGGTGGTACGGTTGACCACCATGCAGCGAGAGATGCGCTATGGGCCAAATTCTCCACGGCAGCGCCCGCACGACGGAGGCGGTCCGTCGCGCAATACAGCTACGTCAAGAGAGCGTGAGAGGGGCGGCCAAGCGCTACGGCGTCAGCCCGACGACGATCCAGAAGTGGCGCACTCGGCAGACGACAGGCGATGCCGCCATGGGGCCGAAGCAGCCCCGTTCGACGGTTCTGACCCCAGAGGAGGAGGCCATCATCGTGGCCTTCCGCCGGCATACTCTGCTGCCGCTGGACGACTGCCTCTACGGCCTGCAGCCCACGATCCCGCACCTGACCCGCTCGTCGCTTCACCGCTGCCTGGAGCGGCACGGCATCAGTCGCCTGCCTGAGATGGAAGGCGACAAGCCCAAGACAAAGCGCTTTGCCGATTACCCCATCGGCTACATGCACATCGATATCGCCGAGGTCAGGACAGAACAGGGCAAGCTCTACCTGTTCGTCGCCATCGACCGAACCTCAAAGTTGGCGTTCGCCAAGCTGGAAGCTGAAGCCAACCGCTACACGGCATCGGACTTCCTCCGCGCGCTGGTCGCGTTCGTGCCGTACACGATCCACACCGTGCTGACCGACAACGGGGTGCAGTTCTGCCATGCCCCGCGCAACCGCTCAGGTCCGACAGCTCTCTACAGCCGGCACATGTTCGACCGCGTCTGCCACGAGCACGGCATCGAGCATCGTCTGACCAAGCCCAACCATCCCTGGACCAACGGTCAAGTCGAGCGGATGAACCGCACCATCAAGGACGCCACGGTCAAGCGCTATCACTACGAGACCCACGAACAGCTCCGGGCGCACCTGCAGCTGTTCGTCGACGCCTACAACCATGCCCGTCGGCTGAAGACCCTGCGCGGCCTTACGCCCTACGAGCATGTCCTTCAGGTCTGGACCAAACAGCCCAAACGCTTCAGGCTCGACCCGTCACACCACATCCCGGGACCATACACCTAACCTACTGCTTCGCCTGTGGCCACCCGGCAATACTCGTCAAACCCACGCGTCTGCGAAAAAAGTTTTCGTGCCCAGGTTAGGGGCCGCGAGGGCAATGGCAGTGTGCCACGATCCTAGCGGGCGGAGGGGCCTGCTGCATGTGATGAAGATGGCTGAAGCCTCAAACCCGCGCGGCCCGGCCCTGCGGGCCGGGCAGAAAGGTGCGCCTGCGGCGCAGCCTTTCATTGGCACGCTGCGCGTGCGGGGGCCTCATTACCGGCCCCCGGACCCCCGCTAGGATTTTCTCGAAGGGATCGGTTTTCTGTGTCAGCATGCCCCTACGGTACAGCCAGGGATGGCGATGACCGTGAAGGGATCGGCGGCCATCTCGGCAACGGGGTGGCTGTCACCGTTTACGGCATACGGTAAACCGTATGCGGCGGACCTGCCGCGGGCCGGCTGCGTTATGACCAGATGCCTGATCCTTTTGAGCTCAAGCGGTTTGTCGACGCGCAGCACGGCACCTATGAGCAGGCGCTGCAGGAGCTGACAGCGGGTCACAAGCGCAGCCACTGGATGTGGTTCATCTTCCCGCAGCTCGCCGGCCTTGGATCGAGCGCGCTGGCGGAGCGCTATGCGCTCGGGTCCCTCGACGAGGCGTGCGCCTACCTCCGGCACCCTGTGCTGGGTGAGCGCCTGCAGGTCTGCACCGCCGCGGTCAACGCGGTGACCGGTCGGACGGCGCACCAGGTGTTCGGCACGCCTGACGATCTGAAATTCCGGTCGAGCATGACGCTGTTTGCGCTGGCCGCTCCGGACGGCCCCGGGTTCCGGCAGGCCTTGGAGCGGTATTACGGGGGCGGGCAGGATCCGCGGACCCTCGCCCTGCTCGCTCTCAACTGACCACCCGCCGTATACCGTAAGCGGTTTACCGCAAACCGTAAGCCGCGCCGCACGCGCCGACTGAACGGGAAAGCCAGCCCCAAATTGGCTGCCAGCTTCGGTTTTTGCGGGAACACCGGCCCCAAATTGCCCGGATTTCCAGGCCGAACGGCCGCCTAGAGCACGGTTTGACCTCGGCCGCGCGCCGATCAAATGTCTGATTGAGGGCCCGAACGGTCACGGGAAAGCCAGCCCCAGATTTGCCGCGGCCGCGTCGCGGGCCAAGCTCATCCGCCAGATCGGCACCCCGCCGCCTGCGGGATTCGCAGTCGCGGAGCGACTGCATCATCACCCCACCGCGCTCAGCGCGGTGACAAAGCCTCTCAGGAGGCTTGTGAGCGGCTTTCGGAGCCTCTGCCGTACGCTGTCGGTTCTGCCGCCCCAAACGCTTCCTGAGGGCGCTCAGGTGGATTTTGCCACTCACACACTCGGAGAGCCCATCTTTGGTCGCCGCCAGGTGACCACCATCTGGAATCGAGCCGCCGGAGGCGGCTTCCATATTGGGTGGGGGAGCGGGTTTTCGCGTAGCGAAAAGGGGCGGGGTTTGTGCGAGCACAACGCATCCGGAGATGCACAGCCTGTCCACGGGCTTGTTCAAGGGCCCGATTCTGTGGAGTCGCTCCACAGGCCTGCGTCTCTTTAGGTCTTTTTAAGATATCTATATAAGAAGTCTTTATAAAAATTCCTGTTTAGCGGCAGTGGGTTAGATCCTAAATTTGGGGCCAGGATTCCGGTAATTTGGGGCCGGACTTCCCGAATTTGGGGCCGCACTTCCGGAAATTTGGGGCTGCACTTCCGGTGGCACCCCGTGTTATCCACAGCCCTAAGGCTGTGCTTGAGCGCGCGCCCTAACGGCGGATTTCTGCGGAAATTTGGGGCCGCTGTTCCCGTACGGGCGTTTGGCCCTCTTCCGGCCCGCGAACAACCCCAACCAGGGCACAGGAACGCCGTTCTGGACCTGAATTTGGGGCCGGCTTTCCGGTGTGAGGAGAGCAGAGACAAGCACTTAGCAGATAGGCCCCCTGCCCCGGTATGAGGGGCAGCAGGACACGCGGGACCAATTCTGGGGCCGGCTTTCCGGCCTGCTATCAATAATTTCAGTGGTTTAGCGGCAAGCGCCGGCGCCGCGGCAGCCACAGGCCTGTGCGCGGCCTGTCCGGAATTTGGGGCTGCACTTCCGGACCGCAGCAAGGGATTTCAGACGCTTAGGCGGTCAGTTGTGCCGCTGCCTGACCGGCGGCCTTGGCAAGATCCATCTCCAGCTGGGTCGGCGCGGCATGGGTGTAGTGGTAGCGGCGCGACTTCTTCCAGCCGGAGCCGGTGATCTCCTCGCGCCACTCCTTCAGGCCGCCGGCAGCGACCATGTCGTTGAAGGCCTGCCGGCAGTCCTTACGGAACTGGGCGCGGGTCGCGCTGGTCTCCTTGTCCGACCAGAGATCCCGGCCGGCGAGCTGCGCCAGGCGCTCTTCGTCGATCCAGGCGAAGGCCGGCTGGCTGTCGATGAACGGCCAGAACGTTTTAGCGTGGTCACCCTTGAGGCGGAACTGCACGTCGGCGTTGATGCTGACCAGGTGGGCCTTCTCGATCATCTGCAGCACGCTGGGGCCGTAGCGCACCGTGACGCTGCTATCGAGCTGGGCGCCCTCCCAGCTGACCTCGGTGATCAGCGGCGCGGCGCTGCCGCGGCTGTCTGGCAGGGCGCCGATCGAACGGGTCTTCTTGATCTTGTCGAGCTCGTCGAGCGAGCGGCCCTCGTGGATCAGCACGCTGACCTGCTGGATCTCCTGGAACACGTGCACGAGGCTCAGGAGGTTGTTGACGTGCTCGGTGCGGCCCATCACGCGGATCAGCTCGCGCCAGCTCGTGCGGGTCTCGTAGTAGGTCCGCATCGGCGGAATGAATGTGCCCGGCCGGTAGTCCGGGTTGGGCATGGAGACCTTTTCGCGCTTCAGGCGAAACAGGGCGTAGATCGCGTCGCGGTGCTGGCTGCCCAGCTCGCGCCCCCTCACCTCCACCACCGAGTAGCCCGGCACCTCGTAGACGCGGGTGAAATTGCTGTCGGTGATCAGGTTGACCTTGCGCGGCACGAAGGCCGAGGTCCGCGCCAGACGGTCCGGCATCACGGCCGGATTGCGCCGGCCACGCCGGTTCTTGAGCGTCCGCTCGCGGCGCGCGAGGCGCTGCTGTTCTTCAGGCGTGAGCGGGCGTCCGGTGGTCATGGCTGCGACTCAAGCTAAGGCATGACGGGAACAGTGGCACCAAAATTCGGGAACAGCAGCCCCAAATTTCTGCTCACTGTTGCAGCAGCCCGTATGCAGCCGGTCGGCAGCGCCAGCAGTTTACGGCTTACGGTTTACCGCAAGCCGTAAACTGTCGCCCTACTTCTCGGAAAACTCTGCGAGCGACGGCTGGCCGTACTTGGCCAAGACCATGTCGAGGCCTTCACGCAGGTAGCTGTTCAGGTCGCGGTCGTGCTCGATGCACATCAGGCGCAGGCGCTTGCTGGCGGCCGGCGGCACATAAACCGTGAGCTTGGCCTCCTGCGGCTTGCCTGGACGGGCGGCCGAGGCGGACGGGTGCTGCACGACCTCGGCAGTGTCGGTTGCGGCGAGCTGGCTATGACCGCCAAGGGCAATTTCAAGCGACGCGTGTTTCTTGGCCATGCTGTTTTCCTTCCATGCGGTTGAGCGCCCACTGCAGCAGCTCGCGCACTTCGGCGGCGGCCTTGCTGGTGGTGTCGCGTTCGGTGACCCCCTGCCCTGTCGCCAGCGCGTCCATGTGGTCGGCGCGCATGGCGAGCGGTGTGTTCGCCACCGCGCCGGACAGCTGCAGGACGCGGAAGGCGTCGCTGGTGCGGATCGAACGGCCCGGCGGGCACTGGTTGAGGACGTAGGAGAACGGTTTGCCGAGGCGGGTGATGCTGCGCACGGTCGGCGCAGCGGCCTCGATGTCGGCGATACTCGGCCGCGCCGGGATCAGGCACAGGTTGGCAACCTGGATCGCGGCGGTGGCGGCCGGGGTGTCGACGCCGGGCGTGTCGATGATCACGAGCTGGACCCCCTGCTTCTTCAGGAGCCCCATGGCGGCCGCGAGCTGGCCGGACTGAAGGGCGTTGACCTCCGGGCCGCCGGTCTCTTCCCGACGTTCGTACCAGTTCTTGGCGGTCCCCTGCGGGTCGAGGTCGATGATCGAGGTCTTGATCCCCCGCTCCTCGGCCGCGACGGCCAGGGAGACGGCCAGGCTGCTTTTTCCGGTGCCGCCCTTCTGGGTGACAAATGCGATGACGTTCATGGCGGCATCCTTTCGGGGGCGAGCCTAAACGGCAAGCGGTTAACAGCAAGCTGCACACGGTATGCGGCAAGCGGTGTGCCCTATGCGGCACACGGCAAGCGGCATGCCGTTTACGGCAAAGTCTGCGGTGACGCCAGCTCATCTCAGCACCGTGAGGAGAAAGGCGCCCGCATCGCGGTGATCTGCCATTTGCCGCAAACGGTATACGGTAAAGCTGTCGAAACAATATGTTATTGGCTCAGGCGACGGCAATCGACGCCGGCGGCCCTGGCCGCTGCGGCTGCGGCATGCCGCATACCGTAAGCGGCAACCCTACTCGTACTCGATCCCGGCCTGGGTGACGAAGTTGTTCCAGAGCCGTTCGGCAGCCTGCTCCGGCGTAACCTTCTCGTCGCGGGACCGTCCCAGCCCGTCGATCATGGCGTTCAGGAACAGGTTGTAGTCGTCTGCCTCGACGCTCATCCAGCCGTTCGACGTACCAGCCTCGGCATGCGGCTGGTAGACGAAGGACAGGTCCCCGACCTGCATGCGGCCGCCGCGCGCCTGCCGGACCGTGATGTGCGCCTCGCCGTTGCGCATCAGGGCGCGGTTGACCACCGTGCAGGTGAACGCGTTCGGGCCCATAAGCTCGAACCGTGCGCGGATCTGGTCACTGGCCTCGTGCAGCTCGGCGCAGGCGTTCTGGAAGTAGGTCTGGATCGTTCGGAAAGCGGCCTCGGCATACTCGGCCTTCTGGATCGCATCGAACTGCTGCTTGACCCGCACGCGCCGCGCCGTGCCGGGCGCCGTCGCACCAGTGCCCTCGGCCGCCACGTCCGGTCCGGGGGAGGGGGTGGCCGCCAGCGCCCGGCGGATCCCCTCCACGGCATTGAGGTACGCGGTGTTCTCGTTGGTCCACTCGGACACCGGCTTGCCGTCCTTGGGTAGGACGAGGATCTGGCTGAATGGCGAGTTGAGCCAATCGCACGGTTCGAGGATCACGGCCACGATGCGCAGGCGGCCCTCCGTCTGCAGCTGCAGCGCCCGCTGGAATTCCTTCTCGTAGCAGTAGTTGGAGTTCAGGTAGTCCGGGCTGACCAGCGCGATGAACAGGCTGCTCTGCTCCAGCGCCGCGCTGATCGTCTGCCCGACGTTGTCGCCGGGGATGATCGCGTGATCCGACCAGGCCTGCAGGCGGCCGTCCCGGCGGAGCATAGCCAGATGCTTGTGCAGGCGCTCCAGGTGTTTGTCGTCGGCGTGGGCGTAGGAGATGAAGGCGTTGTTCGGCATTGGGGACAGCGCCTCCGGGCGTGCTCGGGTTGCGCTGCTCTCCCATGCGGCGGCCTTGGCAGCTCAGCAGACCAATGGCCAGGCTAGGCGTTCGTTCCATCTTTGTTCAACGTCGCCGTTTGCGGCGAACGGCTTACCGTAAACCGTGAACGGCATGCGGTAACTTAGCTGTTTCCGCAGAAACCTGCCGTTCTGGCGGGCAGCGGCAGGGACTCGCTAAGCCGCTCCGGTGTACCGAAGAGCCAGCAGCCTGTCAGAGCGGGCTTGATTGGTAACATATACGGTACTATAGTGGATGGAGATCAGGGAGTTTCTGGACGCCCGCGGAGGGAGTCCGTTCGCCAGCTGGTTCGATAATCTGGACGCCCAGGCGGCGGCCAAGGTCACGGTGGCGCTGACGCGGATGGAGCGCGGCAATCTTGCGAACGCCAAGGCGGTCGGGGGAGGGGTCCAGGAATTCCGGATCGACTGGGGTCCCGGCTACCGGCTGTATTTCGGGCGGGACGGGGACACGCTGATCATCCTGCTGTGTGGCGGCACCAAGCGCCGGCAGCAGGACGACATCGCCGAGGCGCAGGTGCACTGGGCGGAGTACAAACGACGGAAAAAGGAGGAGGGGTGATGGCCCTGACCCGCAGCTTCAAGGACACCGTGAAGGCGCGCGCCGAGCGCGACCCGGCGTTCCGCGACGCCCTGCTGACTGAGGCGGTCGACCAGTTCTTGGCCGGCGACCTCGACACCGGCAAGGCGGTCCTCCGCGACTACATCAACGCGACGATCGGCTTTGAGCGCTTGGCTGCAGAGACTGGCAGCTCGTCCAAGAGCCTGATGCGCATGCTCAGTCCGACCGGCAATCCCACGGCCAGCAACCTGTTCACCGTCCTCAGCACGGTCCAGAAGGCCGCGGGCGTGCATCTGGGTGTTGCCGCAAGCCGTTAGCGGCAAACCGTTTACCGCAAGCCGCAACTTAACCCGGAAGACACCCCAAGCCTGCCAAAACCAAAACGGGAGAGCGGCATCATTCTGCTTGTCGGGGAGGGGATTGGCATTTAAGACCAGCTTCCCGGACAGAAAAAAGGCCACCCCCGAAGGAGCGGCCCGAAGTCTAGGGAGGAAACGCCCAAGAAGGGCTAGCCGCTGCGCGACGCCATCGCGCAACCGCTGAGAAACAATTTACGCCTCGCAGCGCAGCAAACAACCCCTGCCGGCCTTCGCAGAGCAACAATTCCGTTCCTGCCTGGACGTCATGGTGTGGTAGCGCACGCATGCCGGTGACAGCCGCTACGCCGCAAGTTCACCTGACGGACCTGTCCTGCTGGACCGATCCAAGCTTGGCCTGATAGCCCTCAGGAGCGCTGGGCCAAGGCACGCCCAATCCCGAAAAGCAGGGTTTCGGTGAGGCGACGCAGGTCGGCGTGACCGCTACGCTCAAGGTTTGCGTGCGCTTCAATGCAACGGTCCGCAGCGGCTGCGAGCGGATCGTTGGGCTCCTCCATGAGCGAAGCGGCCGGGAGGAACGGACCGCTGTGACTGTCCGTGGTGTCGATATAGATACCGCGCCCCCGCATAGCTCCGGCTTGGTCGCGGACGAGAGTGCCCCGGTTAAGAACCCAGCGAACCTCGTTCTTCGGGGTGAGAATGCGGAACTCGGCCGAGAAGGGGCCACCGGTCTGTCGCACGCGCCGAATACGTTCAAAAACCCAGTCGCGGTCGTCTGGATGGGTTCGTCCTAAGGCAACTTCAAGAGGAAGCGGCTCACCGGCCAGGCTGGGATTGCCTGCCAGTATTGCCGCCGCGCCTTCGTCAAGGATGGAGCGACCTGCGACAACATTCGTATTCCAGACGCCAATCAGTCCTGCGGCCTGCAGAGCAGGTGCTGTTGCATCTGTGAACATCATCGAGCCCCCCCCTCAGGCTCAGGCCTCATTGAAGCGCAAGCATGGCTGCGTCGACTTCATCTAAGTTGTGTATCCGTAATGGATTACAGGGCTGAATGCGGCCCAATGCCGCGATTGTTGATTGGAATTTTCAAAATGCCCTGCGCAAGCAAAGATTGTTTTCATAACGGTTAGGGTTGGATTTTAATCCACGCCCCGCCATAATCGTGACTGGCATGAGTGACAGCACCAAAACTGCCTTAGAGCGGATTGCGCAGGCCCTTGGAGTGCCAGAGGAGGCGTTCCTGGGCAATCACGATGCCTGGCAAAGCGCAGCGGTAGAAGACCCGCGATCGGAGGAGCTGGAACTGCTCCGATTGTTTCAAACCATTGAAGACCCGAAAACCCGCCGTGCGTGCCTGGCCTTCGTCCGTAACGCTGCAGACTTGATCAACCGTTCCTGCGACTAGTCCATAATTCAGGACTAGTACCGGAACGGATAGGGCCCGAGGAACAGATCGCCGAGTGCCTTTCGAACCCGGTAGGTGAACCAGCGCTGGCGCTGGTGCTCCGCGCGGTCATGCAGGATATGGCAGCGCTGGCAGAGCGCCTTAAGGTTGGCCGGCGTGTTGTTGCCCGGGTCGTGATCCAGGTGGGCACACGCCAGATACACCCGGGTAGTACATTGGAGGGTGTCGGCTGGAAGCGCCTCTGGCGGTGCCAGCTTCAGCTTCCGACCCTTGCCGCTGCGCCAGGTCTGCGCCGCCTCGTCCCACCAGCGTCCGTCGCCCAAGTGGCAGACCAGCTGGCCATGCGGTCGCCCGCAACCTTCGCAGCAGCCCTTGGCGCGCTCGAAACGGATCACCTGCGAGAGCTGCACCCAGTCGATCGGGTAGAAGAAGCGGTTTTCCGGGCGGATCGGCATAGTGTCAGCCCTTCGCTGCCTGGCTTCGCGTCCGCGCCTGCGGGAAGTAGGTGTAGAAGGTCATGCGGCTGACCCCAAGGCGCTTGGCGATCTCGGCAATCGAAATGTTGCCGGCGGCGAGCAGGGCACGCCCCACCTCCAGATCCCCCTCGGACAGCGCCTTGCGCCGGCCGCCCTTGCGCCCGCGGGCGACAGCGGCCTTGAGGCCTTCCATCGTCCGCTCACGGTTAAGGTCGAGAAAATACTCGGCCATGGCGCCGTGCATCTGCAGGGCGAAGCGCCCATGGGCGGTCGCGCTGTCAAACTGCTCGGTCAGGCTGCGGAAGTGGACCTCCTTCAGGCGCAGCCCGTCGATCGTGCGCATCATCTCGACCAGGGAGCGGCCGAGGCGGTCGAGCTTCCAGACCACCAGCTGATCGGTCGGGCGCAGGTAGGCGAGGGCGGCCTCGAACTCGGGGCGCTTGGTGCCGGCCTTACCGCTCTTTTTCTCCTCGAAGATTTTTTCGCAGCCGGCCTTCAGCAGGGCATCGCGCTGCAGGTCCAGGTTCTGGTCGAGGGTGGACACACGCGCGTAGCCGACAAGCATGTCAGGATAGTCCCACAAGGACGTTTACCTGACAATAGTTTTCCTGACATATTTTCCTTACACAAACGGGGCCGTTTCAGGGGGCTGGGGAGGGGTCCGCCCCACCTGTAAGGAAAACGATCGATTTTCATACACGCGGCCTGATAGGATAAGTGTCCGGTGAGGGTGGAGGGTGTGTGAAAACGCAGGAGCGGTAGAAGGATCTTCCCGAAGACACACTGGGCAGCGCCGAAATGGGTCTCCAAACCGTGTTAGGGCTGTCCTCCAGCGGGGCTACAGGTCTGCCGCATGGGATATTGTTCTACAAACCCGACGTGCGCTTCCGTTTTCACACAGCCTGGGTGGAAAGCGGTAGCTGGCTCGACGCCCGGAAGCGGCAGTTCGATACGATGAGGGACGAACCCCAACTGTCGCAGCGAGGTCACATAAGGGCGCCGATCTTCCCCCCCGAGTTGACGCGGCCCGACAGGGCGACCGATGGTGATGGCGACGGTTCCCCTTGGGGATCAAAAGGGAACGTGGTGAGGGGCTTGCCCCGAAGCCGCGGCTGCCCCCGCAACTGTAAGCGGCGAGCCCGGCACCACCGCGTCACTGGATGAGCCTCATCCGGGAAGACGGTGCAAGGGCAGCGACCCGTGAGCCAGGAGACCTGCCGTCAGTCGTGGTCACACGCGAAACGCATCGGGCGGGGTGTCCTGATGGGTGTCGAGACGCTCGCGCACATGCGCGGTCGTCGAGACCTCATTCGCGGTGACGTGCCACTGCCGTCGCCCGAGGCTCCCGTGTCCCGTCGTCCAATCACCCGAACGCTTTCGATCCTGTCGGGCGTCTGCCTTGCCGCTCTGGCGTCGGCTACCTTAGCTCAAGGCCGCTCAACGCCGAGTGCGGCGACCGCCGAGACGACGCTGGAGGAGATCTCCGTCACCTCTGAGACAGCTGCGGCCGCGGCTCCGCAGGCTGGTTCGTCCGCGAGCGCAGGCTACGTTGGGGGGACAACCGGCATCGGCGGGATCAGCAGGCTGGTAGACTCCGCCAGTTCCGGCGTCATAACCGGCGCACAGCTCAACAGCCGCCCGGTGACGCGCCCCGGCGAGGTGTTGGAGTCGGTGCCGGGCCTGATCGTCACCCAGCACTCCGGCGAGGGGAAGGCCAATCAGTTCTTCCTCCGCGGGTTCAACCTCGACCACGGCACCGACATCGCCCTGTTCCTGGATGGCATGCCACTGAACATGCGCACTCATGCCCACGGCCAGGGCTACGCCGACATCAACTTCTTGATCCCGGAACTCGTCGGCGCGGTCGAGTTCCACAAGGGGCCGTACTTCGTGCGCGACGGCGACTTCGCCTCCGCGGGCTCGGTGCGGATCGACTACCTCGACACGACCGCGAAGAACGTGGCGCTGACCTCGATCGGCTCGTTCGGCTACAAGCGGGCGTTGTCGATCACGACCGTGCCGCTCGGCGAGGGCAACCTCCTGTTGGCCGGGGAAGCCCAGGTCTACGATGGGCCATGGGTTGTCCCGGATGCCCTGCGCAAGATCAACGGCGTGGCCCGCTACAGCCAGGGCACGCCGCTGAACGGCTTCTCGGTCACCGGTATGGCCTACGCGGCTCGCTGGACGGCCACCAACCAGATCCCTGAGCGGGCGGTCGCCGACGGGCTGATCAGCCGCTATGGAACGATCAACCCTACAGACGGCGGCAATACCTCGCGCTTCTCGCTCTCTGGCAAGTTCAGCGCGACGGACGACACCGGCGTCACGCGAGCCTCCGCCTACGTGATCCGCTCACAGCTCAACTTATTCAACGACTTCACGTACTTCCTCAACGATCGGGTCAACGGCGACCAGTTCCACCAGCTCGACCAGCGCATCATTGGCGGCGGTGAGGCCCTGCACATCTTCCAGGGCGACCTGTTCGGGCTCCCGATGGAGAACGAGATCGGCGTCCAGACCCGAACGGACTCGATTCGGGTCGGGCTGTTCAACACCACGAACCGGCAGTACCGCTCCGGTGTGCTCGACGACCGGGTGCTGGAGACGAGTGGCGCGTTCTACTTCGACAACCGCGTGCGCTGGACCGACTGGCTGCGGACCTCGATCGGCTTCCGCGCCGACGGCTACTACGCCAGCGTCGTCTCGGACACGCCGGCGAACTCGGGCAAGGCACGCGACAGTATCGTCAACCCGAAGCTCGGCCTGACGCTCGGCCCGTGGTTCGACACCGAGCTTTACGTCAATTACGGCGGCGGCTTCCACTCGAACGACGTGCGCGGTGTGACCGCCACGGTCGATCCGCAAAGCGCGTTGTTCAACACGACCCGCTCGCCCTTCCTGGTGCCGTCCACGGGCTACGAGATCGGCCTGCGCAATCGCTCGATAGCTGGACTGGAGACGAGCTTGGCCCTGTTCCGGCTCGACTTCGCCTCCGAGAACCTGTTCCAAGGCGACACCGGCACCACGGAGCCGAGCCGCCCGACCCGGCGCTTCGGCGTCGAGTGGACCAACCGCTACGCGGTGACTCCGTGGCTCGCGCTGGAAGGCGACCTGACGATCACCAACGCCCGGTTCTCCGACTCCGATCCGGGCGGTAACCGGGTTCCGGAGGCACCCACCACCATCGCGTCGGCGGGCGTCACCTTCGGAGAGCCGCTCGGCTGGTTCGGATCCCTGCGGTTCCGGTATTTCGGGCCACGCCCACTGATCGAGGACAACTCGATCCGCTCGCGCTCGACCTCCCTGTTCAACGGCCGGGTGGGCTACGCCTTCGAGAATGGGGTGAGCGTCTCGCTCGACGTGCTGAACCTAACCAACAGCAAATCCGACCAAATCACCTACGCCTACGTGTCTCGCCTGCCCGGTGAGCCCGCCGAGGGGCTTAGCGACCGCGTGTTCCACCCAGTGGAGCCCACGGCAGTGCGTCTGACGATCGCGGGGCGGTTCTGAAGATGAACTTGCCCTCCAGAAGGTAGACGTCACAGAGGTCGTAGAAGGGGAGCAAGCGGAAGTTGATGCAACAGCCGGGAGCCGACTTTCAGCTTTGCCCCCTGCTCGGTCGCTTAAGGTGTTTGAGTTGGCGGTTTGAGGATCGCTCGCAGTCTGACCCTATGGACGCACATTCCTTTCGGCACGCGCAGCGTTCGCTCGATAGTCCCTAGATTAGAATATCTTCAGATTTGAACCATTGTAAGTGCGTGATTTATAACACGTTTTCGGCTTGCGCTACGATCCGTGAGCGGCGATCACCCTGGTGTTGCGCCACTCCAGGCGCGTGTCAGCGTGATCAATGTCCTACCGCTCCTCACTCCTCGCTGCCCTTCTCACCACCACCACCTTTGTCGGGACCGCGGCGGCGCAGGACGGGACCATTCAGCTCAACGAAATCTCGGTCGATGCGGCAGGACCCGGAAGTTCCGCCCCTGGGCCGGCCGGTTCGGGCGGCCTCAACGTCAGCGCCGGCGACGGTGGAACGGGCGCCACCAGTGGTGGCGGTGGCGGCCCGTCTGGCATCACCGGCTACACCGCCCGCGTGACGACAGCCGGGACCAAGACCAACACGCCGATCATCGAGACGCCGCAATCGATCTCCGTTGTCACCCGGGAGCAGTTGAACGACCGCAACGTCCAGACCCTGAGCGATGCGATCAACTACGTCCCCGGCGCCATCTCTGCTCGATCAGGCTTCGACCCGCGCTTCGACCAGATCTTCATCCGTGGCTTCGACGTGCTCACCAACCAGGGCATCTACCGCGACGGATTGCGTGTGATCGGCAGCGGTTTCATCTATCCGCGCATCGAGCCCTACGGCGCGGAGGCCGTGACCATCCTGCGCGGGCCGTCCTCTGGCTTGTACGGCCTCGGCTCGCCCGGCGGCATCCTCGACATCACCAGCAAGCGCCCGGTCTTCGTGCCCTTCGGCGAGGTCCAGTTCCAGGCCGGCAGCTTCGACCGCTTCCAGGGCAACTTCGACGTTGGCGGTCCGGTCGAGGGTTCGGGTGGCACCATGGCCTACCGGCTCACCGGCGTGCGCCGTGAGGCGGGCACTTTCATCGGCCTCGGAACCAACGACGACCGGTTCAACATCGCGCCAGCTTTCACCTGGAAGCCGTCGGCCGACACCACGTTCACGTTCCTGAGCGAGTTCCAGACCACCAACACGCCAGCGACGACGTTCTATTATAACGACCCCGGTTTCCGGGCGACCAATTACTACATGGGTGATCCACGCTTCGCCGGCCTCAACCAGACCCAGTACCGGGTCGGCTACGCGTTCGAGCATTTCATCACGCCCGATTTGGTGTTCCGTCAGAACTTCCGGCACTACGGCGTCTTCCTCAGCGCGAAATATGTTGACATCAATGGCATCAACGACGAGCGCACGATCGGCACGCGGGATACGGGCTACATTCGCGAGGGCTTGGTCCAGCAGACGCTGGATAACCAGTTAGAGGCGCGCTTCACCACCGGCCCGGTCGCCCACACTGTGGTCGGTGGCGTCGACTACGCCCGATATAGCCTCAGCGCTCGCTTCGGCTTCGGCTTGGCCCCGGACCTGAACCTCGTTACGCGGAACTACGGCCAACAGTTCATTGCAACGCCGAGCCTTGCGTCCGCCTCACGCCAGAGTCAGGACCAGATCGGCGTCTACCTGCAGGATCAGGCTAGGTTCGGCGACTTCATCCTGACCGTGAACGGGCGCCACGACTGGGTCTTCCAAGACAACTACGCTACCCCCGACAGCGTGGTCTCGCGCCAAGACAACAGCGCCTTCACGGGTCGCGTCGGGCTGGGCTATGTCCTATCGCCCGGGCTCGTGCCTTACGCTAGCTACGCCACGACCTTCACCCCGCAGGTTGGCCAGGACCGTAGCGGACAAGCGTTCAAGCCGGCCACCGGTGATCAGATCGAGGCGGGGGTTAAGTACCTGATCCCTGGCACCAACATCCAGACCGCGTTTGCCGGGTTCGACATCACCCAGTCGAACATCCTGATCCCCGACGCAGGCAACCTCGCGTTCCAGACCGCTGGTGGCGCCGTGCGTTCTAAGGGCTTCGAGGCTGAGGCGACAGCCAACATCGCACCGGGCACGAACCTGACCATCGCCTACACGCACGTCGACATCCGGTTCGTAAACTCGGTCTCGTCGACCGGCCAGTCGATCGCTGGAAACCTCGTCTCCGGTATCCCCCAGGATACCTACGCGTCGTTCCTTACCTACGCGTTCCCGCCATCCTCAGCCTTGCGCGGCCTCCAGATCGGCGGCGGCATCCGTTACATTGGCACCAGCTACGCCGATGACCAGAACACCGTGCGCAATCCGACTGTGACGCTCTACGACGCGCTGGTCGCCTACGATTTCGCGGCACTCGACCCGAAGTACAAGGGCTTCCGCGCGCAGATCAACGGCTACAACATCTTTGATCGGAATTATCAGACCTGTTCGTTCGGCTTCTGCAACCGCAACCAGCCGGCGACTGTCATCGGAAGTCTGATCTACCGGTGGTGAGGATCTTGCGTCGGCCGGCGTTCAGGCGCGGAACCATCACGCCGGCACGTCGACTGCGGTCCGCCTAGCGGGCTGGGATCGATGCGATACAGATTTGAAAAGTGATGGTGCAGGAGATCGACCTAACCCCGACTTACCAGGATAACCTCCATCTCGCGCAGCTCCGCGGCAGGCGAAGCGACTCGGCCTGAAACTGTCTAGGTCGCGTTGGCATCAGCCTTATGTCCGAAACCGAGGCGGCTTGATCCTCCTCGATAACCGAGACGAGGTGGTGGCGGGGGACGGCTACAGCCTCAATCTGGTGACTGTCGAGAGGATCCTATCCGTGATCGCCGATCAGACGCCGTCTTCGATGTCGAAATCGATGAAGCGTATGACGCGCGGATAGGAGGCCATACTAACGTTTAGCAAACTGCTGGTAAGCAGACCTTTGGAAGGTCGGAGAAGGGTCGATAGCCGCTGCCTCTTATATGTCGGGAAAACGGTCGAATAGCCGACATAGATGAAGGCACTACCTGTCGTTGAGTCCCGGCGGGGCTTGAGGAATGGAACTATCAGGCGGGACGTGGCTGTTTCAATAGAGCAAGCTATGCGGAACGGCATAGCTGGAACTCAACCGTGCCGTTCAGGTAATTCGGCGTCTTATAAGCGAGCGCCGCGTGCTGGTACCAGAACCGCTTCTCATCGATATTGTCAAAAAGCTCGGTGGCAGCACCTCAAGCAGAAGAATTTCTTCATCCGCAAGGGGCTGATCGATGTAGAGCGACTGCGTGCGTTCGTTCTGGTCAAACACACAGGGAAGCATGAGCTTGCGGCGCGTTGGTGTTGCCATCGGCATGAGATACGCGCCGTCGACAATTTTGGAAAAGCTCGTTGCTCAGCTTAAGCCAACCGGCGATGTACGTCCGTCGAGAGCGATGGCAGCTAAAAGTCCTACGGTCGCCAAATCGTCTCAGCGTCGCGTTCCAGCTGATTGTTGGTCGGCCAGAGATACACCCGGAACGATGAGCGCCGGCTCGCTCAATCGACGAAATTCCGGCGGCCCCGGTGGCGGACGGCGGCCGAAGGCGCCTGGAGGCGTACTACCAGGGGGAGCACCATCTGGACCACCTGACATCACGACGCCCTGACGGTCCACGCCGACAACCAGCGTCGCCGCGTAGTGGTCAGCAGCCTCCCTGATGTCGCAGAATGCGATGCGACCCGGATCCATTCGGGCGAGCATGTCCGTGCTGTTGAAGGTGTCACGAGAGCGCGACCGTCCGC
Source organism: Methylobacterium sp. GXF4 (assembly GCF_000272495.1). Classification (NCBI taxonomy): domain Bacteria; kingdom Pseudomonadati; phylum Pseudomonadota; class Alphaproteobacteria; order Hyphomicrobiales; family Methylobacteriaceae; genus Methylobacterium; species Methylobacterium sp. GXF4. Next base: position 28,157 of record NZ_AKFK01000012.1, on the reverse strand, counting down.
GGTAGGCGGATACGTTTTCGAACAGGTACTCGCTCAAAGCATCAGGTAAATAAATTTGGCCCATGAGTACATTGCGGCCGTCCAGAAACACCTTGAAGTGAATGTGAGGCGTCCGCCCGGGATACCAACTAGGATAGATTGTGCGGAACACGACCAACCCAGCCTGATCGGTCATCTGCGTGCCGCGCAGGAACGCTCCTTCCGTGCGGGACCCACCCGGGCCCCCCGTGTATCCGGAGTACTCGCCATCCGCGCCTGCACTCCAGATGTCCACCCTCGCCCCCGCCAGCGGGGTGCAAGGTCCCGCCTCCAGCACCGTCACGCGAATGACCAGGGGGACCCCAGGGTGCCCTTCCGTCACGTTTGAGCGCTCGAGATGCGGATCGAAGTAGAAGGGTCCTTCGACCGCTTGTGGCGTTAGAACGCAATGTTGAGGCACTGGCGTGGCTGCTGAAGCGGCGACGGCGGGAAGGGCACCGGCTAAGGTAAGTGGGGCCGTGAGAGCAGTGCCGAATGCGCGGCGACGATTGATGCCGGCAATGGGTTTGGGAGAGTCATTCATGCGGGCAAGCCAAGTGGGAGCGAGGACAGCGCTTGCTATTAAGGGCAAACCCAACAAACTGATCGACCTCGGCTGTCAACGCTGGGTAGTCGGCGAGATGTATACCGTCAGTGAAGATCCCTGATATTGCGAGGCATCCGCTGGGGGCGCGCATTGCCGCAAACGGATCGAAAAAGATGTAGTCGCCCTCTGCACAGATCCGTGCAAGGCGATCCGAGAAGGGCGCTATGGCAGCAGGATCATGATTTTTCGCATTGGGACCTAGAGGGGGGATGGCGGCAACGAAGACATGCTCCGCCCACTCCTGGAGAGTTACCAGGACGCGTCGCACATCAGCTTCGAACCGTCGCCGTGTGGTGGCCCGTTCCGGATGACGGGAGCGCCTAATGTCATTGGTACCGAGGAACAGCACCACAGCGGCTGCTCGCGCCGGTGGATCGAGGCGCGCTAGCCGTGCGACGCAGCTGCGGGCGGTAAGGCCCCCGGCTGCGATGTTGATACACGGTGGCCGGCCAGCGATTTGTGGTGTGCCCATCAGTGCTGCATGCGAATTGCCGGTGAGCAGGATACTACCCTCAGCGGCGGCGGTGAGATTGGTCCGGATTTGGGACCAGTGCGCATCCGCAAGCCGGCGGACGGAGCGCTTGACTCGCCATTCTTCGACGAGCGTGTGAACCCACCGATCGTGCATGATTATCCCGTGCCTGGACAATCGCCTCAGCGGCTTGGCGCGAGGCGTTGGGGATGGTGTTCGTGTTGTTGGGGAGGTCGGCCGTTCGCCGTACCGGCCAGCGTTGCTGGTCGTGTCGATCTCTTGCGCGGCTATGCGGGCATGTCGCGACTGACAGACCAACCCGCGGGGACCGACCACCATTCCATCGGCCGAATGGATACAGACCTGGCGGGCGTTGGGGCCTTACGGCTCTGAGAGGCCCGAGCCGTCCAGGCTAATTCAACGACATCGTCCCTCTCAGATCAGAAACGGTAGTTGAGACCGGCCCGAACGACGGCGAAGCCCGCATCCTCGCGCCCCGTCCCGTAGTAGGCCGGCGTGCTGGCGCTGTAGTACGTCGCCGCTGCAGCACCACGCCCGAGGTGGAGGTAGAGTGCCTCGACCTTGGCCGAAAGTTTCTCCGTAAACGCGTACTCGATGCCGCCGCCGACCGCGTAGCCGGTCCGGGTCGTGTCCGGCAGCGTGTAAGGGTAGGCGGAGGCATAAGTCGATCGGGACCCGCCACCGTAGGCGAAGCCGCCGGTGCCGTAGACGAAAACCCGATCGAAGGCGTAGCCGAGCCGGCCGCGCACGGTGCCGAAGTAGTCCAGGTTCGGTCGGACGTTGTAGTACGGCGTCGTGCCAAGATAGGCCGCGTCGGCCTTGGCGCTAGCCAGCCCTTGGATGTCTGTCTCGACGCCGACCACGAAGCCGGAGCCGGGCGTGAGCTGATAGTTGTACCCGATCTGGCCACCGCCGCTGAACCCGCCGGACCGGCTGCCGCCCGTCACCGCCCCGTAGGTCGGGTCAGTGTAGCCGCCACTCCCCGTGCGGAAGGCGTAGCCGGCATTCAGACCAGCGTAGAAGCCCGTCCAGGTGAAGACCGGCAGCGACGGCAGGGGCGGCGGTGACACGCTGCGGGGAAGGTCTGCAGCCTGGGCGTTGATCGCGATGAAGCCAGCCGCGGCGCCGAGGAGCGCGGCCCGGAAGGGTGTCGTCATGAGAAATCTCGTCTTGGAGCGGCCGGGCTGCGAAATTAGAGGCCCAGCAAGAGCAGGCCGACGACGGTCACGGAGAGGATGAGGCAGAGCGCCAGATCGAGGATCGGGGCTCCGCCGCAGGTGGACGCCAACCGCGCTGGGTCGCGGCCGATCCGGGACAAAGCGATCACGAGCGCACCTGCGGGACGCCGGCAGATGCTGCGGCCGTCCGAACGGCCCGGAAGGCGCGCTTAGGCGTGACGGCACCCGAGGGTACCGCCGCCCCGTCTGAGGGGATGACGGGAGCGGCGGTCTGCGACGCTCTCGTGCCGCCGGCGCGGTGGACCGTATCCGCGACGGCGATCCCGAGGGCGGGCAGGGCGAGGGCGGCGGCGACGCAAACGAGGCGTCGCAACCGCAGCATGGCTTGGTCAAGGCCAAGGCGGCACACAGACACGTCCGTGAGCTTGATGGGCGGCAGCGCTTGCGCGACGAGGATGCGTGTTTCGAGCGTCATGCCATCAGTTCCGCCAGCTCCGTGGGAAATTTGACCACGATTTCTAACTACGTGTGCAAAAATCCCACGTCAATGGGAAAAGCGTGGCTCGGTGTGCGTCCCCGCACGCTGTGGGATTGTCTCCCACGACAGTTGCTATATCGATGAGGTCATGTCCGAGCCTGCCGATACACCGCGAGACGGCGCCAGCCTGCACGCGCCCCTGGCGCGGCTGCTGCGCCCCCTCGTGCGCCTGCTCGTGGCCCGCGGCATCACCTTCCCGGCGCTGACAGACCTGCTGCGCGAACTCTACGTGAACGTCGCCGAGTACGATTTCGCCCTCACTGGCAAGGAGCAGACGGACAGCCGCGTCTCCCTGCTCACCGGCATCCACCGCAAGGAAGTTCGGCGCCTGCGCGGGGCCGGCGCCCCGGTCAGCGCGGTGCCGGCCGTTGTCTCGCGCACGAGCCGGATCATCGCCCGCTGGACCGCCGATCCCGCCTTCACCGATGCGCAGGGCCATCCCCTGCCGCTGCCGCGGATGGCAGAGGGCAGCAGCCCCTCGTTCGAGACCCTTGTCGCTGGTATCACCCGCGACCTGCGCCCCCGTGCGGTGCTCGACGAGTGGCTAGACCGCGGTCTGGCGTTCACGGACGCCCAGGATCGGATCGTGCTGGCCGAGGCCGCCTACGTGCCCCGCGGCGACGACGCGGAGGGGTCGCAGCTCTACTATTTTGGCCGCAACCTGCACGATCACATCGCGGCGAGCACAGCCAACATCCTCAGCGAGGCGCCGCGCTTTCTGGAGCGGGCGGTGCACTACGACGGGCTCTCGGCGGAGCTGGCGGCGCGGCTGGAGGCGCGCTCCCGTGAGCTGGCGATGAAAGTCCTGACCCAGGCCAATCGCGAGGCGCACGCGGCCTGCAAGACCGATCCCGGCGGCGAGCATCGCTGGAACTTCGGTCTCTACGTCTACGCCGAGGGCGATATCCCGGCGCCATCCGCCCAGCCCATCGACCGGCGCTGAGGGACCGACCAGTGCGCGTCCCGCCCCACCGCCGGTCCGTGCTGCGCCTGCTTGCCGGTGCGGGCCCGTCGCTGTCGGTGCTGCTCCCGGGGGTGGCCAGGCCGCAACAGTCGCCGCGTGACCAGGGCATCGGCGGTACAGGCATGATGCGCACGGACCCCGCGCCCGAACGCCCCCTCGGCGAGGGTGATCGCGGCATTGGCGGCACAGGGGTGATCGGCACGATCCGCGGGTTCGGCTCGATCGTCGTCAATGGCCTGCGCATCGCCTACCCGGCCAACGCGGTGGTCACGGTGGATGGCGAACCGGCCAAGGTTGGGGACTTGCGGATTGGCCATGTGGTGCAGGCGGTCGCTACGCGGGGTGCGGTGCGACCCGACGGCTCTGATGGCGGCCTCGTGACCGGTCGCATCGACGTGGTGACCGAGGTGGTCGGCCCGGTGGAAGCGGTGGCGCCGGGACGGCTCGTCGTCCTCGGGCAACGGATCTTCACAACGGGGCTGGCTGGTGAATGGGCACTCGGCGGGCGAGTGGCGGTGAGCGGCCTGCGGCGACCGGACGGTATCATAGTCGCAAGCCTGATCGAACCGCGTGGTCCAGGTCCGGACCGGGTCGTCGGCCCGGTGCGCCGTGGCGAGCGCGGGATGGCGATGATCGGTAATCTACGGTTGGAGGGGGTAGGCGTCCCCTCGCCCGGTAAGCGTGTCCTCGTCGTCGGCGAGTCGGCGAACGGCGGCCTCAGGGTCACGAACTCGGCCTTCGCCGGATACCCGTTCCCGCCCGGCCTGCGGCAGGTATCGATCGAGGCCTATGTCGGACGCGTCGGCGCCGGCATTGAACTCGGCTCGGGGATCGTGGTGGCCGGACGGGCAGACGCCTCCGTTCCACGCACGGGTAGCGTGCGCGCGGTGCTGGCGGCGGGTGTGGCGCGGGACGACGGCCTCATCGTCGAACGCCTGCGTACGGAGGATGGAGGCGTGCCGGCCGAGCCGCCGCGGGAGATCCCGCGCTTCGAACGCGACCGTCTCGACCCACGTGGCTTGCCCGACAGTCCTGTCAACGTCGAGCCCGACGGAGAACCACGGGTCTTCCGGATCGACCCCCGCACTGGGCCAGGCGACGCGTCGGGCGCGGGTGGTTTCAGCGATCCGAGCGGCTCTAGCGGAACAGGCGGCCAGATCGGAAGAGGTACGCCCGGAGGCGGTGGCCCGCCGGGTGCCGGTGGTGCAGGGCCCGGAGGACCTGGTGGCCCTGGAGGTCCTGGTGGCCCCGGCGGGATGGGCGGCCCCGGGCGTCCGCGATGACCAAAAGTCGGTGACGGAGATCCGAATGGCATCCGCTGACCGCCGCCTGCCGGAAGGTCAGCTCCTACCTGCGATCGGGCAGGCGTCGGACCGCATACCCTGAAAGCGTGCGCGAGCGCACATCACCGCGATTTGAACGGTTGCCGTGGGCATAATTCCCACGGATACATTGAGCCCCTTCACAGAGGCCAACGCACATGCGACGGGCGATCGTCCACATCGGCATGCCCCGTACAGGGTCGACCTCGTTCCAAGAGATGCTTGCTCGGCTGCGGCCGCGCCTCGGTTCGGTCGGTCTGTGCTACCCGAAGCTTGCGCCCCCCGGCTCGCACCCCGCGGCGGACGTGAACCACCATCTGCTCGGGCGGGCACTCGACGGCCGTGACACAGGGCGCCTGCGCCGCGACGGTCTCGACCGCTTGTCGCGGACGCTGTCCGAGACCCGCGCCGACACAGTGATCCTGTCCTACGAAGACTTCGCCGTACAGAGGCCGGGCTTGTGCGTGCCCAGCATCCTCGCCGACATGTTCGCGCGGCACGGCTTCGCTATGGATGTCGCGCTTGTGGTCAAGCCGCAGGACGAACAGCTCGCGTCGGCCTACGCCCTGCGCACGCAGCTCGTCGCCGAACCACGGACTTTCGATGAGTTTGTGCGCCGCGAAGGTTCCTCCGGACGCTACGACTACGCGGCGCGGCTCGAGCCATGGCGCCGCGCCGCCGAAGGCCGGGTCGTCGCCGTGCCAGTGCAGGACCGCCGCTCCGAAGCGCCTCTGCTGGCCCGTCTCGTCGACGACCTCGGGCTAAGCGCACGCTTGGGACCGTTGCTGTCGCCGGACGACCTTACCTATCGGACGAACCGCAGCGCAGGTCCCATCGCCGTAGAGGCGTCCCGGCGCCTGCACGGGCTCGGACTGCACCGGCGGACCGCCGGGCACCCGCGACGGCTCGGGCATCTTCTGGACGATCTAGCCCAGGCGCGCGGCCTAGACGCGGAACCGTTCCGCGGCGATGCGCCCGACGCTCTCGCCACCGTCGAGGCCGGTCACAGACTCGCGAACGAACGGCTTGCTCACATGTGCTGGGATCGGGGCTGGGACGCGATCGTCGCTCGCGCCGCCGTGCGCCCGCCGAACGAGCTGGCTGTGCGTCAGATCCCCCCTGAGATCGAGGCGGAGGTCGACCGGTTGGTGACGGAGACGACGGCGCGGGTCGCTTTCCGGACTCCCCCGGCGTGGCTCAGGCGGCTGGACGGTGCCTTCGAGCGGGGCGTTGACCGTCTCGCCGACCTCGCCGGGCGACCGGCTTGGCGGGTGCGCTGAGGTGGCCGCAGTGTACAGGCACATGACCGATCCCGCTCCGCAGTCCAACCTGACGCGGCATCCGCTCGCCCCGCGGGAGCTGCGCTGGGCGCGGCTCGACCAACGGCCAGTGATCGCGTGGCTGACAGGCCTGCCCGGGGCAGGCAAATCCACCATTGCGGCCGCCGCGGACCGATCTCTCATCGCTGCCGGCCGGCACAGCGCTGTGCTCGACGGCGACAATCTACGCCATGGCTTGAACGCCGACCTCGGGTTCACGCCGCAGGATCGGTCGGAGAACGTGCGGCGCGCTGCTGAGGTGGCGCGCCTGATGGCCGAGACCGGCACCGTGGTGATCGTCTCGCTGATTTCACCGTCCCACGACGACCGCGTCCTGGCACGGCGCGTGGCGGGGGACATCCCGTTTTTGGAGGTGTTCGTCGACACGCCGGTTTCGATTTGCGCACGCCGGGACCCCAAGGGGCTTTACGCGCGCGCGAGCAGTGGCGAGATCGCCGCGTTCACCGGGGTATCGGCCCCCTATGAGGCGCCGGAAGCCCCCGACCTCGTGCTGCGCACCGAGGGGCTGGCGGTGGCATCCTCAATGGCTCCGTTGTGCGAAGCCCTGTTGCGGCTCAGCGCGAACGGGTCGTGAAAGGACTGACTGGTCCATTTCAAACGGACATATTTTTTCAGTGGCCATGTCTCGGATGCGAATTATTCTGCTTTCGAGATAAAGAAAAAGGCGGCTTGTGTACCGACAATTAAAAACAAGCGTCTAGTTGAAGTTATCGAGCTTGCCATTTGTAATTTCGTTCCCAAAAACACGATGGGACGGGCCTGCAGTTGCAGAAGGATTAGTGATGGCGGCACAAACCTATCACCTGATCTGCACCCTTCACCTAGAGGCTGTTATGGACCTGGGTCGGGCTGATGCTCAGATGAGCGGGGATGAGCCCTGCCCGCAAGCCGTATCCGTCCGATGTTTCCGATGAGGAGTGGGCGCTGGTTGCGCCCTACCTGACGCTGCTGCGTGAGGATGCCGGTCAGCGTGAGCATGCGTTGCGCGAGGTGTTCAACGGCCTGCGCTACGTGGTCAGGAGCGGCTGCCCGTGGCGGCTGATGCCCCACGACCTGCCGCCCTGGTTTGCCGTGTATCAGCAGGCCCAGCGCTGGCTGGCGGCCGGCTGTTTCGAGCAGCTGGCCGAGGATCTGCGTGCGGTGCTGCGCATGGCGGCCGGTCGCCCACCGGAGCCGAGCGCGGCCGTGCTCGACAGCCGGACCTTGCGCTCCTCACCCGAGAGCGGCGAGCGGGCCGGCTACGACGGGGCTAAGCGCAAGAAGGGCTCGAAGCTGCACATGGCGGTGGATACCCTCGGCCACCTTCTGGCGCTGCATGTCACACCCGCCGATGCTGATGATCGGGCTCAGGTTGGCCGGCTGGCCAAGGCCGTGCAGGCAGCCACGGGCGAGAGCGTCGAGGTCGCCTTCGTCGATCAGGGCTACACGGGCGAGAAGCCGGCCGCGGCAGCCCGCGCGCACGGCATCGAACTGAAGGTGGTAAAGTTGCCCGAGGCCAAGCGGGGCTTCGTACTCCTGCCCCGCCGCTGGGTCGTCGAACGCTCCTTTGCCTGGGCCACACGCTTTCGCAGGCTCGTCAAAGATTACGAGCGCTATGCAAGCACCCTGGCAGACCTGCACCTCGTCGCTTTCGTCTGCCTCATGCTTAAAAAGGCCGCTCAACTCGCCACAGGTTCATAACAGCCTCTAGGCGGCTTAAACGCTGGTACGAGGTACGAGACGGTGAACATCATTGCCGATAGCATCGAAGAAGCCATCGAACTTGCAAAGCTTTATCAAGGCAGCATGCCGAGCGCGGCCCTGAGCGTCGCTACACTTACCAACATTACGGGAGCGGTCATCTGGGCTGAACAGTGCGGCGAGCCTGACGTAAAGCTTTAGCGAAGGGTAGAGGCGTGAACCTGCGCTCGGCGAAGGGTTCTGGAACGCGGGTCGCTTCCGACCCTTGCGGGCGTGACAGGTATGGGCCGAATTGCCGGCCCATTTGACAGTTTCAGCTTTGGAAATCGAACAGCAAGGCCGAGGCGTTGGTGCTGCCAGTCGTGGCGCCGCCCACCCCGTAGCCCGCGCTGTTTGACTGACTGCTCTGGAGCTGCTGGATGAAGGTGGCGAGCAGATCGCTGGCCGAATTAGTGCCAGATGCGGAGCCCAACGCATTGGACGACGACAGGTCCGAACTGCCTTCCACGGCGGAAGCTGCTGGCGGCGGCCCAGGTGGAGGGCCGGGAGGCGGGCCGCCGGCTCCGGAGACGCCGCCGGCTTCCGATGTGGCATCAGATGTCTGGGTGCTCTGACCGTGGCTGGCGAACAGGTTCGTCAACTCCGTCGCTTGGTCGCTCGTCAGCGCACCGCTGCTAACCTGATCTGCAATCAGACTGTCGATCCGGCTCTTCATCGAGGACGGATCGAGCTTGGAACGCGTCGCGTTGGCGGCGTCGGAGCTGCTGGAGGTTGACGACGTGTCATTTGACGAGAGGCTCGACTGGATTGAGCTGAGCGCACTCGTCAGGGCGGTAGCGTCAGTGCTGCTGAGAGCGCCAGATGACAGTTCACTGCTGATCGTCGAAGTCATCTGATCTCGGCCGGAGCCTTGGGGTGGTGCAGGCGGGGGACGATGCGTGTAAAGCTGCGATGTCGTAGTTGCTGAGACGGTCGTCATAACTGCGCTCGAAAAACGAGAGTGCCGGGTCCGCCCGGTTTCGGGTCCGTGGGCATATTACCCACGCAACTGTTAATGCAGCGTTTTGGCAATCAATCGAAAAACATGCCTTCATCATTGAAGTAGCGGCTCGGCCACTCGTAGCCATGCATGGAGCACAATGGCGCCGCCGATCCAATAGGGCCTGCCCTAGCGAAACGGCAGGAAGCGCGAAGCATGTCCGTTCCGCCATGTGGTCTCGAGTTTTTGGAACGCAAAGGAGCGAACGTTTGAAACTCGTGTGGAACGCAGCGAGACGGTTACGTATCTGGCACCGCTAACGATCACGGTTCTACGCAATTTCTGTTGGAAAAGCCGTCGTTTTCCGTACTTAGTTGGTTTAAGGTTCTTGGTGACTAGGTTGGGTGGTTTGCTGCCCGTCCGCTCTTCGGTCAGATGTGGCACGAGGCGGACAGAGCAGCTCGAAGCCGGCTCTTGGGGCGCACCTTGCTATGTCCCCGAGAAACACGTGGAGGGCACGTCCTCCATCAAGATGCTTCCCCGACTCTGCTACCAGCCGGCGACGGTCTCCTTGGCGAAGGCGTGGTAGCGCCGCAGCGGATGACCGATCAACGCTTCGAGCGTTGCGTGGGCGTCTTGACCTGGGACCATGCCGTAGCGATGGAAGGCGCGCACTTCTGGTGCATGCTCTTGCCAGCATTCATCTTAGTTGGGCTGACATTTGTGGGCGATCGACCCTTCAGTACGTGACGGCTGCAACGAAGCGAAGCGAATGCAATCGGTAGTCTCATAGCCCAGCGTCCGGGTGAGCGCGGTGGCGAGCCCGATCGAACCCTGGACGAGGACGCGGCAGCGCTCGCGGTCGGCCTCAATTCGCTCGACTCAGCGTTTAGTCAGAGCGTCCACCGCCATTACCGCCAACTCATACCATCTGTGCATACCGGTCGTGTTTCATCTTGCATACCAGAAGGCGTATCAATCTGGCATACCAGAGTCGTCGAAGTCGCAAACATGGATGTTGATGATGATCTCTTTCCTCGTCACAACTTTGATAGTCGCCGCCGCTGCTAATGTCTCGCTGGTCGTCCTCGTTGCCGACTACGTGAGCCCCAAGAGTAATTCCGGCAGGGCTGCTCCGACTGTCGCAGGGTCCGTGAACGCACTGGCCGCTGCCTAACGCTCCGCGCAAACTGCATCGGCGTGATCGACGGGATCTTCATCTTCTTCAGGGGTATGCGTCCTACCGTCGTTTAACCGAACGAGCCTACCTCGTGCTGGATGATCCCGGAGATCTCGCGCACCTGCGCAAACATCCGCCGGATCGGCTCGAACAGGTTTGCGTGCTCGGCCTCATAGGTGCCAATATCACGTGGTCCCACTGGCTCGCCGAAGTTGAGACCCAGTGTCGGGTCCGGTGTGACTGGGAAGATGTCGTCGAGGAGCTTTAGGCAACCGTCGATGTCGAGGCGCAGGAAGCGCTCCAAAAGCTGCTCGCGGGTGATCCCGGCATGCGGCCGGAAGCCGGGGATATGCACCGCCAGGAACCAGATCCGGTGGATCAGCGCGAGGCGTAGCGCGTGCAGCAGCGTCAACCGTGCCGACATGCCGCTGAGATCAGGCGCGGCGGTGCGTAGCGTCAGCCAGTCACGCGTCAGTCGGCCGAAGAGACCGCGGAGCGAGGTGGCGAGGTCGAGTCCCTCTAAGACGCCTGCAATGACCACCAACTCGCCGCGGCGGAAGTCCTTCTGCGTGCGCCGCGCTCGCTCCAGCCACACGGCCGGGTCGAGAGTGTCGATGTAGGCGCGCAGCACGTCGAGGTCGCTCACCGCCGCAGCGTGTTGAACCAGCCGGAAGGCGCGAGAGAAGCGGAGCGAACTATCGCACATGTCGCGGAACAGATCTGGCCCCCGACCTGCCGCCCGACCAACACCGTGGAGGGAATTTGCCAAGAAGCCGAGTTGGTGCAGGATGGCGTTGTTTGGGATCGCCCGCATCTGACGTGGGTGGGTGACGTGCGCCGGGCCGCCGCTATCGCTCTGGCGCGCCACCGGGCGTGAGCCGGTCCGATCGATCAGGCTCGGTCCGAAGGTGCCGAGTAGCGCGGCGTAGCCGGGGTCCTCGACCAGCGCTTCCATCTCCTGGCGCACGACGGTGAAGAACTCCAGGGCGTAGTCTGGCTCGGCGTAGATCGGGTCCTTAACTGTCGCGCAGTCCTCAGCCGGGTTGCCGAGCGCCACGTCCCCAATGTCGTCGAGCGCGTAGACGTGCTCGGCGATCCGAGCCACGGAGGCCGAGGCGAGGGCGGGTGTGCCGAACAGCAGGTAGCCATCGGTGCCCTGGAAGCTCGACTCCAATCGTGTTCGGATACCAGCCTCGCGGCTGCGCGACTGCGCCTCTTCAGGGGCGAGGTAGGCGAGGCGGTCGCGCAAGGAGGTCGGATGGGCGCCGCGCCCGATCGACTCGCCGTGCGTATCGAAGATCGCGAGTTCGATGTCGGCCAGCCCGTTCTGCACCAGCATCTCGGTGATGCGCAGGCGCAGCCGCTCGATCCAGAAGGTCGCCGCAAGCTGGCCGACATAGCGACCCGAGTCCGAGTAGCCGAACTGGACGGCGAGGCGGCCGATGCGCTTCAGGTACTGGCGCCAGTGCGGGTTGCGCAAGGCGTCGTCCAGAACGCGGATGCCCTGCTCCAGCGCGCTCGCCGTCTCGAACAGCGGCGTGATTTCCAGCTTTTCGGCGATGCCGTAATGGCGCGCCAGCCACAGGGCGGCCAGCAGAGTGTAGCCGGTCTCGGTCTCGGCGATGAGGAACCGCACCGGATGGGTGCCGTCCACATGCTTGAGGATCTGGGCGATCGTCATCATCAGGCGGGCGGCCGAGGCGCGCTCGGCGGCCAGCGCGCCGAAATCCACCGCCACCGGCTGCACGTCGTTCAGGAGCGCATGGATCGAGGCAAGGTGCGAGCGGCGTTGCCCTGGGTCCGCGGGATCACCGTCGAGATCAATCACCCGGCGGACCGCATTGTGGATCTGGCTGGCGTTCAGCCGGAAGTGCGGCAGAGCATTCGACAAGCCGTGCGTCGCCACGCCCGAGCGCAACACCATCGGTGCCTTTCGGGCGGTATCATCTCCAGCCTCTGCGACCCCCTCAGTCAGCGCGGCCAGGAGCGGACCTGCGTCGGTCAGGGCATGGTCCCGCTCGATGATCAGCGCCAGGGCGAAGCGGTGGACCGCCTCCAGCGAGGGCTTCTCGTTGAGCCGCGGCGCGACCGCAAGTTGGCGCTCGACCGCGGTGCGGGCAGCCTCGACCAGGGTCCACGCGGCCCGGCAGGCGGGGATCTCGGGCAGGTCGCGCAGCACCCGGTCGAACTGCATGCGCTTCGAAATCAGTCGGTAGCGCAGGGTATCCCACCAGCCGATGTCGGTACGGCCGTCCGTATCGCAGCCGACCCAACTCGCTACGGCGAACGGGCGCGGGTCCGCCTCGCTCCAGCGCTCGGGCCACCGGGCGCGGGCGGCGTCGATCAGCGCTCCGTTGAAGCCGTCGAGCGCCAGCCGGGCGTTGTTGGCGGCCTCGCAGGCTTGATCGAACTCGGCGTCGAGGGTGATCGGTGCGTCGGGGCGGGTAGAGAGCGCCGCCGCGCGCCCGATCAATTCGGCTCGCGCATTCCCCTCGGGCAAGCTCGCGGCTTGAGCGAGCGCGGCGGCCACCGCCCGCGGCATGCCGAAAGTCGGATGCGCCGTGAACACGATCGCGAAGGCGGTGCGCCGGATCAGGTTCAGGAACGCCTCGAACCCGTCCTCTCTGGCCGCGGCGGCGAGACGGGATGGCACCGCCGGATTGGTTTCGTCGGTGCTCGCCAGTCCGACGTAAGCGCGCAGGCGCTCGGCGCGGTCGGCGAGGGCGGCAGCGCGCAGGCGCACGAACAGGCCGTCGAGGTCACGCTCCGCGATCCCCCCCGGTCGAAGCGGCGGGTGATCGCCAGCGTCACCGCCAGCACGGGGTTGCGGAACGGGTCCTCGCTGGCCTGCTCGCGCGCGGACCTGATGAGGCCGAGGAGATGCGCCTCCAGTTCCCCGGCGTCACTGCTACCAGCGACCTGCATGATCGTTCCAGACTTCGGTTCAGCCACGGCGATCAGCAGCCCGATCGCCAGCGTTGAGTTCGCGGCTGGTAGGAGCCATCGAACCTGCTCGTGAGGAGGGCGTCGATGTAAATGACCGACGCCAGCGCGGCTTCGAGCGCGTGTCGGCGCCGGTTCGCTCGGCCAAGCCACGTCGCTCAAGCTCAATGCAGGCGTCGAGGATGGCCCCGTTCGGGAGCGAACAGGAGTACCCGGCCCTCACCTTGACGACCGAGGTGCTTACGAACTCGTCGTTCAGGGCGGCGAGTATCCTGAGTTCGTCCTCGTTCAACGCGCGGGTCATGAAAATCAGCACGGTCGTCAGGAGGCGGCGGTCTGCTTGAGCGCGCCACGCCCGGCGTAGACCGCCTGCGGGCCCAGACCCTCCTCGATGCGGATCAACTGGTTGTACTTGGCCAGCCGGTCCGAGCGGGCGAGCGAGCCGGTCTTGATCTGCCCGCAGTTCGTGGCCACCGCCAGATCCGCGATAGTCGCGTCCTCGGTCTCGCCGGAGCGGTGCGACATCACCGCGGTGTAGCCCGCACGCTGAGCCATATCGACGGCGGCCAGCGTCTCGGTGAGCGTGCCGATCTGATTGACCTTGATCAGGATCGAGTTTCCGATGCCCTCGCCGATCCCGCGCGACAACCGCGTGACGTTGGTGACAAACAGGTCGTCGCCGACCAGTTGGCAGCGGTCGCCGATCCGCTCGGTCAGCAGCTTCCAGCCCTCCCAGTCGTCCTCGGACATCCCGTCCTCGATCGAGACGATCGGGTACTTGGCGACCAGTTCCGCGAGGTAATCGACCTGCTTCTCTATGGAACGCGTCGTGCCCTCGCCCTCGTAGGCGTAGGCGCCGCCCTTGAAGAATTCGGTCGCTGCGGCGTCGAGCGCAAGCGCCATCTCGGTGCCCGGCTTGAACCCGGCCGCCTCGATCGCCTGCATGACGAAGTCGAGTCCGGCCTCGGCCGAGGGGAAGTTCGGGGCGAAGCCGCCCTCGTCCCCGACGTTGGTGTTGTGCCCGGCCTTCTTGAGCGCGCCCTTGAGGGTATGGAACACCTCGGAGCCCATGCGTACCGCGTCGGCGAGCGAGGCCGCGCCCACCGGCATGATCATGAATTCCTGGAAGTCGATCGGGTTGTCAGCGTGCGCGCCGCCGTTGATGATGTTCATCATCGGGGTGGGCAAGACCCGACCCTGTACTCCGCCGACGTAGCGGTAGAGCGGCAGGCCCGAGGCTTCCGCGGCCGCCTTGGCCACCGCCAGAGATACGCCGAGGATGGCGTTGGCGCCGAGCCGCGCCTTGTTGGGCGTTCCGTCGAGCGCGATCATCGCCTCGTCGATCGCGACCTGATCCTCGGCATCCATGCCGTTGATCGCGCCGAGGATCTCGCCCTGGGCCGCCTCAACGGCCTTGAGCACGCCCTTGCCGAGGAAGCGGTTCTTGTCGCCATCGCGCAGTTCCACCGCCTCGTGGGCGCCTGTGGAGGCACCTGAGGGAACCGCAGCGCGGCCGAAGGAACCGTCCTCCAGAAGCACGTCAACCTCCACCGTGGGGTTGCCACGGCTGTCGAGGATTTCACGGGCGCTGATGCTGGTGATCGCGGTCATGGGTCACCTCGTCGTGCAGTGTTGATGTGGAGGATGGCGTCGTCACACTTGCGGCCGGATCAGCCGGACGTGCTTCAGACCTGCATCAGGCGGATGTTGTTGGTGGTGCCGCTGACGTGGAACGGGATGCCTGCGGTGACGGCAATGATGTCGTTCGCCTTGGCGAAGCCCTCGTCCTGCGCGTGGTGGCACGCCTTCGTCGTCATCTCCTCGTAGGAGTCCACATCGTCGGTGTGGACGCTGTGGGCGCCCCAGAGCAGGCACAGACGCCGCGAGGTCGCCAGGCTCGGGGTGAGCGCCAGGATCGGCGGTTCAGGGCGCTTGCGCGCCACGCGTGCCGCAGTGGTGCCACTGGTCGTGTAGGTGACGATCGCCTTGGCGCGAACGGCCTCGGCAAGCATCGCGGTCGCAGCCGCCACCGCGTGCGGCGGCGTTTCCTCCTCACCGGGATCGGTCGCCGCCATGATCGAGTGGTAGAGTTTGTGGCCCTCCACGCTGCGGATGATCCGGTCCATCATCGACACGGCCTCCACCGGGTAGCTTCCTGTGGCTGACTCAGCTGAGAGCATCACCGCGTCCGCCCCGTCGTAGATTGCAGTCGCTACGTCCGAGGCTTCCGCCCGCGTCGGGGCAGGAGCACTGACCATCGAGTCGAGCATCTGGGTCGCCACGATCACCGGCTTCACCGCGAGGCGGCAAGCGCGGATCAACTCCTTCTGGCGCCCTGGCACGTCCTCGTGCGGGATCTCGACGCCGAGATCGCCGCGGGCGACCATCACGGCATCGGAGAGCCGGATGATGTCGTCGATCCGCTCCAACGCCTGGGGCTTCTCGATCTTCGACATGATCCCGGCGCGGTCGCCGATCAGGCCGCGGGCCTCAATTACGTCCGAGGGCTTCTGGACGAAGGACAGAGCGATCCAGTCAACGCCCAGTTCCAGTCCGAAGGCCAGATCGGCGCGATCCTTGGCCGTCAGCGGCGAGAGGTCGAGTAGCGTGCCCGGCAGGTTCACGCCCTTGCGGTTCGAGATCACCCCGCCCGTGACGACCTCGGCGGTGATGGTGGCAGTCTCCAGACCGACCACGCGCACCCGCACGCGCCCGTCGTCGATCAGCAATTCCTGACCGGGCACCACGGCGGCGAAGATCTCGGGATGGCGCAGTGGGATCGCCTGCTTGTCGCCGTCCGCTCCATCGAGCACGAAGCGCACGCTCTCGCCCGCGATCAGGTCGAGGCGACCGTCCTTGACCGTGCCGACGCGGATCTTCGGCCCCTGGAGGTCCTGGAGAATGCCGATCGGCCGACCGACTTCCTTCTCCAGAGCGCGGATCGCGGCATGGACCTTGGCGTGGTCGTCCTGAGTGCCGTGGCTGAAGTTCAGCCGAAATGTATCGACCCCTGCCAAGAAAAGGGCTTTCAGCCGGTCTGGCGCGGCACTCGCCGGGCCCACGGTGGCGACGATCTTGGCGTGACGGTGACGGCGCATGGTCGGTTCGGCCGGGAACGGCCGCCTCTGTTCGAGGGTCGGGTCAGGTGATCAGGATCGCGCGGAAGTCGTTGACGTTGGTCAGTGTTGGGCCGGTGATGACGCCGTCGCCCAGGGCCTCGAAGAAGCCGTGGCCGTCGTTGCGGTCTAGGCTGGCCGCGAGAGAGAGACCGAGTGCCCCAGCACGCGCCGGGGTGTCGGGCGTCAGCATCGCGCCCGCGATCTCCTCCAGGCCGTCCACGCCGTCCGTGTCACCGGCTACGGCATGGATGCCGGGATGCCCGGCGAGCGCGGCGCCGAGCGCCAGCAGGAACTCGACGTTCCGACCGCCGCGGCCGTCGCCCCGCACCGTGACGGTGGTCTCGCCGCCAGAGAGCAGCACGCAGGGCTTCGACACCGGCAGGCTGTGAGCGGCCACGCTCATCGCGATCCCGGCCATGACCTTGCCGACCTCCCGCGCCTCGCCCTCGATCGCGTCGCCGAGGATGCAAGGCGTGATGCCCTCGCGGTGTGCGAGGTCGGCGGCGGCCTTCAGTGCCATCAGCGGGGTCGCCACCATCCGCACGTCGGAGCCGCTGAGCCGCGGATCACCCGGCTTGATCGACTCGCCCCGGCCGCTCGCGAGGTGGGCGCGCACGATGTCTGGAACTTCGACCCGGTAGCGGTCCAGGATCGCCAGAGCGTCGGCACAGGTTGTCGGGTCGGGTACGGTCGGCCCAGAGGCGATGTCGAGAGGATCATCGCCGGGTGTGTCCGAGATCAGCAGCGTCACCACCCTGGCTGGATGGCAGGCGGCGGCAAGGCGCCCACCCTTGATCGCTGAGAGGTGGCGCCGGACGCAATTCATCTCGCCGATGGCGGCGCCGGACCGCAGCAGCCCGCGGTTGACCGTCTGCTTGTCGGCGAGGCTCAGGCCCGTCGCCGGAAGCGACAGGAGAGCGGAGCCACCGCCGGAGATGAGGCAGAGGACGAGGTCGTCCGGCGTGAGCCCGGCGACCAGTTCGATCATGCGCCGGGCCGCGGCCTCACCAGCCGCGTCTGGAACAGGGTGCGCTGCCTCAACCACCTCAACGCGGGAGGTTGGGGCGCCGTGCCCGTAGCGCGTGACCACGAGCCCGGTGATATCGCCCGGCCACGCAGCCTCGACGGCTTGCGCCATCGACGCTGCGGCCTTCCCAGCGCCGACCACGATCGTGCGACCACGGGGTGGCTCCGGAAGATGCCGGGCGAGACTGACGGCGGGATCGGCCGCCGCTACGGCGGTCGCGAACAGCCGCCGCAGAAAATCCCCGGGCTCGGTCACGACGCCCGTCCTACTCGTTGTCGCCCTGGATCGCGGCGATGACCGCGTCCGTGACCTGACGGGTCGTCGCCTTGCCGCCGAGATCGGGCGTGTGTAGGTTCGGATCGGCGGTCACGCGCTCGACCGCGCGCATCAGCCTGTCGGCCGCGGTCTTCTCGCCGAGGTGCTCCAGCATCTGGCAAGCGGTCCAGAAGGTCGCGACCGGGTTGGCGATGCCCTTCCCGGTGATGTCGAAAGCTGAGCCGTGGATCGGCTCGAACATCGACGGATAGGTCCGCTCCGGGTTGATGTTGGCGGTCGGCGCGATGCCCAGCGAGCCCGCCAGGGCCGCCGCGAGGTCGGACAGGATGTCGGCGTGCAGGTTGGTCGCCACGATGGTGTCGAGCGTCTGCGGCTTCATGGTCATGCGCATGGTCATGGCATCGACCAGCATCTTATCCCAGGTCACGTCGGGGAAGTCGGCCGCGACTTCAGCGGCGATCTCGTCCCACATCACCATGGCGTGGCGCTGGGCGTTCGATTTGGTGACGACGGTCAGGAGCTTGCGCGGACGGGACTGCGCGAGCTTGAACGCGTAGCGGATGATCCGATCGACGCCCGAGCGGGTCATCATCGATACGTCGGTGGCGACCTCGTTGGGGTGGCCCTGGTGGACCCGGCCGCCGACGCCCGCGTACTCGCCCTCCGAGTTCTCGCGCACGATCACCCAGTCGAGTTCGGGGCCCGACACGTGGCGCAAGGGGCTGGTGATGCCCGGCAGGATGCGGGTCGGACGGACGTTGGCGTACTGATCGAAGGGCTGGCAGATCGCGAGCCGCAGGCCCCACAGGGTGATGTGATCGGGCACGTCCGGCGCGCCCACAGCACCGAAGAAGATCGCGTCATGGTTCCGGATCTGCTCGCGGCCATCAGCGGGCATCATCACGCCGTGCTTCTTGTAGTAGTCGGACCCCCAATCGAAGTTGTCGAACTTGAACTTGAACGAGCCGGTCTTCTCGGCCAGGGCGTCGAGCACCTCGACACCTGCGGCGATGACCTCGATGCCGATGCCGTCCGCCGGGATGGCTGCGATGTTGTAGGTTTTGGTCATGACAGGTCTCCGTTGTGACAGGGAGTTGTAGGAACTCGGAACGGTTCAGCGCGCGACGGCGCCCGCGGGTTCAGCACGCCGCCCGGCACGGGCGACGACCAGGGTAAGGACGGCGGAGAGTCCGAGCAGTGCAGCCACGAAAATCAGGCCGCCCGTAAAGCTGCCGGTGTGATCCTTGATCCACCCGATCGCCCAGGGACCGACGAAGCCACCGAGGTTGCCGATCGAGTTGATGGTCGCGATGCCCACCGCCGCAGCTTGGCCGGACAGAAACATGGTCGGCATCGCCCAAAGCGGCGGCTTGGCCGAACTGATCCCGATGTTAACCAGGGTGAGCGCGGCGATGACCGCGACAGTCGAAGCAGCGCCACCGGCCAGCAGCAGACCTGCCGCTGCCACGAGGCAGGCGATGACCACGTGCCACGTGCGCTCGCCGGCCTTGTCCGAGTGCCGCGCCCAGAAGATCATCGCGATGATCGCGATGGTCGGCGGGACCCCGTTGAGGAAGCCGACCGCCAGAGTGGACAGGCCGAAGCTCTTGATGATCTGCGGCGCCCAAATGCCGAGGGTGTAAAGCCCCGCCGAAGTGCCGAAGTAGATCAGCGCCAGCGCCAGGACGCGGATGTCGGCCATCCCAGCCAGGATGCCGTGCTTGGCGGCCACCTTCTTGCGGGCGTGCTCCTCGTTCATCTCGGCGACGAGCCACGCCTTTTGGTCGTCGGGAAGCCACTTCGCCTTCTCGGGCCGGTCAGTCATGTAGAACAGCACGACGATACCGAGCAGCGAGGCGGGGATGGCCTCGATAATGAACATCCACTGCCAGCCGTGTAGGCCGAGAATGCCCTCCATCTCCAGGAGCAGGCTCGACAGCGGCGAGCCGATCACCACGGAGATCGGTGCCGCCGCCATGAACAGCGAGACGACACCGGCACGGTAGCGGGCCGGGAACCAATACGTGAGGTAGAGGATGATGCCGGGGAAGAACCCGGCCTCCGCCGCACCGAGCAGGAAGCGCAGGGCGTAGAAGCTGTACTCGCCCTGCACGAAGGCGAATGCGAACGAGATGATCCCCCAGGTGATCATCACGCGGGCGATCCACAATCGTGCCCCGACCTTATCGAGGACGATGTTCGAGGGCACCTCGAACAGGAAGTATCCGAAGAAAAACACTCCTGCACCGAAGCCGAATACGGCTGAGGTGAAGCCGAGGTCCTTGTTCATCGTCAACGCAGCGAAGCCAATATTTACGCGGTCGATGAAGGCGATGAAATAGAGCAGACAGATGAAGGGGACCAATCGCCACGAAACTCGGCGCATGGTCGCTTTTTCAAGCGAGGCGTCCATCGTTTCCTCCTACCGCCTGCCGGTGCGCTCCATTGATTCTTGAGCGCTATCTTCCATGCAAGCTGGAATATTTTTAAGGGCCTGCGAAAGCAGTGTCAATCCCTGTTCCTCAGAAGGCATGGAAGGTGATAGGCGTGTTTTGGCGTAGGAGACGAAAAATGGCGCGGGCGCGACCCAAGGGACGGCCGGACGTGGAGGAGGGCGAGAAGAAGACCTCATTGGTCGATGACGCCTATGCCGCCATGCGCGCGGCGATCCGGGACGCCAGCTTCGCGCCGGGCTATCAAGCGTCTGAGCAGGAGATCGCGTTGAGACTCGGCATGAGTCGCACCCCGGTTCACGAGGCCGCAATCCGCCTGCAAGAGGATGGGCTCGTGCGGGTGCTGCCGCGCAAAGGCATTCTGATCCTCGCGCTCGCACCGGACGACGTGCGCGAGATCTACGACGTGATCATCGGCATCGAAGGCCGTGCGGCGGAACTCGTCGCTGCGCTACCGGACGCCGAACGGCTCGCCGCCGCGCGGGTCCTCGGCGCCCACACGGACGCGATGGCGAACGCGCACAAGAGCGGTGACCTACCAGTGTGGGGCGAGGCGGACGGTGCGTTTCATGCGGCGCTGATCGAGCACGCGCGCAACGGCCGGATGAGCCGGATCATCCAGGCGGTCAACGATCAGTCGCATCGCGCGCGGATGCTGACGCTTAACCTGCGCCGCGGTCTCGACGCCTCGATTATAGAGCACCGCAAGATCATCAAGGCTGTTCGGGCGGGCAAACCGGCCGAGGCACTGGAGGCCGCGCGCCTGCACCGTATCCGCGCACGAGACGAGTTACTGCCGATCCTCAACAGTTACGGGTTGAAGCACCTGTAAGACCCCGCTTCATAAGGCTCGGGCCTTCCGTTGACCCCGCTTCATAAAACGCCAAGTCGGGCAGCCGAAGCCCTACTGCATCTCAACTCTGAGTTTGCGACCTGTCCCCTAGGAGCAAGGGGAGCGTTCCGTAAGCCGCCCTTATGCGAAGGGGTTGAGGCGGGCGGTTTTGGCATCCGGGTCGAAGCCGGTGAGCCCAGAATGCTCCCGCACCGTTGGTGCACAGGTGTGCAGGGAACATTTTCGATCCTATGCGAGCGTTTCGGAGTATCCTGAAACACGTCGCCATCGTTCACGATGCTGCGGTCTGCTGCGCTTCGCAGCGGACGGTCGAGGATCCCGACGCGGTCATTCTGCCGGGTTCCTCAGCGGGTCTACGGGGTGGCAGACACTTCAGTGCGTGTGGTGTGATCCCCCAAGCTCATGGCAAACCGCTGGCAAACTCGCTGGCAACGACTGGCAGCCTGTGGGCCCTTGTAGCTCTTCGTGGCCATAGCCTTCCCTCACTGCGCAGATGGCGCAACAGACGGGTGGCGGCGTCGCCGGATCCGGTCTCGGCGTGAACGGTGCTGTAGAACGTCGGTGGAGGCACGGCAGCCTACGGTTGGGTCCGGCAAGAGGCGGTAGAAGACGGTAGCGGCACGGTAAGCGGCACAGCAGCAGGAAGGGCATCACACGACACGCACTGAAGGTGCGAGCAGCAGTTGCACTCGGGTGGGCGAGCTTGGGGGATGCGAGGATGTCGCCGCTGTCCGTGATGATCCACGGGATGGCATCCTGACCATCGATAGCCTCGGCTGCGGCGTCCAGGGCGGCGTGCAGGGTCGTGAAGCTGCGCATCTCGGCGACACGAGCCGGAACATGGCCGGGCCAGAGGGTGAGCTCGGCGGGCTGTTCGAGGTTGACGTGCGTCATGAGCCCGGCTGACTTGGCGGCGCGTCTGGCCCCTATGCCAAGGACGTGCCGCGCGGGTTCAGCCCGGCGTGTGAGTGGGCCGTGAGCCGGCGCATGCGGTGACCAGTTCCACCGGGCGCCGGCGGCACGACAGCACGACAGCAGGCGCTCGTGGAATGTCCAGAAAACGGTCGTTTTCTGGACACAGGTTAAAAGAAAAGGGGACCGCCTTTCGGCAGCCCCCTCCCGGTCGGCGTTGATCGCGCGCCTACTCCGATGTGCCCCACTCATCCTTGGCCTGCGCCGTCGTGCGGTTCAGACGCACCGCGCCGTTCTCGATCGCTTCGATCGAGTCGACATGGATGAAGTGATGGACGCCCTGTGCCTCCGGATCCGTCCGGGTCAGCTTGATGCGCTGGCCGTCCAGATGATCGACGGTTCCGACGTGCCCGCCGTCGGAACCGACCACCGGCATGTGTTCCTGGATCTGTGCGGTATCGACCATGCTGGGCTCCTTACGCCGCTTTGGCCTTTGAGCCCCGCTTCGGGGCAGCCTCGACGTCGTCCGTCTCCTCTTCAGAGCCCTCGACGTTGATGCGCTCGGCGATCTGCGAGAGGAGCTGGTCGGTCTTCTTCTCCTCCTGCAGGGTCTCGTCGAGCAGCTTGGCGGCGTCCTTGTAGCCGAGCTGGGTCGCCCAGGTCTTCAGGGTGCCGTAGCGGGCGATTTCGTAGTGCTCTACGGCCTGGGCACAAGCGGCCAGTACGGCATCGGCGGCCGGGCTGTCGCCGAAGTCCTCCAGGTCCTCCTCCATCTCGGCGGTCAAGCCCTGCATGGCTTCGCAGGTCTTGGCCCGGGTCGGCTTGCCGATGATCTCAAACACCTGCTGCAGGCGCTCGACCTGGACGGCGCTCTCCTCGGCGTGGGTCTCGAAGGCCTGTTTGAGCTCGTCGTGCTCGGCGGCCTTGGCCGACTTCTTCAGCGCCCGCACGGACTGCTTTTCAGCGTAGTACACGTCCTTGAGGGTCTCGTAGAACGCATCCTGCAAGGTTTTCTGCTTGGTAGCCATATCTTCCCATCTCCCGATTGTTGATCATTCGAGGCCGCGGGAGTGATCTCACCGGCAGCCGGTCTGGGAAGAACGTCGCGTTTCCCGGTCAGGTCCAAACATAATTCTGGTGAATGTCGAAAATATCCGGGAACCGCTGAGCGCCGGCTCAGGCTGCCTGCATCTCGCGCAGGATCCGCTGCACCAGCGTGGCCGAGTAGGGTTTATCGATGAAGCGGGCCTTCGCCGGCAGGTCACCAGGTTCAGGCTTCATGGCGCCCGAGCAGACGATGATCGTGATCTCTGGCCAGCGCTCGGCCACCTCGCGGGCGAGGTCAAAGCCATTGAGGTCACCGGGCATGTTCACATCGGTGAACAGCAGGTCGATGCCATCCTTGTCCTCCAGGTAGCGCAGCGCGGCGTCGGCTGTGGTCACCTCCATCACCGTGTACCCGGCGTCAGCGAGCGTATCCGCGGCCTCCATCCGGAGGAGAAACTCATCCTCAGCGACCAGGGCGACAACGGGCGGCGACACAGCAGGCGAACTCATGCAACACTAAGCCGGAAGCCACAGGGAAGGTTTCAGCGCGGCCGGACACACCCCGGCACCGGGTACCGCGGCTACGCTGCCAGCTCGCCGCGCTGCTCCTGCATCGCAGCGAGCGTCGCCTCCAGCCGGCAGACCACACCGGTGGGCGCATAGGTGAGCTTGACCTCGCCACCGACCTCCGCTGCAAAGCTGCGCTCGATCAGGCGCGAGCCGAACCCACGTCGGGCGGGCTGACTGAGGATCGGCGGACCGCCCTGCTCGGACCAGGTCAGGCAGAAGCGCGGGGCCGTGTCGTCATGGATGACGTGCCAGCGCAGCTCGACGATGCCACTCTCGTTCGAGAGCGCGCCGTATTTGGCGGCGTTGGTTGCGAGCTCGTGCAGCGCCAGCGCCAGCGAGAGGGCGGGTTTGGCCGCCAGCAGCACGTTGGGGCCGCTGATCCGGATCCGGGCGGCATCCTGGCGGTGCACGCTGAGAGCGCCCTCGATCACCTCCGCGATCGGTGCGGCGGTCCAGCTGGCCTGGGTCAGGATGTCATGGGCTTTGCCCAGCGCGATCAGTCGGGCCTGGAAGGCTTCGCGTGCTTCCTGCGGCGAGGTCGCGTTGCGCAGGGTCTGGTTGGCGATCGCCTGGACCATGGCGAGGGTATTCTTGACCCGGTGCTGCAGTTCGCCCGTGAGCAGGCGCTGGTGTTCCTCGGCCCGCTTGCGCGCGGTGATGTCGAGCATGGCGCCGATCATCCGGACGGCGTGACCCTGGGCATCCCGTATGACGTAGCCGCGATCAAGAATGTAGGCGTAGGAGCCGTCGGCACGCAGGAAGCGGTACTCGTCGCTCCAGTGCTCGGTGCTGTCGTCGATCACCGCGTAGATGCTGGTCTTGACCCGCTCGCGGTCGTCCGGGTGGATGTGCGACTTCCACCATGCACCGCTCGGCCCGACCTCGTCGGCGGCGTAGCCGAACAGGGTCTGGACCGCCTCGTTCCAGCGGATGTGATCGCTGGCCAGGTTCCAGTCCCAGATCGCGTCGTTGGTGGCGCGTGAGGCCATCCGGTAGCGCTCTTCGGTCTCGCGCAGGTCCTGCTCGGCCTGCCGGCTCGCTGTGACGTCACGCACCGTGCCGATGAAGCGTACAGCCTTGCCCTGCGCGAAGAACGTCTGCCCCTTGGCCGCAACCCAGCGCTCAACCCCGTCCTGCAGGCCGATGGTGCGGTAGACGATGTCGTAAACGCCGTCACCGGCGGGATCGAGGACGGCCTTGACCGCCTCATCCACCCAGCTCCGATCGTCCGGGTGCAGGCCGGCCAGGAACACGTCGTAGGACACTGGCGCGTCTGGCGGCAGCCCGAACAGGGCACACACGCGTGCATCCCAGCCGAGATCGCCGGTGACCAGGTCATAGTCGAAGATGCCGATGCTGGTGGCCTCCACCGCGAGGCGCAGCTGGTCCTGCGCCTTCTGCAGGGCGTGTTCGGCATGCCTGCGGTCGTGGATGTCACTGTTGCTGCCAAGCCAGCCAATGACCTTGCCCGCCTCGTCGCGCAGGGGCTCGGCGCGGATCAGGAACCAGCGGTAGACGCCATCAACGCGCCGCAGGCGGGCTTCGGTGTCGTAGAGGACCTCACGGGTGCGTGCGTCCTCCCAAACCTCCAGCAGGCCGGGCAGATCGTCCGGATGGATCACCTCACCCCAGCCCAGCGGCAAGGCCTGCTCGGGCGTCTGGCCGGTGTATTCGTACCAGCGGTCGTTCAGGTAGCTGAGGCTGCCGTCCGGGTTGCCGAACCAGATGATCGCCGGCGAGAGATCGGTCAGGGCGGCGAAGCGGGTTTCAGCCTGCTTGCGCTCGTGGATGTCGAGCGAGGTGCCAATCCAGCTGCGTAAGGTCCCATCCGTGTCGCGTACCGGCCGGGCCCGCGACAGGAACCAGCGGTACTGCCCATCGGCCCGACGCAGCGGGAACTCGACTTCGTAGGCGTCTCCGGTGCGGGCTGCCGCCAGCCAGGCGGTCCGGGTTGGCTCGCGGTAATCGGGATGGATCACGCCCATCCAGCTCGCCTCGCCGGTCTCACCCGGAGGCAGACCCGTGTAGTCGTACCAGTAGGCGTTGCAGTAGGTGATGTTGCCGGCGGCGTCGCCGAACCAGACCACCTGCGGGCTGACTTCAACGAGCGAGCGGAAGCGCAGCTCGCTGTCGTGGAGGGAGGCGGCATCCTCCTGCTGCTGCGTGCGGTCGCGTAAGATCTTCAGGAACCCCTGGATCTCACCGTCCTCGGCCTTCAGCGGCATCATCTCGCCGCTGGCCCAGAACCGCGTGCCGTTCTTGCGGACATGCCAACGCTCATCCGGGGCACTGCCCCGTTCCAGAGCGATGCCCATCTCGATCTCGGGCTGCTTGCTCGCCCGGTCTTCAGGGGTGAAGAACCGGTGGGTCAGCTCCCCGAGCATCTCGTCTTCACGCCAGCCGAGGATCTGCGCGGCGCCAGTGTTCCAGCGGGTGATCCGGCCGGTGCGGTCCATCGCGATGATGGCGTAGTCCGTCGCGCTCTCCAGGATCTGACTCTGCAGCGCCCGTTCGGCTTGCTGCACGCGGGCAGCGCGCCGCAGCTCCAGCTGCGCCATGGTCTGACGCGCGAGCCGCCGCAGGCTGGCCAGCTGGGGTTCTGTGAGCTCACGGGGCTGGGTGTCGAGCACGCAGACCGTGCCGATCGGCTGCCCGTCCTCAGTCTTGAGCAGGGCGCCGGCATAGAAGCGCAGGCCCGGTGCACCGGTCACCAGGGGGTTACCCTCGAACCGCGGGTCCTTGGTCGCGTCCGGGACGTAAAGGAAGTCACTCTGCAGGATCGCCTGGCGGCAGAACGACGTTTCCAGCGGGGTTTCCCGCACGCCGAGGCCGACCTCGGCCTTGAAGAACTGCCGGCCGTCACCGATGAAGTTCACGACCGCAATCGGCGTGCCGCAGATCTCGGCGGCCAACGCCGCGACGTCGTCGAACCCCTGCTCCGGAGGCGTGCCGAGGATCTCGTAGCTGCTGAGCGCCCGTAACCGCGCGCCTTCGTCGTTCAGGTGGTCAACCTGCATCATGACGAGGTCACGTCCGGCGGGTGAGTTCTGTTCCATCGATGCACCGCCGCTTCAGACGGCCTGACACATTGGGGCTTTCTCGGCCGGCGCGGGCCGCAGCGACACCAAGGTGCCGCCGGCGTTGTAGACGGCGCCCAACACGGCCTCGAAGTGTCGCTTGACCGCGCCGTGGCACTCGCAGGTGGCCTCTTCCATCGCCGGACGGCTCACGATGATGATGCGTCCGCGGCGGACCTGGATCAGGCCCTGCTGCTGCAGGGTGCGGAGCGCGCGGGACAGGTAGGAGCGCTGCACGCCCAACAGCTCGGCCAACACCTCGTGGGTGATCGGCAGGACGTTGGTGCCGAGCCGGTCCTGCAGACTGAGAAGCCAGCGGGCGCAGCGCGCCTCGATCGTGTGGCTGGCGTTGCAGGCCACCGACTGCAGCACCTGGGCGAGCAGGCAATCCGAGTAGCGGGTGATCAGGTTGCGCAACCCCGGCGAGGTCTGCTTGATCTGCTGCAGCACCGGGGCCTCGATGCGCAGCACGGCGCCGGGAACCTGCACCACCGCGCGGCTGAACGCCGGTAGCGAGCCCTGGCTGACGACCCCACCGATCGCGCCCTCGCGGCCGACCGTGGCGGTTTCGACGGCACGTCCATCTGTCAAACCGATCACGAGGGCGGCCACGCATTGGCCCAGCGGGAAGGCGATGTAGCTGACGTCCTCGCCGGCCTCGAACAGCGCCTCCCCGCGCGCATACTCCTTCAGCTCCAGGTGAGCTTTGAGGAGGGCTTGATCGGGCAGGCGCAGGGCGCTGAGAAGGAGGTTGCCGCTGAGCAGATTATCGATGTCGGGAAGCATGAGAGTAGCGGCGGGTCGGTCCTGATCGTCTTGGGCACAATCTTTACCGCAACGCTCGCCTCCCTGTCTGGTCACTAGTGCTCACATGCCCGAAAGAGCGGCGGGTTTCATCGGCTTGGGCAATCGGGACAGCTGCGCAGATTAACCTACGCAACTTTCTGCCGCTGAAGGCTTTTTAGGGTCGTGTCCGCTTGCCTCCTCGAGCCTGCGCGTTGTGATGCCCCGCTATTTCATCGACTACGAGGACGGCCAGGTTGGCCTGCGGGATGAGGAGGGGGCCTGCTACGCAGATCTGCACGCCGCGCGGGATGCGGCGATTGCGGCGCTGCCGGACATCGGGCGCGAGCCTCCGCCCGCGGACGGACGGCGTGCGTTCACAGCTTACGTGCGCGATGAGGCGGGCACGGTGCGATGCACCGTGACGCTCAATCTCGCCGCGGAGTGCCATCCTGAGCGCTAAGCTTTGTGCTCAACGTCTTCGTGCAGGATTGGTCAGGCGTCAGGATAAGCTCGCTGCAGCAGGACGAGACTGGCCCGCTTCTTCATGCCTCGGATCCGGTACTGACGGCTGACGTGGCGCATGTCTGCGGCGATCGCAGGTTGACCGTCGTGCTCGACCCAGTGCGCAGCTTCGGCCAACTCGCGGGCATAGACTTCATCCTTGATGATGCCCTCGATCGTGAGGTCCATCACCTGCCTGACTTCCTCGCGCATCGGTGGCCTGGTCTCTGGGGAATACCCTTCAGGTGGTGAGGTTTGGCACGGCCGCAAGACGCGTCCGGACGCCCACACTCC
>NZ_AKFK01000011.1:0-27569 GCF_000272495.1 Methylobacterium sp. GXF4 | reverse complement strand
CCACATGGCTGTTGTGGGTCGAAAGCAGCAACCTCATGGTCAAGCTGCGTAAACTCAGACCCTAATCCGTCTCGCCGCGGAGCGGCCGGGCCAGCAGGCCGGCGATCACGTCCTCGACGCCGGCCTGGCCGGCCACGATCGCGGCCACGGCCTGGGCCACCGGCATCTCGATGCCCCGGGCTGCCGCCAAGCCGGCGAGGGCTGCGGCCGTGAAGGCGCCTTCGGCGAGCTTGCCGCCGGCGGCCGCCTCCGGGGTCGCCCCGGCGCCGAGGCGCTGGCCGAAGGCGAAGTTGCGCGATTGCGGCGAGGAGGCGGTGAGCACGAGATCGCCGAGGCCCGACAGGCCCATCAGGGTCTCGGGCCGGCCCCCGAAGGCGCGGGCGAAGCGCATCAGCTCGGCGAAGGCGCGGGCGATCAGCGCCGCCCGGGCGCTCTCGCCCAGCCCCCGGCCGGCCACGATCCCGCAGGCGATGGCCAGCACGTTCTTGCCGGCGCCGCCGATCTCGACGCCGCGCACGTCATCGGTGTGGTAGAGCCGGAAGCTCGGCCCCGAGAGCAGCGTGCTCAAGGCGGCGGCGAGCCCGGGATCGGCGGCCGCCAGGGTCACGGCGGTGGGCAGGCCGCGGGCGACGTCGGCCGCGAAGCTCGGGCCGGACAGGACCGCCACCGGCGTTCCCGGGGGCAGGACCTGCGCGGCCACCGCGCTCAGGAAGCTGTCGGTGCCGCGCTCGATCCCCTTGGCGCAGAGGATCACCGGCCCGGCCGAGGCCAGGGGATCGCGCAAGGCCTCCAGCACGCCGCGCACGGTCTGGGCCGGCACGACCAGCAGGGTCGCCCGGGCGCCGGCGAGCTGTTCGGGGAGCGCCGTCGCGGCGATCCGGGCATGAAGCGGCACCCCCGGCAGGTAGCGCGGGTTCTCCCGCTCGGCCTCGAGCCGGGCGGCGGCCTCCGGGTCGCGCAGCCAGAGGGAGACCGGGTGCCCGGCGGCCGCGGCGGCGTTGGCCAGCGCCGTCCCCCAGGCGCCGCCGCCGACGACGTTGATCGGTGCGCTCATGCCGAAACCCCCGCTTGGTCGAGCCGATAGAGCACGTGGCTGCGCAGCGGCCCCTCGGGCACCCCCGGATGCGCGAACGTTTCCGCCCGCACCATGCCGAGGCGCTCCATCACCGCCTGCGAGCGGCGATTGCCGGACGCGGCATAGGCCACGACCGTCCGGATGCCGCAGCGCCCGGCGAGGTCGGCCAGCGTCAGCCGCGCGGCCCGGGTGGCCAGCCCGTGGCCCCAGGCATCCCGGGCGAGGCGCCAGCCCAGCTCGATCGTCGCGCCGATCCGCTCGCCCCCCGGGAACGGCATGGACCGCATGATCCGGAAGGCGCCGACGAAGCCGACGAACCGCCCGTCCCATTCCAGAGCCCAGGGGCCGAACCCGTCCGCGACGAAGCGCCGGTCATAGCTGCCCGCCTCGGCGGCGCTCTCCGCCTCCGTCCGCAGCCGCGCGAAGAATTCCATCACCACCGGGTCGGCGTTGAGCGCCGCGAAGGGGGCCGTGTCCGCCGGGCGCCAGCGGCGCAGGAGCAGGTCGCCGTCGTGGAGATGGACCGGCACCGGGGCGGTGGCGATCTTTCCGCGCCAAATCTTGCCGCGCCAAATCTTGCCGCGCCAGGCCAGGGAGCGGTGGTTCAGCAGGGCGAGGTCGGCGCGGCCGTCGAGCACCGCCTCGCCGAGCTCGATGGCGCGCTCCAGGCCGTCGGCCGGCATGTTGGCATGGGCGGGCGCGGCCACGCTGTCGCGCCAGGGGCCGCCGCAGGCATTGTCGAGGAGGATGCGGGCGAAGCAATGGTCGAGATGGACCGGCCAGCCGGGCCGGGCGGCCTCGGGCAGGCGGCGCGCGACGAGATCCCGCCAATGCGCGCGCCGATCCGCGGCCGCGCTCATCCGGCCGGGACCGCGTCCCGGGCCGGGTCGGCGGCGAGCGGCCAGCGGGGGCGGGCCGGGGCGGTCAGGTCGTCCACGAGCCCGAGGCGCAGCCGCTCCAGCCCGGCCCAGGCGATCATGGCGCCGTTGTCGCCGCAGAGCGGCAGGGGCGGGGCGACGAAGCCGAGGCCGGCCTCGCCGGCCAGCGCCGCGAGCGCCCGCCGGATCGCGCCGTTGGCCGAGACGCCGCCCGCCGCCACCAGGGCGGTGGGCCGGTCGGCGACCCCCGAGAAGGCGCGCAGGGCCACCCGGGCGCGGTCCACCACCACGTCGACCACGGCGGCCTGGAAGCTGGCGCACAGGTCGGCGACGTCGCGCTCGGCCAGCGGCGCGATCCGCTCGGCCTCGATCCGCAGGGCGGTCTTGAGGCCCGACAGGGAGAAATCGGCCTCGCGCCGGCCCAGCATCGGCCGGGGCAGGGCGAAGCGCTCGGGATCACCGGATTCGGCCATGCGCTCGACCTCTGGGCCGCCGGGATAGCCGAGGCCCAGCAGCTTGGCCGCCTTGTCGAAGGCCTCGCCGATCGCGTCGTCCACCGTCGAGCCGAGGCGCACGTAATCGCCGACCCCGCGCACGGCGACGAGCTGGGTATGGCCGCCCGAAGCCAGCAGCAGGAGGTACGGAAAGGGCAGGTTGTCGGTGAGCCGCGCGGTGAGCGCGTGGGCCTCCAGATGGTTGACCGCGAGCAGCGGCTTGCGGGTCACCAGCGCCAGGGTCTTGGCGGTGACGAGGCCGACCAGCACGCCGCCGATCAGCCCGGGCCCGGCCGCCACCGCGATCCCGTCGAGGTCGGAGAAGCCGATCCCGGCCCGGTCGAGGGCGCGGGCGATCAGCCGGTCGAGCACCTCGACATGGGCGCGGGCGGCGATCTCGGGCACGACGCCGCCATAGGCGGCATGCTCGGCGATCTGGCTCAGGACCTCGTTGGCGCGGATCTGCCCGGCGCCGTCCTCATCGACGGACACCACGGCAGCGGCGG
Organism: Methylobacterium sp. GXF4; assembly: GCF_000272495.1. Taxonomy (NCBI): domain Bacteria; kingdom Pseudomonadati; phylum Pseudomonadota; class Alphaproteobacteria; order Hyphomicrobiales; family Methylobacteriaceae; genus Methylobacterium; species Methylobacterium sp. GXF4. The sequence goes on along the minus strand of NZ_AKFK01000011.1, from coordinate 24,616 downwards.
TCTCGTCGCAGGTGGTCTCGATGCCGAGCACGGTCTTCACGGGCCACTCCCTCGATCAACGGACCTGCAGGCCCCCGCCCGGAAGCCTGCCGGGCGGGCGTAATCCGGGCGCCGGGCGGGCGCAATGACCGCCCGGGCACCGAACGGCCGCTCAGTCGACCGCGATCATCACGTCGGAGGCCTTCACCACCGCGTAGGCCGGGCCGCCGGCCACGAGCTTGAGCGAATCGACCGCCTCGTTGGTGATCGAGGCGGTGATCACCTGGCCGGGGCTGATCTCGATCTTCACGTGGGCGGTGGTCGAGCCCTTGTCGACCGACACCACCGTGCCCTTGATGACGTTGCGCGCGCTGATCTTCATGCTGTGCCGCAAAGCTCCCTGGAAAGCCCCCCTGGCCGCACCGGGCGGCGTCCGGGGCGTCTCCTACAACATGGCGCGGGTCGGCGCGACCACCCCGGGGCGGCGCCGCCGGGCCGAGGCCAGCCCGGGGCAAGCCCGCGCCGAGCGGCGTCAGCCCCGCAGGGCGGCGGCCTGTGTCTCGAAGCTCGCTAGGTCGAAATAGTCCCGCCATTCCGTGATCGCGCCGCCGACGACGCGCAGGCTGCCCATGGTCGGCAGCGCGATCCGGCCGCCCTGCGCGTCGGTGAACAGATCGAATCGCTCGGTCAGCACGGTATCGCCGTCCTGGGCCAGGCGCAGGAGCCGCCACTCGACCCGGATGCGGCTGCCGATCCCGAAATCCTTATGGAAGCGCCGGGCGTTCTCCCGCCCCCGGATCTCCGGCAGCGGGATGTTGTGGTAGAGGACATCCTCGGCCAGGAGATCGATCGCCGCGTCGAACCGGTCGGCGTTGATCCGGTCGAAGAAGCGCCGCACCAGGGCGGCTTCGGGCATGTCCGTGGGCATCGGCGGTCTCGTGTCCTGGGTCCGGGATCGGGGGCGCGGCGGCGGGGCCGGGCGGCCTAGCCCCGGATGAAGGCGAGGATGTCGGGGTTCAGCGTCTCGGCCGCGACGGTCAGCATGCCGTGGCTGAAGCCCGGATAGGTCTTCAGGGTCCCGTTCGGCAGCAGCTTGATCGCCGCGCGGGCGGCGGCGTCGATCGGCACGATCTGGTCGTCCTCGCCGTGCAGGACCAGCGTCGGCACGGTGATCGCCCGGAGGTCCGTGGTCTGGTCGGTCTCCGAGAAGGCCTTGATGCCGTCGTAATGCGCCTTGGCGCTGCCCATCATGGCCTGGCGCCACCAGTTCAGGATCACGCCCTGGTGGATCGTCGCGCCGGCGCGGTTGAAGCCGTAGAACGGGCCGGTCGGCACATCGAGGAAGAACTGCGCCCGGTTGGCGGCGAGCCCCTGGCGGAACCCGTCGAACACCGCGACCGGCAGGCCGCCCGGATTGTCGGCGGTCTGGAGCATGAGCGGCGTCACAGCGCTGACCAGCACGAGCTTGGCGACCCGGCCCTCCGGCTGGCCATACCGGGCGACGTAGCGCGCCGCCTCGCCGCCGCCGGTGGAATGGCCGATATGGATGGCCGCGCGCAGGTCGAGATGCCGGACGACGGCGGCCGCGTCGGCGGCGTAATCGTCCATCGTGTGACCCTCGGAGACCTGGGCCGACCGGCCGTGACCTCGCCGGTCATGCGCGACCACGCGGAAGCCGTGTGCCGCGAAGAACAGCATCTGCGCGTCCCAATCGTCGGCGGAGAGCGGCCAGCCGTGGTGGAAGACGATCGGCTGCGCGTCCCGCGGGCCCCAGTCCTTGAAGAAGATCTCGACGCCATCGGGGGTGGATACGAAGGGCATGCGGGTACTCCTTGCCGCTTTCCGGATCGACGCGGGCCGATGACCAGTAGAGCGCCGATCGTTTCAGGACGATGATGGTGCGGGCACCGAGGGCGGGGGATCCACAATCGATGCCGGGATGCCGGGATCAGGCGGATTGGCCGCCATCGACGTTCAGCGTGGCGCCGGTCACGTAACCGGCATCGGGACCGGCCAGGAACGCCACCGCGGCCGCGATGTCCTCCAGCTGGCCGTAGCGGCCGAGCGCGGCGAGCCCCTTCAGCGTCTCGGCGAAGGGTCCGTCCTCCGGGTTCATCTCGGTGTTGATCGCCCCCGGCTGCACGAGGTTGACCGTGATGTTGCGGGGACCGAGATCCCGCGCCCAGCCCCGCGTATAGGCCGCCACGGCGGCCTTGGTGGCGATGTAATCGGCCGCCCCCGCGAACGGGACGTGGTCGGCGCCCGTGGTGCCGATCGAGACGATCCGGCCGCCCGCCGTCATCAGGGGCGCGGCGGCCCGGACCGCGGCGGCGACGCCCGTCACGTTGATGGCGAGCTGCCGGTCGAAGGCGGCGCGGTCGGCGGTCGGGTCGTCGACCAGGCCGGTGACGAAGACGCCGGCCGAGTTGACCAGGATGTCGAGCCGCCCGAACGCGGCGTGAACCTGCCGGACCAGGCCGGCGACCGCGGCGATGTCGCCCTGGTCGGCCTGGATGGCGAGCGCCCGGCGCCCGAGCGCCGCGAGCTCCCCGGCGATCCCGTCGGCCCGCCCCCGCGAGGCGGCGTAGCTGAAGGCCACGTCGGCGCCGTCCCGGGCCAGGCGGCGCACGATGGCGGCGCCGATGCCGCGCGATCCGCCGGTGACCAGGGCCACCTTGCCCGCGAGGGGTTGAGAATCCTGGCCCACGGCGTCACTCCTGCTGCTCCGGTGACGCCGGTATGGCCGATGCATTCCCCCGTGGTGTAGCCGGAATGCACTTGGTACACCTTCAACCAACGATTGAAGGCGCCATCGTGGAAACCCTCGCCAACCTGGAATCCTTCATCCGCAGCGCCGAGCACGGCAGCTTCTCGGAGGCCGCCCGGCGCCTGTCGCTGACGCCGGCCGCGGTCAGCCGGAACGTCGCCATGCTGGAGCGGAATCTGGGCGTGCGGCTGTTCCACCGCTCGACGCGAAAGCTCAGCCTGACGGAAGCGGGCGAGACCTTCCGCCTCGCGATCGCCGACAACCTGGAGAGTCTCCAGGCGGCGATCGCCGGGCTCGCCACCCTGGGCGGCGAGCCGGCCGGGACCCTGAAGGTCAGCATGGCGCCGACCTTCGGCACGATGCATCTCCTGCCGCTGCTGCCCGGCTTCCTCGCCCGCCATCCGCGGATCCGCCCGGAATGGCACTTCGAGAACCGGCGGGTCGATCTCGTCACCGAGGGCTACGACGCCGCGATCGGGGCCGGGTTCGACCTGTCCCCCGGCCTCATCGCCCATACCCTGGCCCCGGCCCACGTCATCGCGGTCGCCGCGCCCGCCTACATGGCCGGTCGCGCGCTGCCCGCCGACCCGACCGGGCTTCAGGCGCTGCAGGGCATCGTCATGCGCTCGCTCCGGACCGGCCGCCTCCAGCGCTGGACCATGCGCAACGCCGCGGGCGCGGAGAGGCCGGCGCCGCTGCCGGCCTCGATCATCGTCAACGACCCGGACGCCATGCAGCAGGCCGCCCTGCTCGGGCTCGGCGTCGCCATGGTCGCGGTGCCCGACGTCGTGGAGACGCTCAAGAGCGGCCGCCTGCTCCGGCTCGCGCCGGACTGGTACGCCGATGCGGGGGCGATCTCGCTCTACTACGCCAGCCGGACGCTGCTGCCGGCCAAGACCCGGGCCTTCGTGGACTGGATCACCGATTCCTTCCGGGAGCAGCGCCTGGCCGAGCGTTTCTCGGGGCTTTCGGCGTCTTGAGCCGGCCCTGAAAGGTCAGGCCGCCCGGGCCTTGGCGACGAGGTCGTCCAGGATGCCGAGGATCGCGGCCGGCGTATCGATCGCCGCCATGTCCGCCCCGATCGCCCGCGCCCGCGCGCCGTAGGACGGCTCGCACAGGATCCGCTCGACCGCCGCGCGCAGATCTTCGGCCCCGGGCCGCTGCGCGGGGATCTCGAGCCCCACGCCCGACCAGGCCACCCGCGCGCCGACCTCGGCCTTGTCCTCGGTGCGCCCCGCCGCCACGATCGGCACCCCGGCCCGCAGGGCGAGCTGGACCGTCCCGTAGCCGCCGTTGGTGACCAGCACGTCGACCTTCGGCAGCAGCGCCGCGAAATCGAGGAACTCGGCGAGCCGGGCGTTCTTCGGGATCGGTCCGCGCACGTTCTCGATCGGCCGGCGGCCGGTGGTGACCAGCACCAGCAGGTCGTCGCGCCCGGCCAAAGCCGCGAGGGTCGGCTCGACGAGCTCACCGAGATCGACGTTGGCGACGGTGCCCTGGGTCACGAGCACGACCTTCTTCGATCCGTCGAGCTCGCCCCACCAATCCGGCCGCGCGGCATCCCGCTGCGGCGGGGGCGGGGGCAGGGCGCCCACGAACCGGACATGGCCGGCCAGCGACCCGAAATCGTACTCGAAGGCCGGGACGGTGGTCTGCAGGAACGCGTCGGCCATGAGATGGCGCGAGTGCAGCACCGAGCAGGGCAGCGGCGGCAACCCCATCCCGGCGAGCTTGGCATCCGCGTAGGCGCGGACCGGCGCACCGAACACGGCCTCGGCGCCGGCCGCCATGGCCGCGTAGGTCTCCCGCGTGGCCGCGTCGCGCGCCGGCGGCAGCCCGATCATGCTCGGGGCGCCGTCCGGCCTGTCCGCCACCATGATCGTGATGCTGCAGGCGACGATCGGCGGCCGGGGCCTCGCGCGATCCAGGAACAGGGGCGTCGTGCCGAAGAACAGATCGTCGACCACGACGATGTCGGGGCGGTCCGTCACGATGATCCGGCGCAGCGTCTCGGCCTGCGCCGGCATCGGATCGAGGAAGAGGCGCTCGAAATTGTAGCGCAGCTGCTCCGGCCCCGGGGGCAGGCTGGCGCGCTCGGGCAGCACGTCCTCGATCCGGGTGAGGTCGAGATCCGCGCCGGGATCGAACGGCAGGAAGCGGGCGCCCGAGGCCTCGACGGCGGGCCGGAGATACGTGGCCGTGGCGACCGCCGCCTCGTCGCCGCGCGCCAGGACCATGCGCGCGATGGCGAGCAGCGGGTTCAAATGGCCGGCGACCGGTGTGGCGGCGAACAGGATCTTCATGCGGTACCCGCTGCTGTGACGGAGCGGGCGATGACGAGGCCGCGCGCCGCGCCGGCCTGCGCGCGGCGCCGGGCGACCGGTCCCGTTCCTGTCCGGGTGTCTGCGCCGCGCAGGCTACGGCAGCGTTTCGCCCGCCCGAGATCCGGTTACAGGCGTAACGCCGGGCTAATCCGGGTCCCCCTCGGGATCGGCCTCGGCCTCCGCCTCCGGGATGGGGGCGGCGCCCCAGGCGATCAGGGCCGCGTTGAGGTCGTCGAGGACGAAGTGCCGGGCGCTGTCGCGGTCGTAGCCCTCGCCCAGGAGTTCGTCGTAATCGGTGAAGACGTGGCGGGCATAGGTCACCAGGGCCAGGCGGGCGGCCGTCTCGGGGGCGGCGCCGCGCAGGCCCGGGCTCGCCAGCGCCCGGTCGAGGGTGGCGTCGGCCTCGAAGGCGGGCAGGCGCGGGGCGATGCGGGCGAGCGCCTCGGCCACGGCCTCGCGGCGGTTCCGGGGCGGGGGCAGGGGGGCGCTCACCGGGCGGCCTCCGGCCCGGGCACCATGATTTCGCCGCCGCGGGCGGCTACAGCGCGCGCCGTCCCAGCGGATGTCGCTTCGGCACGCGCCAGCGCATCACGACAAAGGCTTAGCGCCGCATCCAATTGCAACGCGCTCTGATGCGGCACTAATGTCATCGGCAGTTGAGGCGGGGCAGGCAGACAACCCGCCGTCGGGGAGATCAGGTCCATGGCAACGATCCGTCACGCGGTGATCCTGGGCGTCCTGCTCGGGGCGCCGCCGGCCCTGGCCCAGAGCCCGGCCAATCCGGACGGCGCCCGGGTCGGCCGCCGGATCACCGCGACGGGCCAGACCAAGCCGCCGAGCCCGGCCGTCACGGGCACGTCCCGGCCGGTCAACGAGGTCGCGATGATCAAGGCGCAGAAGGCCGCGGAAGCCCGCTCCAAGGCGTGGGACAGCAAGATGCGCCACACGATGGGGACGATCTGCAACGGCTGCTGAGCCCGCATACGACAAGGGGCCGCCCCTGCGGGCAGCCCCTTTCTTGTTCGTCGACGTTCCGAAACACACCCCGCCACCGGCTCGGCGCCGGGATGTGATCCCAAAAATCAGCGGGAGTAGAACTCGATGACGAGGTTCGGCTCCATCTGCACCGGGTAGGGCACCTCGGACAGGCTGGGGATGCGGGTGACGCGGGCAGTCATCTTGGCGTGATCGGCCTCGATGTAGTCCGGCACGTCGCGCTCGGGCAGCTGGGTCGCCACGATGACGATCTCGAGCTGGCGGGACGACTCCTTGACCTCGATGAGGTCGCCGGCCTTCACCTGGTAGCTCGGGATGTTGACCCGGACGCCGTTGACCTTGACGTGGCCGTGGTTGACGAACTGGCGCGCCGCGAACGGGGTCGCCACGAACTTCGCCCGGTACACCACGGCGTCCAGGCGCCGCTCGAGCAGGCCGACCAGGTTCTCGCCGGAATCGCCGCGCAGGCGGATCGCCTCGGCGTAGTAGCGGCGGAACTGCTTCTCGGTGATGTTGCCGTAATAGCCCTTGAGCTTCTGCTTGGCGCGCAGCTGCGTGCCGAAGTCGCTCATCTTGCCCTTGCGGCGCTGGCCGTGCTGGCCGGGGCCGTATTCGCGGCGGTTGACGGGGCTCTTCGGGCGGCCCCAGATGTTCTGGCCCATGCGGCGGTCGAGCTTGTGCTTCGCCTGAATCCGCTTCGACATTTCTTCGCGTCCTCTCGAGACCGAGATTGAGGAACGCGCCCTCCTTTTCCCGGACATTCAGGTCGGGGACGACAGGGCGGGAGAATCCCGCCCACGGGTGCGCGTGAAAACGCGACGGGGCCCCGTGCGGAGCCCCATCGACGGCCGGGTCTTTAGGGTAAGGACCGGTCGGGGTCAACCACAGGAGGTTTTTTGGGCGTGGCCGAGACATTCGGAATCCAGCGCGGGGCGCCAACGGACGCGGCGGCGATCCGGGCGCTGGTGGATGCGGCCTACGCCAAGTGGATCCCGCTGATCGGCCGCCTGCCGACCCCGATGCAGGCCGATTACGCGCAGGCCGTGCGGCATCACCGGTTTGACCTGCTCCGATCCGGCGAAGGGTTGGCGGCGCTGATCGAGACCCTGCGCAGAGACGACGATCTGCTGATCGTCAACGTCGCGGTCCATCCGGATTGTCAGGGCCGCGGCTACGGCACCGCGCTCCTGACCCACGCCGAGTCGATCGCGGCCGAGGCCGGGCTCCCGCGGCTGCGCCTCTACACGAATAAAAAATACACGGCGAACCTGCGCCTCTACGCGGCCCTCGGCTACCGGGTGGAGCGGGAGGCGCTCTACGACGGCCCGGGCCGGACGCTGGACGACGACATCACCGTGTACATGGTGAAGGACTTGGCGACAGAGCGCCAAGCCCCCTGAGAGGTCCCGGTCAGGTCACCACGCTCGGCTCGGCCCGGCCGGTGCGGGGCTCGATCTCCGCGAGGGCGCGGGCCGCCGCCACCACCGGGGCCAGCACCTCGGCGACCGGCAGGTCGAGGCGCGCGGGATCGGCCTCGTAGCGCTCCAGATAGACCCGAAGCGTCGCCCCGGCGGTGCCGGTGCCCGAGAGGCGGAAGACCACGCGGGCATCCTCGGCGAAGCCGATCCGGATGCCCTGGCGCTCGGTGAGCGAGCCGTCCACCGGGTCACGATAGGCGAACTCGTCCGCCATCGAGACCGTGAGGTCGCCGATACGGGTGCCCGGCAGGCCGGCGAGCTTCTCGCGCAGCGCCTCCATCAGGCCGTTGGCGGCGTCGGACTCGACCTCCTCGTAATCGTGACGGGCGTAGTAGTCGCGCCCGTGGGTCCGCCAATGGGCCCGCACCAGCGCGTCGGCGCGCTCGCCGGTGACGGCCAGGATGTTGAGCCAGAGCAGCACCGCCCAGAGCCCGTCCTTCTCGCGCACGTGGTTCGAGCCGGTGCCGGCGCTCTCCTCGCCGCACAGGGTGATCAGGCCGGCATCGAGCAGGTTGCCGAAGAACTTCCAGCCGGTGGGCGTCTCGTAGGCCTGGATGCCCAAAGCCGCCGCGACCCGGTCCGCGGCGCGGCTCGTGGGCATCGACCGGGCGATGCCGGCCAGCCCGCCCGCATAGCCCGGGGCCCGGTGGGCATGGGCGGCGAGGAGGGCAAGGCTGTCGCTCGGGGTCACGAACAGGCCCGGGGCCACGATCATGTTGCGGTCGCCGTCGCCGTCCGACGCCGCGCCGAAATCGGGGGCGTCCGGCCCCTGCATCAGGTCGAACAGGTCGTGGCAATGGACCGGGTTCGGATCCGGGTGATGGCCGCCGAAATCCTCTTTCGGGATCGCGTTGACCACCGTGCCGGCGGGCGCGCCGAGCATCCCTTCCAAGATCGCGGTGGCGTAGGGGCCGGTGACCGCGCTCATCGCGTCGAAGCGCATGCGGAAGCCCGAGGCAAACAGGCGCGACACCGCGTCGAAATCGATCAGCGTCCGCATCAGTTCGGCGTAATCGGCCACCGGGTCGATGACCGCAACCGTCATGGCGCCGAGCCGGGTCTCGCCCAGGGTGTCGAGGTCGAGATCCGGGGCCTCGACCAGGCTGTAGCGGGTGAGCGCCTTGGCGCGCTCGAAGATCGCGTTGGTCACCGTCTCGGGCGCCGGGCCGCCATTGGCGGCGTTGAACTTGATGCCGAAATCGCCGTCCGGCCCGCCCGGATTGTGGCTCGCCGACAGGACGATGCCGCCGATCGCCCCGGACTTGCGGATCACGCAGGAGGCCGCCGGGGTCGAGAGCAGGCCGCCGCGCCCGACCAGCACCCGGCCGAAGCCGTTGCCGGCGGCGAGCCGGAGGGTCTTCTGCACCACCTCGCGGTTGAGGAACCGCCCGTCGCCGCCCAGAACCAGGGTCGCGCCCGCCTTGTCGGGCAGGGTGTCGAAGATCGCCTGGACGAAATTCTCGACGTAGTTCGGCTGCCGGAACACCGGCACCTTCTTGCGCAGCCCGGAGGTGCCCGGCTTCTGGTCGGGGAAGGGCGTGGTGTCGACGGTCGTCGGAGTCGTCATGGACGGGCGTCTCCCTAAATCTTCCGCCTCAATGCCCGCCCGGGGGCCCGGCGTCACCCGTGCGGCGCGGGATCGGGGGGCTTTGTCACAGCGGTTTGAGCGGATCGCGCGACGAAACCAGTTCCTCGTGTGTCGATCCGGTTCACCAGCGGTTGCGCCCGCTAGGTCCCGGCGGTTGTATCGCCCGATCCGCCAGATAAGGCGGCCGGGAGGATACATGTCGGACGGACCATCGCAGCCTCGCCCGCGCCAGGGCAGGACACAATTGGAGACCGGATTGCCGCGGCGACAGATGTTCGGGGCGCTCGCGGCGGCGGGCCTCTCAGCGACCCTGCCCCCCTCCGCCGCGACGGCCGCGCCATCAGCAGCACGGCTGCAGACGGAGGAATTCCGGCTGCCGTGGAGCGAGCCGGGCATCGACATCTACGTGCGCAACAAGCACCCGGCCGGGACGGACCGGTTCCCAGGCGACCGGATCCTGCTGTTCGTGCACGGCTCGACCTACCCGGCCTCCACGGCCTTCGACCTGCCCCTCGGCGGGATGTCGGCGATGGACTACTTCGCCGGCCAGGGTTTCGACGTCTATCTCGTGGACCTGCCGGGCTACGGGCAATCCGGGCGCCCGGCGCCGATGAGCGCGCCGGCCGCCGACAACCCGCCGTTCATGCGCACGCCGGACGCGGCCAAGGTGGTGGGGCAGGTCGTCGATTTCATCCTGAAGCGGCGCAACGTCGACAAGATCGACCTGATGGGCTGGTCCTGGGGGACCTCGACCATGGGGCTCTACACCAGCACCCACAACGACCGGGTCAACCGGCTGGTCCTCTACGCGCCGCAATGGCTGGCGCGTACGCCGTCGCTGATGGGCGGCGGCTCCGGGCCGCTCGGTGCCTATCGCAGCGTCAGCCGCGACAGCGCCAAGGCGCGCTGGCTCACCAGCGTGCCCGAGGAGAAGAAGGCCGACCTGATCCCGCCGGGCTGGTTCGACCAATGGGCCGACGCGACCTTCGCCAGCGATCCGGTCGGCGCCGGGCAAACGCCGCCGGTGCTGCGCGCACCGAACGGCACCGTAGCCGACAAGGATGCGTACTGGGCGGCGGGCAAGCCGCTCTACGATCCGGGCGACATCCGCGTGCCCGTGCTGCTCATCCACGCCGAATGGGACGCGGACCTGCCGAGCTACCAGGCCCAGGAATACTTCACCAGGCTCACGCACGCCCCCTACAAGCGCTTCATCGAGCTCGGGGAGGGCACGCATACGGTGATGATGGAGAAGAACCGCATGCAGTTCCTCCACGCGGTCGCGGCCTTCCTGACGGAGGCAGACCCGCAGGCGTTGAACTGAGCCTAACCCCGTCTCCCCGCCATCGGGGAGACGGAACCCGATCCTACTCCGCCGCCTGGCGCGCCGTGTAGCCCAGCCGCTCGTTCAGCGCGCGGATCAGCTTGACCGCGGCCTCGGCGATCACCGTACCGGGCGGGAAGATCGCCGAGGCGCCGGCCGCCACCAGGGCGTCGTAGTCGCCCGGCGGGATCACGCCGCCGATGGCGATCATCACGTCGTCCCGGCCCTGCTCGGTGAGCGCGGCCTTCAGCTCCGGCACCAGGGTGAGGTGGCCGGCCGCCAGCGACGAGACGCCGACGATGTGCACGTCGTTCTCCACCGCCTGCCGGGCGGCCTCAGCCGGGGTGGCGAAGAGCGGTCCGATATCCACGTCGAAGCCGAGATCGGCAAACGCCGAGGCGATGACCTTCTGGCCGCGGTCGTGCCCGTCCTGGCCCATCTTGGCGACCAGGATGCGCGGCCGGCGGCCATCGTTCTCCTCGAACGCCTCGACCAGCGCCCGGACTTCCTCGACCACTGGCGACATGCCCCCCACCTCGCGCTTGTAGACGCCGGAGATCGACCGGATCTCGGCGCGGTGCCGGCCCCAGGCCTTTTCCAGGGCCTCGGAAATCTCGCCGACCGTGGCCTTGGCCCGGGCCGCGTCGACGGCCAGCGCCAGCAGGTTCTCGTTGGTGTCGGCAGCCTTGGTCAGCGCCTCGAGCCGGGCCGTGACGGCGGCCTCGTCGCGCTCGGAGCGCAGGCGCTTGAGCTTGTCGATCTGCAGGCGGCGGACATTGCCGTTGTCGACCCGCAGGAGGTCGATGGCCATGTCGTCGTCGGCCTTGAACTTGTTGATGCCCACGATGGTCTGGCGGCCGGAATCGATCCGGGCCTGGGCCCGGGCGGCGGCCTCCTCGATCCGCAGCTTGGGGATGCCGGCCTCGATCGCCTTGGCCATGCCGCCGAGCTGGTCGACCTCGCGGATATGCTCCCAGGCCCGGGCCACGATGTCGGCGGTGAGCTTCTCCACGTAGTAGGAGCCGCCCCACGGGTCGACGATCCGGGTGGTGCCGCTCTCCTGCTGCAGGAACAGCTGGGTGTTGCGGGCGATCCGGGCCGAGAAGTCGGTGGGGAGCGCCAGCGCCTCGTCGAGGGCGTTGGTGTGCAGGGATTGCGTGCCGCCCTGCGTCGCCGCCATGGCCTCGATATTGGTGCGGGTGACGTTGTTGAACACGTCCTGGGCGGTGAGCGACCAGCCCGACGTCTGGGAGTGGGTGCGCAGCGCCAGGGACTTGTCGGACTTCGGATCGAACCCCTTCACCAGCTTCGCCCAGATCAGGCGCGCGGCCCGCATCTTGGCGATCTCCATGAAGAAGTTGGTCGAGATCGCCCAGAAGAACGACAGGCGCGGGGCGAACTGGTCGATGGTCAGGCCGGCGGCGAGGCCAGCCTTGATGTATTCGACGCCGTCGGCGAGCGTGTAGGCGAGCTCCAGGTCGTTCGTGGCGCCTGCCTCCTGCATATGGTAGCCGGAGATCGAGATCGAGTTGAACTTCGGCATGTTCTTCGACGTATAGGCGAAGATATCGGAAATAATCCGCATCGATCCCTTGGGGGGATAGATGTAGGTATTGCGGACCATGAACTCCTTGAGGATGTCGTTCTGGATCGTGCCGGCGAGCTTCTGCGGCGGCACGCCCTGCTCCTCGGCGGCGACGATGTAGAGGGCCAGGATCGGCAGCACCGCGCCGTTCATCGTCATCGACACGGTCATCTCGTCGAGCGGGATGCCGGAGAACAGCGTCCGCATGTCGTAGATCGAGTCGATCGCCACGCCGGCCATGCCGACATCGCCCGAGACGCGGGGGTGGTCGGAATCGTAGCCGCGGTGGGTGGCGAGGTCGAAGGCCACCGACAGGCCCTTCTGGCCGGCCGCGAGGTTGCGCCGGTAGAAGGCGTTCGAATCCTCGGCCGTGGAGAAGCCGGCATATTGCCGGATCGTCCAGGGCTGGGTGACGTACATGGTCGGGTAGGGGCCGCGCAGGAACGGCGCGATGCCGGGATAGGTGTCGAGGAACTCGATGCCCTCCCGGTCCTCCGGCCCGTAGCGGCCCTTCACCGGAATCCCCTCCGGGGTCATCCAGGGCTCGCCGAGGGCCGGCGACGCCACCGCCAGCGGCTCGCCGACCAGAGGGATCTCGGCGAAGTTCGGGATGCGGGTGGTCATGGCGGTGACTCGTTGTGGCGTTTGTCACCTCATTATAGACGGCCCCGGAAACCGGGCTACTCCCCCACAGGTCTAGAGGTCCGGCGGCCGCGCAGGATGATGGAGATCACCGCGCCCACCAGCATCAGCGCCATCCCGTACCAGGTCAGGGCGTAGACGAGGTGGCTGTTCGGGAAGGCGATCACCGTGAGCCCGCCCACCGGCAGGCCGCCGGGATTGAGCGTCGCGTCGGCATCGACGAAGTAGGGGGCGACGTCGGTCAGGCTCCGGGCGGCCGCGATGGCGGCGACGTCCCGCGAGTACCAGCGCCCGTCCCCGGGGTCGTTCGCCCGCAGGAAGGCGCCGCCGGGCTCGGTCAGCCGCAGGAGGCCGGTCACCCGCGCCTCGCCCGCCACCTGCCCGGCCTGACGGGTCGCGGGATCGCGGTTCGCCCCCGGCACGAAGCCGCGATTGACCAGGACGATCGTGCCGTCGGGCCGGCGGAGCGGCGTCAGCACCCAGAACCCGCCGCCCCGCTCGGTGACGGCCTGCACCAGGGTCTCGCGATCGTGCAGGAAGGTGCCGGACAGCCAGACATGCCGGTAGGCGTCGTCGGGGCCGATGCGCGGCCATTCGGCGGGGCCGGGGGCCGGCACGGCCGGGGCGTGGACCCGGGCATCGACCCGGGCGATCAGGTCGAGCTTCCAGGCCCGGCGCTGGACCTGCCAGGTCCCGAGGCCCAGCAGGACGACGAACACGACGCCCACGGCCACGCCGAACACGACGCGCCGCAGCAACGAGAGCGGGGCCGGGGAGGGGGCCGATCCCGGATCAGCCCCCCCTCCCGACCCCGCGGGCCTCATCTCCGGACGCGCGCTCAGCGGGCGTTGTTCATGACGTCGTGGGCATCCATCGGCATCATGTTGTGATTGAGGTGGTACATCACCCACACCGAGCCCGCGAGCATGATCACCACCACCATGATGGTGAAGATCAGCGCCAGGAAGGTCCAGCCGCCCTCCGACTTCGTGTTCATGTGCAGGAAGTAGATGATGTGCACGACCATCTGCACACCGCCCAAGGCCAGGATCACCAGGGTGGTGACGAGGCTGTTGTCGAGCACGTTGCCCATCACCAGCCAGAACGGGATCACCGTCAGGATCACCGACAGGACGAAGCCGGTGATGTAGCTGCCGAAGGAGCCGTGCCCGCCCTCGCTGTGGGCGTGGGCGTCGTGGGTGTCCTGACCGTGACCGGTCAGGTGGTGCGCGTCGGCGCTCATTCGAGCACTCCCATCAGGTAGACGACGGTGAACACCCCGATCCAGATCAGATCGAGGAAGTGCCAGAACATCGACAGGCACATCAGCCGGCGCTTGTTCTCGACGATCAGGCCGTGCTTGCGCAGCTGCACCAGCAGCACGACCAGCCAGAGGATGCCCACCGAGACGTGCAGGCCGTGCGTCGCCACCAGGGTGTAGAACGACGACAGGAAGGCGCTGCGCCAGGGCGGGGCGCCCTCATGGAACAGGTGGACGAATTCCCGGATCTCCAGGGCCACGAAGGCCACGCCGAACAGGCCGGTGATCGCGAGCCAGATCTGGGTCTGCTTGATCCGGTCCCGGTCCATCTCCAGCATGGCGAAGCCGTAGGTGATGGACGAGAACAGCAGCATCGCGGTGTTCACCGCGATTCCCGTCAGATCGAACAAGTCCTTGGGGGTCGGCCCGGCCGCGTAGCTGCGGCCGAGCACGCCATAGGTCGCGAACAGGGTCGCGAAGATGAGGCAATCGCTCATCAGGTAGAGCCAGAACCCGAGCATCGTCGAGCCCTCGGAATGATGGCCCTCCTCGTCGGTCTGGTAGAAGACCGGCGCCGCGGCGCCGGGGGGTGCAGTTTCCGCGTGCATCATCGGATCACGCCATCTCCAGCTCGCGCGTCCTCTGACCTTCCGTCCGACTGACCGTGTCGGCAGGAATGTAGTAGTCGCGATTGTAATTAAAGGTGTGAAGGATCGCGACGAGGATGATCGCCACGAAGCTGAGCGCCGCCAGCCACCAGACGTACCAGACCATGGCCAGGCCGAAGGTGAAGTTCAGACCGGCCAGGATGGCGCCGGCGGCGGTGTTCTTGGGCATGTGGATCGGCTTGTAGCCGGTCATCGGCCGGGCGAAGCCGCGGTTCTTCATGTCCCACCACGCGTCGGAATCATGCACCACCGGGGTGAAGGCGAAGTTGTAGTCCGGCGGCGGCGAGGAGGTGGACCATTCCAGGGTCCGACCGCCCCACGGATCGCCGGTCAGGTCGCGCAGCTTCTCGCGGTTGCGGATCGAGACCACGAACATCACGATCTGCGAGGCGATACCCAGGGCGATGAGCCCCGCGCCGCAGGCCGCGATGACGAACCAGATCTGCAGCGACGGGTCGTCGAAGTGCTGCATGCGCCGGGTCACGCCCATCAGGCCGAGCACGTAGAGCGGCATGAAGGCGACGTAGAACCCGCTCACCCAGAACACGAGGGCCATTTTCCCCCAGAACTCGTCGAGCTTGAACCCGAACGCCTTGGGGAACCAGAAGGTGACGCCGGCGAACATGCCGAACAGCACGCCGCCGATGATCACGTTGTGGAAGTGCGCGATCAGGAACAGCGAGTTGTGGAGCACGAAGTCGGCCGGGGGCACCGCCAGCAGGACGCCGGTCATGCCGCCGATCACGAAGGTGACGATGAACGCCACCACCCACATCATCGGCACCTCGAACCGGATCCGGCCGCGGTACATCGTGAACATCCAGTTGAAGATCTTCGCGCCCGTGGGGATCGAGATGATCATCGTCGTGATCCCGAAGAACGAGTTCACGTCGGCGCCCGAGCCCATGGTGAAGAAGTGGTGCAACCACACCAGGTAGGCGAGGATGGTGATCACCACCAGCGCGTAGACCATCGAGGTGTAGCCGAACAACCGCTTGCCGCAGAAGGTCGAGGTGATCTCGGAGAACACGCCGAAGGCCGGCAGGATCAGGATGTAGACCTCCGGGTGACCCCAGATCCAGATCAGGTTGAAGTACAGCATGGCGTTGCCGCCAAGGTCGTTCGTGAAGAAGTGCGTGCCGACGTAGCGGTCGAGCGACAGCATCGCGAGAACGGCCGTCAGAATCGGGAAGGCGGCCACGATCAGGATGTTGGTGCACAGCGACGACCAGACGAAGATCGGCAGCTTCATCATGGTCATGCCGGGCGCGCGCATCTTCACGATGGTCGCGATCAGGTTGATGCCCGAGAGCAAGGTCCCGATACCCGCGATCTGCAGCGCCCAGATGTAGTAGTCGACGCCGACGCCGGGGCTCATCGCGGCTCCGGAGAGCGGCGGGTAGGCGAGCCAGGTGGCGCGCGAGAACTCGCCGACGAACAGCGAGACCATCACGAGGATGCCGCCGGCCACCGTCATCCAGAAGCTGAAGTTGTTCAGGAACGGGAAGGCCACGTCGCGCGCGCCGATCTGCAGCGGCACCGCGAAGTTCATCATCCCCGTGACGAACGGCATCGCCACGAAGAAGATCATGATCATACCGTGGGCGGTGAAGATCTGATCGTAGTGGTGCGGCGGCAGGAAGCCCTGCTCCGAGCCGAACGCGATCGCCTGCTGCGAGCGCATGAGCAGCGCGTCGGCAAAGCCGCGCAGCAGCATGATCAGCGCGAAGATGCAGTACATGATACCGATCTTCTTGTGGTCGATGGACGTGACCCAGTCACGCCACAGCGGCCCCCAGAAGCGGAAATACGTGATCACGCCGAGGACGGCGAGGCCGACCACGGCCACGCCGGCGAAGGTCGCCTGCAGGATGGGCTCGTGATACGGGATCTGCTCGATCGTAAATCGGCCGAGGATCAACTGTTGTAGGTCCAGGTTTGCGAACATGGGATCGGCCCGTTCAATGGGTTCGACGGCGACCGCCGGTTTTGGGTGTGGGGCCCGCGTTCACGCGAGCGTTCTTACTGGTTGAGCTGCTTGGGCGCGATCTGCCCGCCCTCTTTTTGGCCCTGGCTGTCCGGCGCCTTGACCTCGGGCGCCTTCTCCTGCCCGGGCAGCGCGCTCTCGCCCTGACCCCGCGAGTCCGGGTTGCCCATGTCGGGCCGGGGCTTCATGCCCTGCGGCTGCGTCTGCCCGTGCGGGCCGGTCCCGGATGCGGGGCCCGTCGCGCCCGGGGCCTCGTTGCCGCGATCGGCCATGCGGTTGTCATACTGCAGCCGGTCGTAGTTGGCCTGGGCCTCCGCCCCCGAGGCACCGCCCCGAGCGTCGATCTTCACCATCTCGCCGACGCACATCTGCTCCGGCCGCGGGCACATGCCGATGATCCGGTCGAACAGGCCCTTCGCGTAGGACTTGTAGAACCGCGCCGGCTCGGACTCGCTCGGCTTCTCCAGCTCGAGATAGGCCTCCTGGGTCAGCTCGCCGCCCTGGGCCTTGGTCTTGGCGACCCACTGGTCGAAGGCCTGGTCGGTCACGCCGTTGAACTTGAAGAACATGTTCGAGAAGCCGGCGCCGCTGTAATGCGCCGAGCGGCCCTCGTAGGAGCCCTCGCGGTTGATCACCGCGTGGAGCTGGGTCTGCATGCCCGGCATCGCGTAGACCATGCCGGCCAGCGTCGGGACGTAGAACGTGTTCATCACGTCGGTGGCGGTGATCTTGAACTGGATCGGCCGGTCCACCGGGGCGGCGAGCTCGTTCACCGTGGCGATCCCGTATTGCGGGTAGAGGAAAAGCCACTTCCAATCCATGGCCACCGCCTCGACCTGGAGCGGCTCGACGCCGGCCGGGATGTCGCGCTTCGCGTCAATCTTGCTGAGCGGCCGGAACGGATCCAGGGTGTGGGTGCCGATCCAGGTGAGCGCGCCCAGCGCGATGATGATCATCAGCGGCGCCGTCCAGATCAGCACCTCGAGCTGGGTCGAGTGGTGCCATTCGGGATCGTAGACCGCGTCCTCGTTGGTGGCGCGGTAGCGCCAGGCGAAGAACAGGGTGAAGAAGATGACCGGGATGATGATCAGGAGCATCAGCCCGGTGGCGGCGAGCACGAGGTTGCGCTGCTGCTCGGCGACGTAGCCGGCCGGGCTCATGACCACGAGGTTGCAGCCGCCCAGCATTGCCAGGACCGGCGGCAGGGCGAGGAGCGGCAAGAGGCGCCGCGCAGGGCCGCCCCGGCTCTTGGCGGGCTCGATCCTGTCCGGGAGAGGGGTCGAAGAGGTCACAGCACTCGTCTCTTTATCCCAAGCCGCAGGCGCGGCGTCCCTGCCGTGCCGCGCGTGACGCGGCAGTCCCGGCAGATTCTGGAAGGAGGCCGCGCAGCCTTCGCCGCGCGGCGGCCGACTACATCTGGCGCATTTCCGAGCGGTCGAAGAACAACGCCGCGAGGGTGCAGGCTGCGCCCGACAGAAGGTAGACCCCGACCATGGCCAGGCCGTAGCGCTGCGACAGGAACAGCGCCACCAGCGGGGCGAAGCCGGCGCCGACCAGCCAGGCGAAGTCGGAGGTCAGCGCAGCGCCGGTGTAGCGGTAGTGGTTGCCGAGCCGGGCGGTGACCGCGCCGGCGGTCTGGCCGTAGGCGAGGCCGAGCAGCATGAAGCCGATCGTCACGTAGATCGTCTGGCCGATCGCGCTCTCGCCGAACAGGAGCGGGGCGATGATGCTGCCGACCGCGAAGAAGGCGATCAGCGAGGCGCTCATGATCAGGCAGTTGCGGCGGCCGATCTGGTCGGCGATCAGCCCGGAGGCCGCGATCGCGCCGGCGCAGACGATGGCCCCGGAGAACTGCACGATCAAGAACTCGCCGGGCGAGCGGTGGGTGTTGTTGAGCGCCAGCCAGGCGATCGGGAAGATCGTCACGAGATGGAACAGCGCGAAGCCGGCCAGCGGCACGAAGGCCCCGCGGATCACATCGCCCGCATGGTGCCGGAACAGCTCCAGCGCCGGGACCGGCCGGAGCCGATCGAGATCCATCATCCGGGCGAACTCGTCGGTGGCCACCAGGCGCAGCCGGGCGAACAGGGCGACGACGTTGATGGTGAAGGCGCAGTAGAACGGGAAGCGCCAGCCCCAGTCGATGAAGTCGGCCTCGTCGAGGTTGACCAGGAAGAACGCGAACAGCGCGCTCGCCACCATGAAGCCCAGGGGCGCACCGAGCTGCGGGATCATCGCGTACCAGCCGCGGCGCTCCCGGGGTGCGTTCATGGCCAGCAGCGAGGCCAGCCCGTCCCAGGCGCCGCCCAGCGCCAGGCCCTGCAGCACCCGCAGCACCGCCAGGATGTAGACGGCCGAGATGCCGATGCTATCGTAGCGCGGCAGGAAGCTGACCGCGGCGGTGGCACCGCCCAGGAGGAACAGCGCGATGGTGAGCTTGACGCTGCGGCCGTGCCGACGGTCGATCGCCATGAAGATCACCGACCCGATCGGGCGGGCGATGAAGGCGAGGGCGAAGATCGAGAAGGCGTAGAGTGTTCCGGTCAGCGGATCGACGAACGGAAAGAACACCTTCGGGAACACCAGCACGCATGCGATGCCGAAGACGAAGAAGTCGAAGTATTCGGACGCGCGGCCGATGACCACGCCGATGGCGATCTCGTTCGGGTGGACCTTGTGGTCTCCCATCGCCTGCTGAGCGTCGCGCTCAAGGACTGTGGCCGAGGCCATTGGGGTGTTCGCACTCATTGTTGACTGCCGCCCTCGCCGTGCGCCCGTTCGGGCGCCATGGCCGGAACCGCCTCATGCGGCATGTCCAGAGGTATCGCAACCGGCTTCCGACGCAAGTTCACCCACTGACGCATGCATGGCACCCCCATGCCAGCCCTGCTGTCCACACATGCGGGGCGGCCTGCCGCGGCGGGCGGAACCGGTCTCGGCGCGGCCGGCCGGGTCCGCCTTCCTAGACGCGGTAATGCGCCGAGTTCCGTGACAGGTTGATGTTGTAGTAGGGGTCGGCCCGGAGTTCCGGGCCCCACCGGTCGAGCATGGTCAGCACCTCGCCTTCGAAGCGCTTGCGCTTCTCCGGCGTGTCCTCGGCGCCGCGGCTCTTCGATTCGTGGTGGATCAGCTTGGCGAACGGCGTCCAGATGATGCGGTAGCCGGCCCGGCGGATCTTCAGGCACAGGTCCACGTCGTTGAAGGCGACCTTCAGGGCCTCGGCATCGAAGCCGCCGACCGATTCGAACACGTCGGCGCGCATGGCCAGGCAGGCGCCCGTGACCGCCGAGACCTCGTGGGCGATGACCATGCGGCAGAAATAGCCGGGATCCTCGTCCGGCACGCCGAGATGGCTGTGCCCGGCGACGCCCCCGATTCCCAGCACGATGCCGCCGTGCTGGATCGTGCGGTCCGGATAGAGCAGCTTCGCGCCGACGGCGCCGATCTCGGGCCGCACCGCGTGCCGGACCAGCTCCCCGAGCCAGCCGGGCTCCAGCACCTCGACGTCGTTGTTGAGGAACAGCAGCACCGGGCCGGTGGCGGCGGCGGCCCCGCGATTCGACAGGTCGGAGAAGTTGAAGGCCCCGGGAACCGGCACGACGCGCACCCGCGGGTCGTCGCGATACCGGGCGAACAGGGAGGCGGTCTCGGGCTCCCGGCTGTCGTTGTCGACGATCACCACCTCGATATCGGGGTAGTCGGTGCCGGCGAGGAGACCGTCGAGGGTGACCGACAGGATCTCGGCGCGATCCCGGGTCGGGATGATCGCCGAGACCCGGGGGGCCGGCTCCGGAAGCGGGCGGACCAGGCGGTTGAAGCCCGAGGGGCCGCGCTCGGCCCGGCCGCCCCAGGGCGCCACGACCTCGTCGAGGGCGCGCAGGCGCGCCGCCTCGGCCTTGGCCAGGGCCCGGTCCGAGAAGGTCCCGGAGCCCTGCGCGGCGCGCCAGTGGTAGAGCACCCGCGGGATGTGGCGGATGCGGGCCGGGTCGAGCCCGTCGGTGAGCCGCAGCAGCAGGTCGTGGTCCTGGCTGCCCTCGAAGCCCGGGCGCAGGCCGCCGACCGCCCGCAGCGCGTCGGTCCGCACCACGGTCAGGTGGTTGATGTAGTTCTGGGCGTAGAGCAGCTCGCGGTCGAAGCCCGACTTGAAATGCGGGTCGAACCGGCGGCCGCGCCCGTCGATCTTGTCCTCGTCGCTGTAGATCAGCACCAGATCCGGCTCGAGGCGGAGCGCGCGGGCGACCTCGTAGAGGGCGTCCTCGGTGAGCACGTCGTCGTGGTCCATGAAGGCGCAGGCGACGCCGCGGGCGAGGCCCAGCGCGTCGTTGGTCGCCCGGGCGATGTGGCCGTTCTCGGACCGGGCGAGCACCCGGATGCGCGGGTCGGCCTCGGCGGCGCGCTGCAGGATCTTCGGGATCGCGGGCCGGGTCGAGGCGTCGTCGACGACGCACAGCTCCCAATGGGGGTAGAGCTGCGCGCGCAGGGAGGCGAGGGCGGCCTGCAGCACCTTCGGATCCGGGTCGTGCACCGGCATCAGCACCGAGATCAGGGGCGGGTCGGCCCAGGCGGCGATCTCGGCGGCGATCCCGTCCCGCTCCGCCCGGCGGTAGCCATGGGCGCGGATCCAGGCCTCGTATCCGGTCACCCGTCGGTGGGCCAGCGCCCGGCCGAGGAAGCCCCGGGCCCGCACCTTCTTGCCGAGGATCCGCCAGTACAGCGCCTGCAGGGCCAGCGCCGGCTCGCGCAGGAGCGCGCGGGGGACGAGGACCGGCCGGTCGAGACGGCGCACCGTGACCCGGCGCAGCCGCGCCGGGATCCGGCCGGCGGGATCGGCCACGCGCAGCGCGACGATTCCCTCGGGGAGGCGGCCGATCCAGGTGAAGGCGCCGCCGCCGGTCGCTTCCTGGGGCAGCAGCGGCCCCGGACGCCCCTCCGGGCCCGCGAAGGCCATGCCCGGGACCGTGTCGAGCCCCTCGGTCGGGTCGTTGGACAGGGTGATCTCGAGCCAGCGACCGGAAAGGCCCGCGAGGTCGATCCGCATCCCGTCCGCCGCCGCCCGCACCGGCAGGGGGCGCCGCTTGCGCCCGGCTCCGGTCAGGTGCGCCGGCGGCAGGCGCGTCCCGGGCGCCCCCGTCTCGCTCGACCGCACCATCAGCTCCAGCTCTTGTCGATCGAGTCCTTCACGGCATCCGACATCGCGACGTCGAAGACCAGCATCTCCTCCACCGCCTTGACCGTGCGCAGGCGCTCGGCCAGCGCCTGGGTCTCGGCCGGGATCGGCGGCGGCACCGGGACCGGGGCGTTGATGCCCAGCTGATCGAACAGGGTCGACGCGAAGGCGTGGTAGCGCGTCCTGTGGCCGACGATGCCGACCCGGGCCAGGATCTCGATCGCGGCGATCGAATTGCCCGGATGCAGGCGATCCTCCGGCATGCGGGTGCCGAGCTGGCGGGTCAGCGGGTTGTAGAGCAGCCGGTAGGCCGGCTCCGGCAGCATGCGGAAGTAGCGCTTCAGGCTCTTCACGTCGGTGAAGTCGTACTCATCCGAGAAGGAAGCGGCCTCGGCGAGCGGCCCGAGCCGCCAGCCGCGCGTGGGGTCCAGGGCGTCGCCGGCCCGCGCCTTCAGCCAGCGCATCCGGGTCGCCATCTCGGTGTAGGGGTCCTGCACCAGGATCGCGGTGATCATCAGGTCCGGCGTCATGAAGTTCTCATAGCGCGGAACCGTCACGGCCCCCGACAGGAAGGCCGAGGGCGCGGCCGGCCCGGTCAGGACGCAGGTCAGGATCTCGTCCGGCAGCTTGTGGACGCCGAAGTAGCAGTGCTGGAAATGCGGGAACAACGCCGCCTGCAGGGCGGTCTCGGGCTCGATGCTGGTGTTGATGAGCATGGTCCGCAGCCGCACCAGCCCCTCCTGGGGCATGCGGCGGTAGATCAGGACGTTGGTGTCGGCGTCGTAGAGTTCGAGGCGGGGGATGTCGGGCAGCCCCGGCACCTCGGCCGCCGTCAGCACGAAGGTGCATTGGCCGGTGGCGTGCCAGCCGTTGCGCTTGAACGCCTCGTCGATGACGCTGGCCGGAACCTCGGCCACGCGCTGGCCGGCGACGGAGACCATCACCCGGCTGATCGCGAGGGGGTTGTCCGGAACGATCCAGCCGCGGATCGAATCGCCGTGATCGTGATCGATGAAGTAGCGCATGTCCCGAAGCTTGAGGCGGCGGAATGCCGGAACCGCCTCGGCGGCCCGGTCGGATGCCGGCCGGCAGGCCCATAGCGCATTTTCTGCCCCGCGTGCACCATCGCGGCCCCGGACCGTAGGCCGGGCACCGCAACGTTCCGCTTGCGCCCCCGCCAGGCACCGGCTATAGGCCCGGCCCACCGGTGCTCGACCAGCACCGGCCCGGGCGCGTAGCTCAGCGGGAGAGCACTACCTTGACATGGTAGGGGTCACAGGTTCGATCCCTGTCGCGCCCACCATCCTACCTTCTGGGATGGACCGACGAATTCGAGGCCCCGGGAACGGGGCCTTTTTCTTTGGGTCGTAAACCGGGTCGGAAATCCTGTGCGCGACGTGACGGACCCGTTCGAGACGGGGCCTGATCTGGGCGTCGTGGATCGGCCGTCCCAGCCTGCTGCGGGGGTACGAAGCCCCACGGGGTTGCGCGCGCGAAACGTACAGGCCCGATTTTTTTCCCGCAGCGAACGGCGGACTCGTCACGGCATATGGGATCGCCGGCTCGCATCCCGTGGCGGGGAAGCCGCCGGTCCGTCCGCATCGGCTTGAGGCTTGGGTCATCGGGGATGCTGGGCCACCGGGGATGCGTTGAGGGCCGACCCCGCTCGGCCTGTTATCCCCTGGAAACCGTCGCGCGCGTCGCGGATTTTCGTGCAGAGCAGCGCCGGCCATGCGGATCCGGTGACGGGGGTTGGCGATGGCGCAGACGATCGATCGCGGGACGTTGGACCGGCTGATCGCGCTCGGTCGGGCGCGCGGGGAACTCACGGCGGGCGATCTCCAGGCCGCGCTTCCGGTCGACCACATGGATGTCGACGCCCTGGTGCTGGTGATGCTGGAGCTCGAAGCCGCGGGGGTCAGCGTCGAGCCGGAGGCCTTTGGCCCCCCCATCGACCGGCCACTCCCCGGCGCGCTCACGCTTCCGGAGGCGGGCCCCGGGGCGCCGCCGCCGATCCTGCCCACGGGCGGGACGGGAGCCCCGGCGGTCGCGGCGGAGCGCGGGCCGGGCCCGGCCGCCACCCCGCCCGAGGGGGATCCGGACGGAAGCCGGGCGGTCACCCGCGCGGTCGCCCTGGCGGGCCTCGCGACGGTGCTCATCCTCGGCGCCGTGCTGTTGATGCTGTGAGACCCGGCCGGAACGCTTCCGCAGCCGCCCCCGTTGGCCCCCGGCCTGACGGACCACGAGGATAGATCCCGAACCATGCGTCAACGAGCCGACGGTACACTGGGCCTGCTAGTCACGGCCCTGCGCGAGAGCGCGGTGCATTTCGGCGCCCTGCTGACGCTGGCGCGGACCGAGATCGACGGCAACCTCCGGGCGATCGTGTCGCTCGTCGCGATCGTCGGCACGATTCCCGTGCTGCTGATCGTCACCTTCTTCCTCGGGCTCGACGCGGTGGTGAAGCTGCTCGCCGTGCCGTTCGGCTCCGAGGCCCCGGCGGCGCTGATCGTCGCGGCGCCGTTCCTGGTCGTGGCCCTCGTGCTCGGCTGGTTCGGCCTGCGCCGGATGGCGCTGTCGAACCTCGAGCCGTGGCGGACCTGGCGGCAGGTGAAGCAGGATGCTCGCGAAATCGTGCGGCCCCGGGCCTGACGGCCGTGACGCGCGGGGCCGTCTACTGCGTCGGCGTGAGGATCGCGCTGAGCCCCGGCGCGAGCGGGACGTCGAGA
The DNA here is from genome assembly GCF_000272495.1 of Methylobacterium sp. GXF4. Classification (NCBI taxonomy): domain Bacteria; kingdom Pseudomonadati; phylum Pseudomonadota; class Alphaproteobacteria; order Hyphomicrobiales; family Methylobacteriaceae; genus Methylobacterium; species Methylobacterium sp. GXF4. The sequence continues at coordinate 121 of NZ_AKFK01000011.1, read as the reverse complement.
TAGCAGCGCAGGCCCGCGGCCTCGAAGGCGAGGTCGACGATCCCGTCGAGCTCGCGCCGCACGCCGCCGGAGATCAGCCGTGTCCCGAAACCGACCCGGGCCGGCGGCGTGCGGCGCGAGC
>NZ_AKFK01000010.1:0-101897 GCF_000272495.1 Methylobacterium sp. GXF4 | reverse complement strand
AGGGGTCAGGGGTGGGGGTGGTGCAGGATCGAGCGTCCCGGTGCCATCTGCCCCCCACCTCCAACGCCTCCCCGCAAGGGGGAGGAGCGTGCGTCCCGTCTCGCCGCAATCGCTGCGCCAAACACGTGGAAGGGCTGGGCTGAAACCCGATGCCGGCCGCCGGCTCAGGGCCCCACCGTCCCCGGTCTGCCCCCACCCGCGCTTGCGCCCGCGCCCCGGATCGCCGACAGCAACGGCTCTCCCACGGAACCGGGAATCACCCGCGTTGAACGTCCTGTCGATCCAGTCCCACGTCGCCTACGGCCATGTCGGCAACGCCTCGGCGGTGTTCCCGATGCAGCGGCTCGGAGTCGAGGTCTGGCCGGTCCACACGGTGCAGTTCTCCAACCACACCGGCTACGGGGCGTGGCGCGGCCCGGTCTTCGAGGCCGCGATGATCCGCGACGTGGTGCGGGGCATCGGCGAGCGCGGGGTGTTTCCCGCCTGCGACGCGGTGCTCTCGGGCTATATGGGCTCGGCCGAGATCGGGTCCGCGATCCTGGAGGCGGTGGATTCCGTGCGGGCGGCCAACCCGCAGGCGCTCTATTGCTGCGACCCGGTGATCGGCGACGTCGCGGAGGGCGTCTACGTGCGGCCGGGGATCGAGGCCTTTTTGCGCGAGCGCGCCGTGCCGGCGGCCGACATCCTCACCCCCAACCAGTTCGAGCTCGGCCTGCTCACCGGCCTGCCGAGCCGCACCCTGGCCGAGGCCGGGGCGGCGATCGCGGCGCTCCAGGCCCGGGGGCCCCGGGTGGTGCTGGTCACCTCGGCGCTCTGCGCGGACACGCCTTCCGACAGCCTCGACCTGCTGGCCGGGGCGGGGGGCCGGGTGTTCCGGGTCCGCACCCCGCGGCTCGCCATCGCGGTGAACGGGGCGGGCGACTGCATCGCGGCCCTGTTCCTGGTCCACTACGCCCGCACCGGCTCGGCCGAAGCGGCGCTCGGCGCCGCCGCCGCCTCGGTCTACGGCCTCCTGAAGCGCACCGCCGAAGCCGGCGCCCGGGAGATCCTCACCGTGGCCGCGCAGGAGGAGTATGTGAATCCGAGCGAGGTTTTTGTGGTGGAGGCGGTGTGAGGGGATTGGGTTGGGGGGCGTCGCGCAGGGCAGGGCCCTTGGGCCGCCGGGCGAGGTGCGGACTCCCTCTCCCGTGCGGGAGAGGGCTGGGGTGAGGGACGAGGTCCTTCCGGATACGGCGCATCCCTCACCCTGTCCCTCTCCCGCACGGGAGAGGGGACCCGCGCCTCAACAGACGACGGGTGAGCCTGCTCGCCCGCGCGGGACGCCGGCGACGCCCCCTCATTCCCCCGCCCGCACGATCGTCGGCTCGTGCGTCACGGTGAAATTCACCGAGCGGGCGATGAAGCATAGGGCGTGCGCCCGGTGGTGGAGCGCCAGGGCCTCGGCGGCGTCAGCGTCCGCGGTGATCGTCACGCGGGGGCGCAGGGTGACGGCGGTGAACTGGCCGGCGCCGTCGGCCTCCTCGGTCATGCGGCCCTCGGCCGTGTCCGTGTAGGCCGTCACCACGATCCCGGCCTGGGCGCAGAGGCCGAGATACCAGAGCTTGTGGCAAGCGCTGAGCGAGGCGACCAGCAGGTCCTCCGGGTTCCAGCGGGCCGGGTCGCCCCGGAAGGCCGGGTCCGAGGAGCCCGGGATCGGGGGCTTGCCCGGGACCTCCGCCGCGAAGGCGCGGTCGTAGCCGCGATAGGTCCGGGTGCCGGTGCCCCGGTTGCCGGTCCAGGTCACCGTGACCGCGTAGCTGTGCTCCGTCTCAGACATGGCGCCCTCCCGGCTGGACCGTCTGGGAAGCGGCACCGCACTCGGCTAGGCTTCCGGACCGCGCCGCCCGGATCGCATCGGGCGGCCGCACAGCCTAGCAAAGCGCACCGCCGCCAGCCGGTTGCGGGCGCCGCCTGGAGGACCGACACGATGGCGCGCCGCTTCGTCACCCTCGACGTGTTCACCGAGCAGGCACTCGCCGGCAACCCGCTGGCGGTGGTGCTCGACTCGGAGGGGCTCGACACGGCGGCGATGCAGGCCATCGCCGGGGAGTTCAACCTGTCCGAGACGGTGTTCGTGCTACCGCCGAGCGAGGCCCGCCACCGGGCGCGGCTGCGGATCTTCACGCCCCTGCACGAGCTGCCCTTCGCCGGCCATCCCACCGTGGGCGCGGCCGTGCTGCTGGCTTTGGAGGGGCCGGCGCAGGGGGATGCCCGGGCCTTCGGCCTGGAGGAGCGGATCGGGATCGTGCCCTGCGTGGTCGAGCCTTTCTCCGACGGGAGCGGCGGGCGGGCGCGGTTCAAGCTGCCGGCCCTGCCGGAATTCCTGGGCGAGGGGCCGGATCCGGCGGTGCTGGCGCCGCTCCTCGGGCTGGAGCCCGGCGATATCGGCACTGGCCGGCACGTCCCGAGCCGCCACGGGGTCGGCCCGAGCTTCACCTGCGTGCCCATCGCCACGGTGGCGGCGCTGGACGCCGCCAAACCCGCCCAGGGGCCCGAGGCCGCGGACGGGCTCTACCTCTATGCCCCCGATCCCGAGGCCACCGGCCAGAGCTGGCGGGTGCGGATGTTCGCGCCCCATCTCGGCCTCCGGGAGGATCCGGCCACCGGCTCGGCGGCCGCCGCCTTCGCGGGGGTGCTGATGCAGTTCGAGACCCTGGGGGAGGGCACCCACGACGTGGTGATCCGCCAGGGCGAGGCCATGGGCCGGCCGAGCGATATCGCGCTCCAGCTTACCGTCGAATCCGGCGCCCTGCGCTCGGTGGAGATTGGCGGCGCGGCCGTCATCGTGTCGGACGGACGTTTACGTGTCTGAGGGCTTCCGGATCAGCCGGCTCGCCGGCGTCACGGCCCGGCGCGTGGATTACGACTGGCCGTTTCCCCGGGACAACGCGGCGGCCATCGCCGACCATTGGCGGGCGCGGCTCGCCCGCAGCCCCGGGATGTTCGACGGCACCGTGCTGCTGGGCTGCGCCTGCGCGGTCGAGGCCGGGATCGCCCGGGTCGACCTGTTTCCGGCACGCTATTCCAGCTTCATCGCCTACCGGGATTGGGGGCGGACGGAGGGCGGCGTGGTCAACGCCTTCGCGGCGACCGTGCCCTGGAGCGCCGACGGCGCCGTGCTGCTCGGCGAGATGGGCGCCCACACGGCCAATGCCGGCCAGCTCTACTTCCCCTGCGGCACCCCGGACCTCGACGACGTGCGCGGCGACGCGGTCGACCTCGCCGGCAGCGCCGCCCGGGAGCTCGCCGAGGAGACCGGCCTCACCCTGCCGGAGGGCGCCGCGACGGCGTGGGTGATGCTGGCCGGGGCGGGGCAGTTGGCCTTCCTGCGCCCGGTGCTCTTCCCAGAGCCGGCGGAGGCTCTGTGCGCGCGCATCGCGGCCCATCACCGCCGCGAGGCCGAGCCGGAGCTTGCCGGGATCCACCTGGTGCGGGCCGCGGACGGCCCCGAGGCGGTCCGGATGCCGGGCTTCGTGCGGGCGTATCTCGCGGATGTTTTCGGGGGTTAGGGCGCCGAAGGCCGGTGGGATCAATCGCACAACGGCGACACGATAAACCACCCTGTCATTCCGGGGCGCCGCAGGCGAGCCCGGAATCCAGATCCGCCGCCGACGCAAGACCTGGAGCCATCCAGTGGTTCTGGATCCCGGGCTCCGCTGCGCGGCCCCGGGATGACAAGGAGAGTGAGAGAGCGGCCGGCGAACTCCCGATCTCTTGGTAGGAACAGGTCTTCTCTCGATGCGCCTGTCCCACCCCGACGATACCGATCTTCTCGCAGGGGCCGAGCGCGCAAAACACCATCACCCGAAGCGCCCGCAATACGGATCACCGTTTCCTTGTCCGCGGCAGGGGCTTCCTTAGACTTTGCCGCTCCGCTGGACCGCTCGCGCACGCGACGCCGAGCCACACGACAGGCCCCATGCCCCTCCGCTTCCCTGCTCCCCGCCTCACCCGCCGGCGCGCGGCCGCCGGGCTCGCCGCCGCCCTCGCGCTGTCCGCCGTCCCGTCGCGCGCGGCCGAGCCGGTGGTGCTGCGGGTCGGCGATCAGAAGGGCGGCAACCGCTCGCTGCTCGAGATCTCCGGCTTCGGAAAGGACCTGCCCTACACCATCGCCTGGTCGGAATTTCCCGCCGCCGCGCCGATCCTGGAGGCGCTCAATGCCGGCGCCCTCGATGTCGGCTATACCGGCGACCTGTCGCTGCTCACCGCCTACGCGGCCGGTGCCCCGATCAAGGCGATCGGCGGCACCAAGTCGGACCCGCGGAGCCAGGCGATCCTGGTACGCCAGGATTCGCCGATCCGCTCGGCCGCCGACCTCAGGGCCAAGCGCCTGGCCGGCACCCGCGGCGGCTGGGGCCAGTTCCTGATCGACGCGACCCTGGAGAAGGCCGGGATCAAGCTGGAGGACGCCACCTTCGCAGCCCTCAATCCCGTGGACGCCAAGGTTGCCCTGGTCGCCGGCTCGGTGGATGCCTGGGCGGTGTGGGAGCCCTACGTCTCCTTCGCGACCCTGAAGGACAAGGCCCGGGTGATCGCCGACGGCGAGGGCCTGACGCCGACCATCACCTTCATCGTCGCCTCCGACAGCGCCATCGCCACCAAGCGCGCCGCTGTGCAGGACCTGCTGGAGCGCCTGAACAAGGCCCGGCTGTGGTCCCTCGACCATCTCGACACCTACGCCAGGAGCACCGCCGCGCTGACCCGGATGCCCGAGGACGTGCTGCGCGCGGCCTACGGCGCCCAGCGATCCAGCCCGATTGGGATCGACGACGGCGTGGTGGCGGAGATCCAGGCGGCGTCCGATCGCGCCACGCGCTACGGGATCCTGGGCAAGCGCCTCGACGTGAGCCGGGTGCTCGATCGCAGCTTCACCGCGCCGGCCCCGAACGCGAACTGAGGCGAGCCCCGCCGGCCCCGAAATCGCACCGCAAAAATTCGCCCGCGCCGACGGGAGCTTCGCTGTGCCCGGGACGTTTGCGTTGCAGTCCGGATCACCGGCCGAGGCGCCCTGCGGTGCGCCGGCCGGCGTTCCGGGCTGCCAGCACCGGAGCTCCCATGGCCGACCCGATCCGTTCGACAAGCTCGTCCCGCGCGACCCGCACGCGCATCCAGGAAGGCCAACCCTATCCGCTCGGCGCCACCTGGGACGGGCTGGGCGTCAACTTCGCCCTGTTCTCGGCCCACGCCACCAAGGTCGAGCTCTGCCTGTTCGACGACCAGGGCGAGCAGGAGATCGAGCGGATCGAGCTCCCCGAATACACCGACGAGATCTGGCACGGCTACCTGCCGGATGCCCGCCCCGGCACGATCTACGGCTACCGGGTCCACGGCCCCTACGAGCCGAAGGCCGGCCACCGGTTCAACCACAACAAGCTGCTGATCGACCCCTACGCCAAGGGACTGGTGGGCTCGATCACCTGGAACCCGGCCTTGTTCGGCTACAAGATGGAATCGGGCGACGACCTGACCTTCGACGACCGCGACAGCGCGCCGTACAACCGCCGCTCGCGGGTGATCGACCCAGCCTTCACCTGGGGCCGGCACCGCAAGCCCAACGTGCCGTGGGAGAAGACGATCTTTTACGAGGCCCACGTAAAGGGCATGACCAAGCTCGACCCGCGGGTGCCGGAGAAGCTGCGCGGCACCTATGCTGGGCTCGGTACCCCGGACGTGCTCGACTACATCAAGAGCCTCGGCGTCACCTCGGTGGAGCTGCTGCCGGTGCATTCCTTCGTGCAGGACGATTACCTGCAGCAGAAGAACCTGGTGAATTACTGGGGCTACAACACGATCTCGTTCTTCACGCCCGCCCGGCGCTACGCGGCGGTGCCGGACTTCGCCTTCTCCGAGTTCAAGGAGATGGTCTCGCGCTTCCACGGCGCTGGCCTCGAGGTCATCCTCGATGTGGTCTACAACCATACCGCCGAGGGCAACGAGAAGGGCCCGACCCTGTCGTTCAAGGGCGTCGATAACGCCTCCTACTATCGGCTGATGCCGGGCGAGCCGCGCTACTACATCAACGACACCGGCACTGGGAACACCTTCAACCTGTCGCATCCGCGGGTGCTGCAGCTGGTGACCGATAGCTTGCGCTACTGGGCGACCGAGATGAAGGTCGACGGTTTCCGGTTCGACCTCGCCACGATCCTCGGCCGCGAGCCCTACGGCTTCGACGAGGGCGGCGGCTTCCTCGACACCTGCCGGCAGGACCCGGTGCTCAACGGCGTCAAGCTGATCGCCGAGCCGTGGGATTGCGGCCCCGGCGGCTATCAGGTCGGCGGCTTCCCGCCCGGCTGGGCCGAGTGGAACGACCGGTTCCGCGACGACGTGCGCGCCTATTGGCGGGGCGATCCCGGCCTGCTCCCGGACCTCGCCGCCCGGGTCTCTGGCTCGGCCGACAAGTTCAACAAGCGCGGCCGCAAGCCCTGGGCCTCGGTGAACTTCCTCACCGCCCATGACGGCTTCACCCTGCACGACACGGTCGCCTACAACGAGAAGCACAACGAGGCGAACGGCGAGGGCAACCGCGACGGCCACTCGCACAACCTCTCGTACAATTACGGGGTCGAGGGCCCGACCGACGACCCGGAGATCCAGGCGGTGCGCCTGCGTCAGATGCGCAACATGCTGGCGACCCTATTCCTGTCCCGCGGCACGCCGATGCTGCTGGCCGGCGACGAGTTCGCCCGCACCCAGGGCGGCAACAACAACGCCTATTGCCAGGACAACGAGGTCTCCTGGCTCGACTGGGGGGCGATCGGCGACGAGCAGCGGGACCTGGCCGAGTTCACCCAGCGCCTGATCATCCTGCGCAACGCCCTGCCGATCCTCAGCCGCGGACGCTTCCTCACCGGCCAGTACGACGAGGAATTCGGGGTCAAGGACGTCACCTGGCTGCGCCCGGACGGGGGCGAGATGGCCAGCGAGAACTGGTCCGAGGGGGGAGCGAAGGCCTTCGCAGTCCAGCTCGACGGCCGCGCCCAGGCCACCGGCCTGCACCGCCGCGGCGGCGACGCGACGCTGCTGATCATGTTCAACGCCCACCACGACCTGGTGACGTTCACCCTGCCCGAATCGCCTAACGGCATCGCCTGGACCCGGCTGCTCGACACCAACCTGCCTGACAGCCAGGACGTTGAGAGCTTCAAATTCGGCACCGGCTACGACGTGACCGGGCGCTCGCTGCTAATGTTCGTGCTCAAGCCGGAGGACACCCCAGGCGACGACGCCACCGAGATGGAGCGCTCCTACCAGCACGTGATGCAGGCCTACGAGCGCGCCAACGTGGAGAGCGTGCACTTCCACCTCGACCCCGAAGCGTAAAACGCCCGGGCGGGACGGTTTTCGTCCCGCCCGGGCCCCGCCGCCTTGCGCCCGGCGGCGCACCCGGCTAACAGCACCCCACCGCGCGGCCCTGGTCGCGCCCGGCGCCTTGCGCCCGGGCGCCGTGTCCGCGGCCGGAGGGGTGGCCGAGTGGTTGAAGGCGCACGCCTGGAAAGTGTGTATACGGGAAACCGTATCGCGGGTTCGAATCCCGCTCCCTCCGCCATCTGACCCGCACAAACCGTTATTTTGCAACGAGTTAGCGGTTTCCATCCTAACCTTGCTTACAATGATACCTACAAGCCCCTCGCACGGGATGCGCGAGCGGCGTTCGTTAGGAATGTGAGTTGACCGGAACGGTCGTCCCGGTATTCGCGGAATGTAGGTTGGCAGTGAGATGCGCCGACCTTCCCCGTCCGCCCCGAAGTGCCCCTCAACCCACAGATGGGGCGGGCGTGGTTGCAGTTGACGTTGGCAGTGCGCCGACGGCGTTCGCGAAAACTTCCACATAGGTGAGAGACAAGCTTTGCCGTGCAGCGGTAGCGCGGGAGGGTCGACCTCACACTCGACCTCCACGCCCGCGGTGATCGTTTTCCTCCCCCGATAGCGATAGGTCAGCGGGCGTGGGCGTCGGGAGGGGGTCGCGAACTGCTCCCCCCCCAAGCTCCCATAGCTTTCGCCAACTTGGCGACTCCTCAGCAGGCCAAGTGACAGAGTTTGCCACTTGGACCGACGCAGATCTGCGTTCGTCGTGGCCGACCGTGCAGATGCCAACTTGGCGCCTGCACCGGCTACGGGGGTGGTAAAACACCACATCCTCACCGCATCGAGGCCAGCGTCCGCAGGTCCGCCCGCACGTTATGCGCTAGTGGCGTTCGTTAGGCTGTGCATGCATTTTGCATTCAGTTTGAGGTCGGATTGGTCTCCGATCTCCCCGCCCGCCCCGACAAGCTTTCCTCCCCCGACTGCTCGAAGGGCGGGCGTGGATGCTGTGATGGCTAGCTGGCCGGGCAGAACGGTTTCCGTCCAGCAAGCTTCAGCATAAGGTGGCGGCGTCGGCACGCCTTGAGGGGGCGGTACGTCGGCCTTTCACGCCCGTCTCAGGCTCGCCCCAAGCTGCAAGGGGCGGGCGTGGATGCCAGGGGGTCGCGAATTGCTACCCCCTAAGCTCAACTTAGCCCTCCCCAACTTGGCGACTCCTCGGCCGACCAAGTGGCCAAGTTGGCCACTTGAACCGACACAGAGATGCGTTCGTCGTGGCCGCCCGTGCAGATGCCAACTTGGCGCCTGCACCGGCCAAGGGGGTCGTAAAACACCACCCCCTCACCGCATCGAGGCCAGCGACGGCAGGTCCGCCCGCACGCGATGCGCGAGCAGCGTTTGTGAGGGGCGTAATCAAGCCCGATCATTTCCTGGTCGCGCCTCTGGGAACCATCGACAAGCCCCCGAGCTTCCTAGCTTGACCGTGGGATGACCTGCACCTTCCGCGGCTCCGTGAGATGCCACCGTTCCCAGTGGCGGTACGAGAGGAGACATTCCTTGCGCACTTCGATGATCACCGCGGCCCTGCTCGCCACGCTCGGCGCCGCCGCTCTCGCGCCCCCTGCCTCGGCGGCCCCTCTCAGCCCGGCTCCGGCAGTGGCCGTCGCCGGCGTCCATGACAGCATCGTAGACGCTCGCTGGCACCCGATCCGCCGTATGCGTCGCATGATGCATCGGAACCAGCACCACCGCCGATAGCAGCCGAGCGGTCGCTGCCAGCGACATCGCCCAAGGCTCGGCCGCGGATGACACCGCAGCCGGGCCTTTCTTTTGCAATTGGAGCATCGGTCTGCTTCACCGCATCGAGGCCAGCGATGGCAGGTCCGCCCGAGCGGTTAGAGCCTCAGCTCGCCGCACCCGATCCCGGGACCGAGCGAACGCTGCATCACCGTCCCGGTACAGCATGTCTGATCGGGCGAGATCGAAGCGGGCGAGCCGGAGCATCCGGACCGCGAGGAAGGTGTAGATCACGCGCATAGCTTGATCACCTCCCGCAGGACCGTGATCACCATGCTCTCAAGGCCGTCCGGTGCCCTATTCTGCGCCGGATCCTTGAATGGGAATGTGTGAGACAGGTAGTCCTGAAGGCAGAGACGAGCCTTGGCATTCAGGTCGGCATGAGTCACCGACGGCTCTGCTAACGCGCGATCCCAGACCTCACCGTACAGCTCCATCTCGGCATCAAGTTTGTCGTCGTCTCAGTCCTCAGCCTCGCACCGAGGAAGTATGCCCGCCCAATGGGCAGTCGCCCAATCGCATGCGCGGGCTAAGATCAGCAAGATACTTTGGATTAAATATCTCGGCGCAACCCATCAGGTCACACGCTCGGCCTAATCTCTCCACGTGCGTATCACGTCCCGTGACGGCTCTGAGAGTTAGCTGCGCTGAATTAGACGCTAACTTTGTCGCAAAATCTGATCGGTCAATTAGCATCATCTCGAATAAGTAGAGTGTTCCCTGAAGAGACTTCCTCAGCAAAATGAAGGAAACCGCCATCTTACCTTTGCGAGAAGCCTCAAGCGCCTCATAAATCAAACTCAACGCATCAGATAAAGCCGCTGAAAAAACGTTGGACGCTAGTATATTTTCTAGATTTTCGCCCCTGTCTTGTTTTTGAAGCCATGCAAATATGTCATCAGAGGCTTCGAATGATGCACGCTCAACTTCATTCTCGAAATTTATTGCAGTGTAAAAGGATTTTTGTTCGACACCTGATTTTAGCAGTGTAAGCATGATGTCATGCATTGCGAAACAAAATTCGTGGGCAGGATGAATAGCCTCAGGTAATCTAATGTTTTACCTGCCGGCAATTGAGGATACGGTACCGGACATGAACGCTTCCTTTGGGAGAAACAGACTCGAAGCCAGCAATATCGGTGCTACGTGTAAATCCGCCGGTGGCGCCGAGCAAGGTGAAGTCTGCCATGATGACGGCATTAACGAGGGTCGATCTTGGCCGACCGCGAAGCTACCGACTTACAGAAGGCGATAATCGATGAAGATTTTTTCTTGCGCGGTCGAATAATATCACACTACTCTCATGCAGGGTTTCTGCTTGGAGATTTTTCGGTCAAATGCCACACACTTGGGCTGTATCAGGTGGACGATTTTAGGTTTCCATATCGCCTCGAAAGCAAGCTAGCCGTCGTTCGAGAAATATCAAGATCTGTCGTAGCCATCCAGAAATATGAAAGCCGCATCAATGGTCTAATCGACGAAATTTTTGCTTTTTAAGAAACGCGTCATTTCATGGCTCACAGTTGGATAATGCCAAAATACAATAAGACACAAAATCTCATCGAAATGAGCATGTATATTTAGAAAAAGGCCATCCCCTTATCCTCCAGATACGAGAATTCGACTTGGATCAAATGAGATCTCTTAGCGACTCGGCATCAAATTTTGTCGGACGAATGATCGACTTTTTCGTGAGATATATTTGAACGAGAAACTTGAGAGCAACTGACAGCGTGCTGGTAGTGTGGCCTTGCTCCCATGCGCACAGCCCTCGCCGCCCTCGCCTTCGTCGTCGCTGCCGGTCGGGCACGCGGCAGAAGGACCGGCTGCCCTCGCCACGGGATCAGTCTCTGAGCTGCCGCCTTCTCTCTAATATGAACCGCTTCGCACTCATCGGCATCTTCGCAGCCCTCTTCGCCGGGATCGTAGCCATCGGAGGCACTTGGTCATACGTGACGAGCATCAGCCCGGCCGTTGGGCCTGATACGAGCTCTACGCCCAATCCAACCGCGCAGAGGAAGCGGCCGTAGCTCGGCTTGCGGGACCCATACAAAAAGCCCGCGCCGGCGAACCGGGCGGGCGAAGGTTATGATTTCGAACTCTAGGGGGAGTCGAAAATCGCAGGGACCATACCGCAAATACCGGTAGAGGAAAGCCCGCCACGATGCTGGATCGGGCGGGCTTTCAGCCTCGGACAAAGGTGTCACCTCGGTGCCCGAGGCTCTGATGGCGCCAGCTGTTGAGACGGGCGCCGCAAACAATTTTAGTGCTGCAGCGCAACAAGGAAACCCGCCTCGGCAGTGCGCCGGGTGGGCTGAAGTTGTCATTGGGCTTCGAGCGCTATGCATGGCCCAGCCGATGCTGGTTCGCTTCGCCCGTTTGGATGACGTCAGGGCCTCACTCCGCCTTCGGCGTCTGCCGCCCATGGTTCTGGACCACGTCGCGGAATAGATTGGCTAGAGACGCATGCGGCAACCCTACGGTGAGTGCGACTTTCAGGCTGCGCTCAGGCCCATCAGCCCTACGGCCATTTGCCAACCAGCGACCAACATCGCGGCGATCCACGCCACCGTCGCGGCCCCGCCTGTGACCAGGATCAATACAACAAGGCGGTCCATCCGGGGGGGCATGGACTGATCTTGAACCAGAGCTGTCCCAATCTGAGCCATAATTCACCGCCTAATCAACGCACTTTATCGATATTTGCAAGCTTTGTTCCTGCTGCGAGCAACGGTACCGCCTGCCACTCAAGAGCATAAAATGTAGATCACACTCGCTGGAGCGATCACCGCATTGGCTGCGCCAATCAGAGCAAGAATCATGACGGCGTTCGCATGAAGTTTCGGCTTGTCCTTGAACAGCCACTCAGCAGGAAACGCGAGCACTGTTATTGGTAGCATGCATACGACTATTGCGATCCATAGCAGCGCGCCGGGCACTAAGAGGAAAATACCTAATCTGCTTCTGGGTAAAAATTCGCTCAGTTGCTCGCGTGTGAGGATGGCTTGTGCCATTGGACGCGCCACTCCTCTTCCAGTCGGCTACTACAACTGAAAGTAGTATATGCTCGGCGGCGCTACCTCAACGGGAGATCGCTCAGTGTCGGGAGGCGGATTACGCAGAACCTAAGCAGTAGTTGCGCGCCTGATTATCCACCGGCCTTCACCATCTGCCGCCCGTGGTTCTGCATGAAAAAGCACGTCCCGCAGCAGGCGAGTTAACGATTCGTTAACGAAATTTGTTAACATATCTTTACGTGCCGAAGTCGGTCGCAAGGCAGCCCCTTCAAGCAGAGGGTCTAATTCTCATGCGTTTCTACTTCGACTTTGAGAATGGCGAGGAAGCTGTCCGAGACAGCAACGGCTTCGAGGCGGTTAATCTAAAACAAGCTCTGGCCGATGCTCTGGATATAATCCTCGAAGTGGCTGAAGAGACCGCCGCTAACCGACCAGATGATCTATGGACATTGGTCGTACGGGACCAGACCAAAGCACCGGTCGCGTACCTGCCAATTAGGAAGAATGTGACTCAGGTCGCTCTGGCGGCCTGACCGCGCTGCGCACCCTCAGGTGCCACCAGCCGGCACCATCGTCCGCCCACGCTGCAGCACGACATCCTTGAACAGATTGTCGGAGGCCGAGGTGCGGACGCTGGTTTCCGGCCCAGGCTTCTGAACGAGGACGTTGACGCTGCCGTTCGCCCCGATCTCGCGTCCGAGTTGGCCGAGGCTCGACAGGCTGCCGGAGAGGCTGTTCGGCGCGTTCACGACGCCGGCCACCGCTACGCCGGTGCCAAGGCTCGTGACACCGATCGTTACCAAGGCGGGGTTGAGAACGGTCTGTGCCGCCTGCCTCGCCGATCTGGCCGCGCCTGATCGTCCCCCGACTTCACGGACATGGGGTTTAGCTCGCGTTCCGTTCGGCTTGCTCGGGCGTGATGTAGCCGAGTGCCGAGTGGATGCGCTGCCGATTGTAGTAGCCTTCGATGTAAGCGAACAAGTCGCGTCGGGCCTCGTCCCGGGTCGCCCATTGTCGCTGGTGGACAAGTTCGACCTTGAGAGTGTGGAAGTCCTTCGGCAAGCTCAGGATGAGGGCTTTCCATCGGAGCGTTATCGTGAGCCCCAGCCGGTCCGGCTCATGGAGGGGATCGCCTTCATGCCGACGAGTTGCTTTCGATAGGCCTCGGCGGCGTACTGGCTGCCGCGATCAGAATGACAGATGAGCCCAGCGGCCGGTCTCTGCCGTTGGGTGGCCATCATCAGGGCGGCCAACGTCAACTCGGTCCGCATGTGATCACGCATGGACCAGCCGACGATCTTGCGAGTGGCGAGATCGAGCACGGCGGCCAGGTAGAGCCAGCCCTCGCCGGTGGGCAGGTACGTGATGTCGGCGAGCCAGACCGTGTTGGGCAGCGCGGCGGAGAACTGCTGCTTCAGGAGGTTGGGGGCGATCGGCAGATCGTGGCGGCTGTCGGTCGTGCAGGGCCGGAATCGGCGCCCTGCCAGGGCTCGGCTGCCATGACGGCGCATCAGGCGCTCCACCCGCCCTCGACTGGCCGTTCGTCCCTCCGCACAAAGGGTGGCATGCACCCGAGGCGAGCCGTAGCGCCTGTGATGCCCGGCATGAATACGCCGGATGTCGTCGAGAAGGCGACGGTTGGACGCCGACCGGGCACTCTCGGGACGAGATCGCCAGTCGTAGTAGCCGCTGTGAGAGACTTCGAGCACGCGGCACATGAGACGCACCGGCCAGGTGCTCGCATGCTGCTCGATGAAAGCGAACGTCACTTGGGCATCTCCGCAAAGATGCCGATCGCTTTTTTTAGGACGTCGCGCTCCATGCGCGTCCGATCGAGTTCACGGCGCAGACGAACGATCTCAGCGGCTTGGTCGGAGGGGGAAGCCACCGGGCTCGCAGCCGCGGCTCCTGGTGATGCTGCTGCCCGTGGTGGTGAAGAGCCTCCCATCAGCGCCGTGCGCCACTGCCTCAGCATGGAGGGTTGGATCCCAAGTTCGGCCGCGATCTGCATCTGTGGTCGCCCGCTGCTTTCCAGCAGGGCCACCGCCTCGCGTTTAAACTCGGGCGTGAACTCGCGTCTCGTCTTCGCCATCAAACACCTTCCCAGCCCGCAAGGAGCGTATCAGAGGTGTCCGTAGAGCCGGGGGAGGATCAGTCTGACATGCCCCGGCGGTACGGGCGAATGATTGCCGAAACGGAAAAACCGGCCAGGCGCTGGGCCGGGTGGGCAGATGTCATTAGCGGTGTTCGCCGCCGCTCCCTCGACGGTGAGCACTCGGCCTTTCGTCGCACGCTGGCTTTTCCTCCGAACCGTTAGCGGCGCACGCAGTTGCCGCCTGACCACGATGGAGGAGAGCGCGATGTCGAACCCAGCCAAGGGACAGCACGGCGATGGCCAGCGCCACAGCACGATGAGCGCCAAGGAACAGAAGGCCGCCGAGGTCCAAGAGGCCGGGAGCGCAAAGGCCGACGCAGGCCACCCTGAGGTTCTCGAAGGTGGGAAAGCGGAGCCGACGACCGAGGGCAAGGGGCATCCCAAGTCGGCGGCATCGAATGCACCGGCAGGCGGGACCAGCGACGCGGCCACGAGCTCGGCGACAGTGGGCAAGGCTGAGAAGGAGGCTGCGGCTGCGGCCGGCGCTGAAAAGGACCAGCACGGGCGCGGACACCGGAAATCGGAGTAGCCTTCCCGTATCGAATGATCCGCTCGGCCCCGCCCCGATCTGCTCAGGGGGCGAAGGAGCATCCGATCTCACCAGCGGGCAATTGACACCGGCGAGGGCCCAGCCGGGGTTGTGCTTCATCGCCAGAGCCTGGAACAGCTTAGGCCGTGGATGGCGTTGCCATAAGCAACCCGCCGAAGCGATCGGAAGTCGAAATGGCCGACGACCTTACCCCGGACGAAAAGCGGGCCATCAACGAGGAGGCCCGCCTCAAGGTCGCGCGCATGCAGAAGACATGGGCGCAGCAGATCCGGTCCTTCAAGGTGAGGGCGCAGCTTCTCGCCGACGGAGGCAATCTGTCCCCGCGCGGTCGCTACGAAGCATCGGCCTACATCGCGGCGCTGGATCTCGCCGATGAAAAGCTGTCGCAAATTGCAGGAAGTTTGGCTGGGGGCGAGGTCACTGACGGCGAGACGCCGATAGCGGCGGCTTTGAATTGAACTTCAGGAAGGCTTTAGGCCGAAGTTAGAACGCCCGACACGCGAAAAAGCCCGCGCCGGTGGCCCCCGGGCGGGCTTGTCCAGACCTGAGCCCCGAGGGGTGGCGGGGCAGGATCCGGAGGCATTGTATCTCGGCGGCGGATACAGAAAAGCCCGCCGCGGCGCTAAGCCGGGCGGGCTGAAGGTGGTTCGGGAGGAACCGGGGAAGCTTCGCAAGCCGCAGGCCAGCTATGACGGGGCCTTCGACGAGGGTCCGCTCAAAAGTCACCCGGTCAGCCTCCACGCCCTGAATTGGGCTGCTGTCGATACTCGCCAGCTACGTGGCAGGAACAATATCGGCGGGCCGGATCCGCCTCTCAGTTGGGTCCTGGAACACCCCAGACCACAGACCCAGATGCCGCCCCCAGGCCCGCTCGGCGGCCTTCGTGTAGTCCAGCCCACGGCTCCGATCTGGCACGGCATAGCCACGTCCAATCATCCAAGCGCCGAGGTCCTCGTCGCCGACCCGGCAGATTGCTTCGACCGCACCCCCGGTCGCACCACCGCGAGGCTCACAGGCGATGGCAGCCCCGCCGATGTGATCCTCGAGTGCCCGCGCTGACGCTCGGCCGCATGGATAGGGCTGGTCCTGGGCGTCCGAGCAGGTCTGATCGGCATCGGGGGCTGCGATGCCGTAGAGGCTGATGCGGTGCGAGCCGACCATCACGGTCCCGCCGTCGAGCACTTGGGTTGGGCCGCGCAGCGGCTCGGCCGCCCTGGCGGGGGCGTGCCAGGCGAGGCCGCCCAGCAGGAACACCGCCAGCAGCGGCAGGCGCGAGCGCCGGGTGGAGTCGTCGGGGCAGAGCACGGTGCCGGCGAGGCCGGCGGCACAGGCGAGGAGGGCACCGAGGATCAGGGACATGGAGGCATCTCCGCAAGAGGACTGCCCGCCTTCTGACCGGATCCGGCCCCGCGACCCTGACGGCGCCTGTCAGCCCCCCGTCAGGCTGGTGGCGTCATGCCGTGCGGGCGCGGGATGATTTCGCGCGCTCGGATCCCACTTGCCCCGCCATGGTCGAGCCCGTCTCCGCATGATCCAACCCCCGTCGCGCCGCGCCGCGCTCCTGCTGCTTGCCGGCGCGGTCCGGCCAGTACGCGCCTCGGAGTATGCCGACCGGGCCCGCCGCTGGAGGCACGCGATCGTCCCAGTTAGGGATTGCTGGCTTGAGCGGCGCGACAGGCGTGCTCTCGACGAGCAGCGCCAACATTGCGGTGCGTGAGCTTAGAAGGACGGCCGGCGGCTCGCCTGTGATAAGGCGCCACCGCTCGACAAAAACGGCAGCCGGCAGAACGTTCACTGCATCCGCACTAGACCTCAGGCCGTTCTCTGGCGGCTGAACGGGTGTACCCATGCGCCCTGAACGGGCACTGCCCTCTTACGGTCCATTCCTTTGTCGGAGATGGTGAAGTGGGCGTTCCCGCGGCAGATCATGGAAAAAGCCGGCGCTGGCGAACTGGGCGGGCGAAGTCTGTGATTTCGAACTCTAGGGAAGTCGAAAATCGCGGGGCCATATCGCCAAAGCCGGCACAGGAAAGCCCGCCACGATGCTGGATCGGGCGGGCTTTCAGCCTCGGACAAAGGTGTCACCGCGGAGCCCGAGGCTCTGATGGCGCCAGCTGTTGAGACAGGCACCGAAGGCAATTGTAGTGCTGCGGTGCAACAAGATAACCCGCCGCGGCGTGAGCCGGGCGGGCTGAAGTTGGGTCTCGGGGAGAGAACCCAGACTAAACGGTCGACGGCCTGATACTCCATCATGTGGCAGTTTTCGCTGCGTTCGAAACAGAAAAGCCCGCTCTGCTGTTGCTGGCGGGGCGAAAAATTATAGGATATTAAGCCTTTTCAGCGTGGGCTCAGCTGTAACGGGGGCGGCCGCAGTCTTCTTTGCGAAGGCTCGTCAGCCACGGTGCCGTTCATGACGAAATAGTGTGACCGCTACGCGCCTGTCCTCATAGCTTCGTCGGAGTGGCGTGCCTAGGCCACCTTGTCCCTCTGAAGCATAGGCGCAAGCTAGATGTTCGGTCCCGGCATGTGGTTTGACGGATCGAGCCTGAAACGTTCGGGCTCTTTCGTCCAGGTCTGGCAGATGAACTCGTAGGGGGTGAGGCCGCGTAGGGTCTTGAGCCGGCGGCCGTAGTTGTAGGCATCCACGAACAGCTGCAGGTGCTGCCGGAGCTCGTCATGGCTGGCGTAATGGTAGCGCTGGACCGTGGCGTCCTTGATGGTTCGGTTCATCCGCTCGACTTGACCATTCGTCCACGGGCAGCGCGGCTTGGTCAGGCGATGCTCGATCTTCGTCTGCTCGCAGGCCCAATCGAACGAGTGCCAGCGGTAGATGCGCGGCCGATCCTGGGTCGCCCAGTAGGCCGCCGCTTTGGCCTCGGCCTCCTCGTCCACCGGACGATTGTCGGCGAACTGGATGCCGTTATCCGTCAGCACCGTGTGGATCGTGTACGGCACGGCGGCGACCAGATCGTGTAGAAAGGCTGCCGCGATGCGCTGCGTCGCCCTCTCGTGCAGTTGAACGAAGGCGAACTTGCGTGTGCGGTCGATGGCCACGAACAGGTGTAGCTTGCCCTGTTCGGTGCTGACCTGCGCGATGTCGATGTGGAAGTAGCCGATCGGGTAGGCCTTGAAGCGCGAGCGCTTGGGTTTGTCGCCGTCAACATCCGGCAGGCGACTGATGCCGTGACGCTGCAGACAGCGATGCAGCGACGAGCGGGTCAGGTGCGGCAGGCTCGGCTGCAACGCGTAGAGGCAGTCGTCGAGCGGCAACAGGGTATGCCGCCGGAAGGCGACGATGACCGCCTCGTCCTCCACGCTGAGCACGCTGGAGCGGGGCTCCTTCGGTCCCATCCGCGCATCGGTACTGGTCTGGCGCGAGCGCCACTTCTGCACCGTCGTGGCGCTGATGCCGTAGCGCTTGGCGGCGGCCCTCACGCTCTCTTGACGAGCTTGGATTGCCCGACGGATCGTCTCAGTCGTCGTGGCGCTGCCGTGGAGAACCTGTCCCATAGCGCGTCCCTCCATGCGGCATCATTCGTACCACCACACAGCGGGACCAAACATCAGGTTGACCAGCGCTACGTCGCCACCATGAGCGCGGACCACTGACCGCGCGATGGCCAGGCCGAGACCGGTCCCGCCCGTGGCCGCGTTGCGCGAACTCTCCAATCGTGCGAAGGGCGCAAACAACTCCTCGATCCTGTCAGGCGGAATGCCCGGCCCGTCATCGTCGACTCCTACGAACCTGCTTCGGAGTCTGACGCCCCGACATTTCGCTGGGCGCTTTGCTCAATATGGGCCGCCGCTCACTTGATGTCATGATGCTGATCGACACAGCAGGTCGTTTGCTCGATTTGTGAGAGACCAGTCATGTTCGACGTGACGAAGATGCTGGCCGACGCGCTTGGCGAGCACCTCGCGCTCACCTACCAGCGCACCTTTGGCAGTCGTGAACCACGTTTCGCGGAGGTGATCGAGGCGTCCGCACGTCTGACCATCGAGCGCATCGTCGGCAGCGATGCGCTTTACCACGATGGCGACCATACCGCCCTCGTCACCCTCGTGGCTCAGGACATCCTGCGCGGCCGGTTCCTCGACAAGGGCATCACGCCAGAGGATTGGCTGCATATGATCTTGGCCGCCCTGTATCACGACATCGGCTACGTGCGCGGTGTCTGCTCAGGTGACCAGGCGAACGCCTTCGTCATCGACGCGCAGGGCACGACCATCGGTCTGCCGCGCGGCGCCTCGGACGCGGCGTTGGCGCCCTACCACATCGAACGCTCGAAGCTGGCGGTGCAGGAGCGCTTCGGCACACATGATCTCGTCGATGCGCAGCGGGTGATGCGGGCCATCGAGTTGACCCGCTTCCCCGTGCCCGCGGACGATGAGCACCGGGAGACTGGGACCGAAGCTGGCCTAATGCGTGCGGCGGACCTGATCGGGCAACTCGGTGATCCACTCTACCCACGCAAACTGAACGCGCTGTTCCACGAGTTCGCCGAGGTCGGCCTCGACGCCCAACTCGGCTATGCCAGCCCGGCCGACCTCGCGGAGCGGTATCCGGCGTTCTTCTGGGGCAAGATCGAACCGGTCATCGGCGACGCGGTGCGCTTTCTCGATTTGACGGTGGAAGGGCGGAGCTGGGTGGCCAACCTCTACAGCCATGTGTTTGCGATCGAGCATGACCGTCGCCGCATGGGACCACACCCAGGCTGAGTTGCAGAAGTGGTCCTCACGCAGGCGAAAGTGGTGATAGCTTTCGAGAACAACCGCGCTCACGCTATGACGTATCGTCGGCTTTGCGCCCATCTCAGTCATTCAGGCAGCTCAGGCCGCTTCTCCATAGCAGACATTCAGCGCGACGGCTGTTTCGCTAAGCGATTCGCATTAGGGCACGCTACGGATCAAGGCGCACCGAGATAGTCCGCAGGCGTGTGCGACCCAGTGCGCGACTTGGGAAAGTCCGCTCCCAGGCTGACGAGAGGAGCGGCCTATAGCTGGTTTGGGTAGTTTTGGGCCCGTCCGCTTTCGGGAAGCAAAGTCGGGAAACCGAACATTCAATCAATTGGGGCGTAGGACAGCTTCGCGCCCAATGTCGCCATTTAACCAATCCTCGCAGCATCTTAAAAGCGAACGCTGCTGCAAACGTCGTGGGTTGGATCACCTGAACGAAGGTGCCCGGCCCGGGACGGACATGTGTACCTGCCGATTCGCAAGTATGCGAAGATCCCACACTCACATGTCTTCGGATGATCCGAGGAACGCCCGTACCGTATCGCGGAGAAAAGCCGCATCGGCCGGGTGGGTGGAGGGATTGCCCGCACGGTGGCCCCAAATGCTGGGGATCGGTCGCAGGATGGCATCGCGGAGGTGGGGCAGCTCGGCCGTGTTGTCGGCGACGCGGAAGTAGAGGTCGGTCTCCCCGGGCATCAGCAGCAGCCGGGCCGTGATCGCGCCGAGCGCCCGCGCCAGGTCGCCGTCGAAGCCCGGGTTGCGGCTGATGTCGCCCGTGTCCCAGGTGCAGAGCTGTGCGTAGAGGTCGGCCGCCGGGCGCCGGGCGAAGCGTTCCTCCCAGTCGGTGCGCAGGAAGGTGTCGAGGTCCGGCGCGCCGAGCGTCGTCCGGTGCAGGTCTGCCCGGTAGAAGTCCTGGCTGAGCGCCCAGCCGGCGTAGATGCGCCCGAAGGCCCGCAGCGACGCGGCGGGCTCGGCCGAGAAGCGGCCCGCGCCGCGATGCTCGGGCGCCGCCTCCAGCACCGCCATCAGGCCCTTCAGAAAGACGCGATTGTGGGTGGCCGTGCGGGCGCTGCCGCAATTGATCACCGCCCGGGCGACCCGGTCGGGGAACAGGGCTGCCCAGTGATAGGCCTGCTGGGCGCCCATGGACCAGCCGTAGACGGCGTGCAGGTGCTCGATCCCCCAGGTCTCGGCGAGCAGGCGGCGCTGGGCTTGGACATTGTCCCAGGCGGTGACGAGGCTTGGCCAGTCCGGCGTGTTCGACGGGCTCGACGACAGGCCGTTGCCGAACATGTCTGGGATGACGATGAACCAGCGCCCTGGATCGAGCACGCCGTCCGGGCCGATCAGCCATTCGAGATCCGGGTGCTGGGCCGCGTAGCTCGTCGGGTAGAGCACGACGTTGTCGCGCCCGGGCGAGAGGGTCCCGTGAGCCTTCCAGCGCAGATGCGCGCCCGGCAGCACGGCGCCCGACTGCAACGGCAGATCACCGAGTTTGAAGGTTCCTGTGGCCGTCGGCCATCCGGTCACGGGCGCAGCGTCCGGACGAAGCCGACATGCCATTTCGCGTAGCCGCGCTGGAGCACGACGAGCCGCTCGCGCATCGCCGCATGGGCGTCCGGCAGGCGGTGGAACGGGATCGACGGGTAGAGGTGGTGCTCGGTGTGGAACGGCATGTTCCACATGAGCAGACGCATCAGACCGTTGGTCAAGGTCGTGCGGGTGTTGGTCAGGCCGTTGTCGTCCATCGTGCAGAGCGTGTGCTCGGTGAGCAGGTAGAGCCGCAGGAACGGCTGCCCGAGGAGTTGCGGTCCTATCCAGAACACCAGGGGCGCCCACCAGCCGATCAGCACCATCGCAAGCACCGAGCCGCCGAGCATGAAGGCGCACATCAGCCGAAGCGACCGGATGATGCGCGGCGCGGCGCGCTCGGTGATGAAGGGGTAGGCCGAGAGGTCGCCGCGCAGGCCGGCCCAGGCCACCTGAAGGCGGGTGCGCCAGTAAGGCAGCGCGAGCACGCGCCAGACATAGGCATCGAGGGTGGAGGGCGGCAGCAGCGCGAGTTCCGGATCGTGGTCGGGATCCTGCGTATGGCGGTGATGGGCCAGGTGGAAGGCCGTGTAGAAGTGCCAGTTCAGGAGCGACGGGCAGGCCACCAGCCAGCCGACGACGGCGTTGGCCCGGCGCGAGCGGAACGCGGTCAGGTGGATGGTCTCATGGATCGGCGCGAACAGGGCCGATTGCACGATTCCCAGCAGAAACATGGCGGGCAGCAGCGTCCATGGCCCGGAGCGCCAGACCAGCCAGCCGGAACCTGCCAGCATCAACACATGCGCACCCAGGCGCAGCGCGCCGCGCAGGTCCGAGCGCTGCGACAGCGCCTTGACCTCCGCGCCCGTCAGAATTCGTCCGCTCGCCGAAGCCATGGATCTCTCTAAGGGTTGTAGACGCCGCGAAAACACACGTCAGGTGCATTATCCATGCCGGGGCCGCGGCCACTCTCAGGCGGTCAGCGCCTCGGGCGCCGGCGCGTCGAGGCCGCCGAACAGGCGGCGACCGGGCATCGCCGCCATGAGGCCGCGCGTGTAGGGGTGCTCGGGCGCGGCGAAGAGGGCCGCGGCCGGTCCCGTCTCGACGATCCGGCCCTGCTGCATCACCGCGACCCGGTCGGCGATCCGCGCGGCGATGCGCAGGTCATGCGTGATGAACAGCATCGCGAGGTTGTACTCGGCGCGAAGCTCCGCCAGAAGGTCGAGCACGCGGGCCTGGACGGAGACGTCGAGCGCCGAGACCGCCTCGTCGGCCACGAGGATGCGCGGCTTGAGCGCCAGCGCCCGGGCGATGCAGATGCGCTGGCGCTGGCCGCCGGAGAATTCGTGCGGGAAGCGCTCGGCCGCGCCGGCCTTCAAGCCGACCCGGTCGAGCAGCGCATGCGCCTCGGCGACGGCCTCGGCCTTCGGCACGCCGTACGCCATCGGGCCGCGGGCGATCGCCTCGCCGACCCTCTGGCGCGGGTTCAGCGCCGCGAACGGGTCCTGGAACACGATCTGGATGCGACGGCGCGCCACCCGCAGGGCCTCGCCCCGCAGGGCCAGGAGATCCCGGCCCTCGAAGCGGATCCGGCCCGAATCCGGCTCCGCCAGACGCAGGATCATCTGCCCGAGGGTCGACTTGCCCGAGCCGGACTCGCCCACCACCGCCACGGTCTCACCGGCCGACAGCGTCAGCGAGATCGCGTCCGCCGCGACCACGCGCCGGGCCGGACGGAACCATCCTTGCCGCGTGGTGAAGGTCTTGGAGAGCGCCTCGATCTCGAGCAGCGGCGGCGTCGCCCGCATTTTGGGGGAGGCGCGCCCCCGGGCATGGGGCACCGCGGCGATGAGCGCCCGGGTGTAGGGGTCGCGCGGCGCGGTCAGGACCGCCTCGGCGCTGCCCTGCTCGACGACCCGACCGTCGCGCATCACCACGACCCGATCGGCCATCTCGGCGACCACACCGAAATCGTGCGTGATCAGCAGGACGCCCATCTGCCGCTCGCTCTGGAGCCGGCGGATCAGCGCGAGGATCTGGGCCTGCGTGGTCACGTCGAGAGCGGTGGTCGGCTCATCGGCCACCAGCAGGGCCGGGTTGTTGGCCATGGCGATGGCGATCATCACCCGCTGGCGCTGCCCGCCCGACAGCGCGAACGGGAAGCTGGCGCGGATCCGTTCCGGGTCGGGCAGGCCGACGGCCGCGATCAAGGCGTCCACCTGCGCCCGGATTGCGGCGCGGGGCGTCGCGGGGGCATGGGCCCGGACCGCCTCGGCGATCTGCTCGCCGATCCGCTTCAGCGGGTTCAGGGCGCTGAGCGGCTCCTGGAAGATCATCGCGGCGTCGCGGCCGCGGACAGAGCGCATCTCCGCCTCGGACGCGGTGGCGATGTCGCGCCCGCGCAGCGTGACCGCGCCGCCGGTCACGGTCACGCCCGGCGGCAGCAGGCCCAGGATCGTGTGGGCGATCATCGACTTGCCGGACCCAGACTCGCCCACGAGGCAGACGATCTCGTTGGCCCCCACTGCGATCGAGACGTCGCTCACCGCCTGGGCTCGGTCGGCGCCCCGCGGCAGGCCGACGGAGAGGTTTGTAATCCTCAGGACCGGTTCAATCATGCGCCTCTCCCCCGGGCGAGCCGCGGGTTGAGCGCGTCGTTCAACGCCTCGCCGACGAGATTGATGGCGAGCACCGTGATGAGAATTGCGGCGCCGGGAAAAACGCTCGTCCACCAAGCCTGCCGGATGACCGTACGGGCGGCGCCGACCATGTAGCCCCAGGACATCAGGTTCGGATCGCCGAGCCCGAGGAAGCTCAAGGCGCTCTCGATCAGGATCGCGGTGGCCACGGTGAGCGAGCCGGTGACGATGATCGGCGCCAGGGCATTCGGCAGGATGTGGCGCAGGATCAGGGCCGCGGGGCGCTCGCCCTGGCAGGCGGCGGCCCGCACGAAGTCCCGGCCCTTCAGCCGGAGGAACTCGGCGCGGGTCAGGCGCGCCAGCGGCGGCCAGCTGATCACCGCGATGGCCAGGATCTCGTGGGCGAGCGACGGCCCGAGGGTCGCGACCAGCAGGACGGCCAGGATGAAGCCGGGAATCGTCTGGAACAGCTCGGCGATCCGCATCAGCGCGGTTTCGACGAGGCCGCCGCACCACCCCGCCGTCGCCCCGATCACCACGCCGACCAGCACGGCTGCCAACGTCGAGGCGAGGCCGATCGCCAGCGAGACCCGGGCACCGTGGGCGAGGCCGGCGGCGATGTCCCGGCCCATCGTGTCGGAGCCCAGGGGCAGGTCCGGGCTCAGCGGCGGCTCGAACGGGGCGCCGACCATCTCCCAGGGATCGACCGGGACGAGGAGCGGCGCGAAAATCGCCACCGCGACCACCCCCACGAGGAGCACGAGGCCGATCATCCCGCCGGGATTGCGCAGGAACGCCCGAACGAATCCCATCACGCGGCCTTCGCGGGGGCGGCGATCCGCGGATCGATCAGCCGCGAGAGCAGGTCGGTCAGCATGTTGATGAGGATCACGAGCACGGACATGACGAGGAAGATCCCGAGCAGGACCGGGTAGTCGCGTTGGCTGAGGGCCTCGAACACCAGCCGGCCGAGGCCCGGCCAGGCGAAGACGGTCTCGACCACCACCGAGCCGCCGACCAGTGCGCCGGCCTGCATGCCGGCTACCGTCACCACCGGCAGAATCGCGTTGCGGATCATGTGGTCGCGGATCACGCGTCCGCGGGTGAGCCCCTTGGCCCGGGCGGTCTTCACGAAGTCCTGGGCGGCCACCTCGACGATCGAGGTCCGCATCAGCCGGGCATAGACTGCGAGATAGACGGCGGCGAGCGACAGGACGGGCAGGATCAGATGCGCGAGCACGTCGCCGACCTGCCCGAGCGGCGAGAGGGTTGCGCCGACGCTGCGGTAGCCGAAGGCCGGCAGCCATTCGAGCTGGACCGAGAAGACCAGTACCAACATCAGGCCGAGCCAGAAGACCGGCATGGCGTAGAGCACGAGCGAAACGAGGCCGATCAGCGTGTCGGACCAGCGGCCCGCCCGCACGCCCGACAGGGTGCCGAGCAGGATCCCGGATCCGAGTGCCAGGGCGAAGGCCGTGCCGGTGAGGAGCAGGGTCGCGGGCAGGCGCTCCAGGACCAGGCCGAGGACCGGCCGCTGCTGCCGGTAGGAATAGCCGAGATCGAGCCGCAGGACCCGGCCCAGATAGGTCGCGAGCTGCACCGGGTAGGGTTTGTCGAGGCCGTACTCGGCCCGAAGCTGTCGGAGGAGCGTCTCGTCCGAGGCGCCGGACTGGCCGGCGATGACCTGCGCGGGATCCCCGGGCGCCGCGTGGACGAGGGCGAAATTCACGCTGGCGATGACCAGGATCACCGCCAGCGTCCGCGCGATCCAGGCGGCCAGTCCGGCCAGCATCCTCATGCGCGGTAGGCCCGGGCGAAGGTGTCGTTCACGCCGCTGCCGGTGACGACGAGATCCTTGATGCGCTTGTCGGTGAAGGTCGGGAAGTCGAGTTCCATGAGCCAGGCCACCGCTGCGTCCTCGACCAGGATCTTCTGGACCCGGCTGTAGAGATTCTGCCGGGTGGCGTCGTCCTGCGCCACGGCCGCCGCCTCGAACAGCCGGTCGACCTCCGGGTTGCTGTATCCGGAGGTGTTCGAGAACAGGATGCCCTTGCGGATGTTCGAGGAAATGTAGGAGCGTGCCACGCCGAGCGCCGGATCGCCGTACTGGTAGGTCCAGGGCGCGGACATCTCGAATTCCCAGTTGCCGCAGCGCGCCGCCCAGCCGCCGACGTCGATGCCCTCCAGCACGATGTCGATCCCGACTTTGCCGAGGGACTGGCGCACGTATTCTGCCACCCGCTGCCACATCTCGCCGTAGGGCGGCACGAGGTACTTGAGGCTCACCCGCTTGCCGTCGGCGGCGGGCTTCAGCCCCATCGCGTCGAGGAGCGCCACCGCCTTGGCGGGGGCGTACTCGTATTTTGGCACGTTCGGCTCGTAGAACCGGGTCTTCGACGAGACCGGGCCGGTGGCGACCTTGCCGAGTCCGAAGAAGACGCGCTTGCGCAGGGCCTCGCGGTCGATGGCGTGCAGCACCGCCTGGCGGAAGCGCTTGTCGTTCATCGGCGCGATGCGCGTGTTCATCTCCAGCCAGAGATGGGGCGCGTAGAATTCGTAGCCCTTCGTGGTCATGTCGAGGTTCGGCAGCGCCTTGAGGCGCGGCATGTCGAAGGCCTCGACGTCGTTCCACTGGGTCAGCTGGATCGTGCCGCTCTCCAGGGCGACCGCCCGCGAGGCGGCGTCCGGGATCACCCGGTAGTAGATCTCGTCGAGATAGGGCTCGCCCTTCCGGTAGTAGCCCTCGTGGCGCACGAGATGGATGTGGGAGCCCTTCACCCACTCCTTGAGCTTGAACGGGCCCGTGCCGATCGCCCGGGCGTTGTTCGGGTTCTGCCGCAGGTCGGTGTTCTCGTAGAGCGCCTTGGAGATGATCGGCGCGGTCGTCGCATCGAAGGCGTGCAGGAACGGTGCGAACGGCTCCTTCAGCTTGAACACCACGGTGAGCGGGTCCGGCGCTTCGGCCGAGGCCAAGCGTGAGAACGTGCCGCGCGCCCGGGCATGGGCTTCCATCAGCGCCTTCGTGACCGAGAACACCACGTCCTCCGAAGTCATCGGCGAGCCGTCGTGGAAGGTGATGCCGGGAAACAGCTTGAAGGTGTAGGTCAGGCCGTCAGGGCTGCGTTCCCAGCTCTGGGCCATGCCGGGCTTGGGCGTCAGGTCGAAATCGTAGGTCAGCAGACTCTCGTAGATTTTGCCGCATACCGTGAGCGTTGGCGCCTGCTGATTGAGCGCCGAAACCAGGATCGGTGGCTCGGGCTGGATCACGGTGTTGAGGACGCCGCCCCGGGTCTGGCCTGCAGCGCGCGTGATTCCGAAGGGGATCGGCCCCGCCGTCCCTGCGGCGAGCACCAGCTTGGCGAAATCGCGACGATTCATCCGGGACCTTTTCAAGCGCCTCGGACCGCCCGCGCGGACGGTCCTGCAATCCCCACGGCAGGCCGGGGCCGTTCCAGCCCAATGCATCGAACAGGCCACTTATGGGCGTTGAGACGATGCGGCCGACACGGACAAGGTGAAGATGTCCGTGCACCGCCGTCGAGAAACGCACCGCGCCCGGCCCGTGCCGCCGCGCCGCTGCCTCCTGCTGTGGCCTGACCCAGGGCCGCAACCGACGCCGGGACGATCGCTGAAGCGGAGAGTGGTATCGTCCTGGTATTGAGCTTGCCTATCCGGCCCGGACAGAGGGCGAAAGCACATGAGACGATCCTGGCTTCCCGGGCTGCTTGCAGCCGCGGCGGCGTTCCTGGCACCTCTGGCGCCTGCATCGGCCCGGGCGGAAACGACGGTGCGGGCCGTGCTTGAAGCCGAGATCGTTACCCTCGATCCGTATTTCACCACGGCCTACATCACGCGGACCTTCGGCTTCATGGTCTACGACACGCTGTTCGCGCCGGACGCGAAGGGCCTGTTCAAGCCGCAGATGGTCGACACGTGGTCGGTGTCGGACGATCGTCTGATCTGGCGCTTCACCCTGCGCGACGGCTTGCGTTTCCATGACGGTACGCCCGTCCGGGCCACCGACTGCGTCGTCTCGCTGAAGCGTTGGGCGGCCCGCAGCGCGCTCGGCGGCCGGCTTATGGACGTGGCGGCCGCCCTGGACGCCGTGGACGATAGGACCTTCGTGCTGACACTACGGGAGCCCTACGGCCTCGTGCTCGACACCCTCGGCACCACGTCGAGCCCGACGCCCTTCATCATGCCGGCCCGGCTCGCCGCGACGCCGCCCACGACGCAGCTCACGGAGGTCATGGGATCCGGTCCCTTCGTCTATGACCGCGCCGCGCACATCACTGGCGACCACATGCTGTTGCGCAAGTATCCCGGTTACAGGCCGCGTCCCGAACCGGCCGACTTCCTCGCCGGCGGCAAGGTCGTGAAAGTCGATGCCCTCGACATCCGCGTCATCCCGGACGGTGCGACCGCCGTCGGGGCCCTCGGCGCCGGCGAGATCGATCTCATGCAGTACGCGCCCTTCGATCTGATCGAGCAGATCGAGCGCAACAAGAATCTGGCGGTGATGAACTTCACCGGCCCGCACCGGTTCACGGGGCATTACAGGATCAATATGGCGGCCAAGCCCTTCGACGACCCGGCGATCCGGCGCGTGCTGCTCCGCCTCGTGGATCAGCGCGAAGTCCTGGACGGGTTCGGCCTCGACCCGCGCTTCTCGCAGACCTGCGACGCCTTCTTCATCTGCGGCTCGCCCTACGAGACGCATGTCGGGGCCGAGCTCCTGCGCGATCCGTCCGTGGCAGCGGCGCGGGCCGCCCTGAAGGCGACCGCCTACAAGGGTGAGCCGGTGATCGTGATGGCGGCCAACGACCTCGAGGCGGCGCGCGTCTCCTCGACGATCCTGGCCGACCGGCTGAAGCAGGCCGGCTTCACTGTCGATCTCCAGGTCATGGATTGGGCGGCCCTGCTCGCCCGTCGCACCAAGAAGACCGGCTGGAGCGTCTTCGGCATTCACGCCCTCGGCCTCGATCTCAGCTCGCCGCTGACGAACTCGGCGATCAACTTCACCTGCAAGGACGCGGCGAGTTCCGGGTTCATGTGCGACACGCGCATGGTCGGGCTGTTCGATCGGTTCGCCCGCGAGCCGGATCCGGACAAGCGGCGTGACATCGCCGGCGAGATCCAGTCCATCGTCTACGGCGAAGGCCTGGTCGTACCCTTCGGCCAGTTCGCCCAGCCAGCAGCCTACCGGACCTCCCTGACCGGGCTGATCCCGTCCGCCATTCCGCTCTTCTGGAACGTCGAGAAGCCATGAGCGCTGCCATGTACGATGTCATCGTCGTCGGCGCCGGCTCTGCCGGTGCCGCTCTGGCCGCGCGCCTGTCGGAGGATCCCGGCCGCCGGGTGCTCCTGCTGGAGGCGGGCCGCGACTGGCGGTCCGCAGAGGCCCCGCCGGCGCTTCGCTCGGCCAACATCGTTCCGTTCATGTACGACCCGATCCACCAGGCGGATTGGCAGTGGCCGGGGCTGATGAGCCGACGAACCCGCGCCCAGGAGCCCCGCTTCTACTGGCGCGGTCGCGCGCTCGGCGGCAGTTCGACGGTGAACGCGCAAATTGCGATCCGCGGTGTCCCGGCCGCCTTCGATGCCTGGGCGGCGCAGGGCTGCACGGGCTGGTCGGCCGGGGACGTGATGCCGCTCTTCGACCGGATCGAGGACGACGCCGAATTCGCCACCGAGGCAGGGGCCCGTCGCGGTGGTCCGCTGCCCGTCTATCGCGCCCCGCTGGACGCGTGGGGCGCCGTCGACCGCGGGCTGCGGGAGGCCGCACTGGCGGACGGCTATGACTGGAAGGCGGATCTCAACGCGCCGCAGGGCGAGGGCGTGTCGTGCAACCCGATCAACAGCCGCGACGGGCACCGGGTCACCACCAACGACGGCTATCTCGAACCGGCCCGCAACCGGCCGAACCTCGAGATCCGATGCGAGGCGCTGGTCGATCGCATCCTGTTCGAGGGGCGCCAGGCCGTCGGGCTCCGCGTCCGGTTCGGAACGGAGGCCTGGACCGAGACCCGCGGCCGCGAGATCGTCCTCTGTGCCGGCGCCGTCCACAGCCCGGCGATCCTGATGCGCTCCGGCATCGGCCCCGGCGAGCCGCTTCGCGCCCTCGGCATCCCCGTTCTTCATACGCACGAAGCGGTCGGCGGTAATTTCATGGATCACCCGATCCTGAGGGCGACGATGGATCTGAAGCCCGGCCACCGAGCCCTCGGGCCGGATGCCCGCCATACCAATTGCTGCGTGACCTATTCGAGCGGTCTCGCGGGAGGCGGCGAGCGCGACATGATCGTCGTGGCCTACAATCACCGCGGCCTGACGGGTCTGGAGCCGACCCCGCAGGGTGCCGTCGGCGTCGGTCTGTACGACGCGTTCTCGCGCGGTTCCCTGCACCTCACATCGGCCGATCCCGAGATCAATCCGGTCATTGAGGAGAACATGCTCGACGATCCGCGCGACCGCCTGCGGCTGCGCGATGCGGTGCGGCGGCTGGCGCGCCTGACGACGCATCCGGCGCTGGCCGACCTCGCGACAGCGATCCGGTTCGGCGAGAGCCCCCTCGCGCTGGGCGAAGCTGCGCGCCTCCCGGCTTCCGAACTCGACGACCTGATGCTCGCGGAAGCGGGCGACATCCAGCACGCGGCCGGCACCTGCCGCATGAGCGGATGGCAGGACGCATCCGGCGTCGTCGATCCCGATCTGAAGGTCCGCGAGATCGGCGGTCTGCGGGTCTGCGACGCGTCCATCATGCCCAGCGATTGCAGGGCCAACCTACATTTCACCTGTGTGATGATCGGCGAAAATCTTGCTCGGCGCATGAGCAATCAGTAGTTTCCGGCGCCTATCGACGCCAAATTATCAATTCTCTTGAGTGCATCGGTCGCTCGACATGGCCTGTGAGGCTCGAGATCAGACCCAATCGTGCGGGTCTTTGCGGTGATCGATTTGCGCCGACCGCAAAGACTGGCGCTGATGGAGCCGTTAAGCGCCGAAGAAGGGCTGATCCCTCTGATTTGAACACTTGAATGGCCAGCTGTCTTAGAGCCTCTCACAAAACTCCCGCCGCACCGTCGCGTGCGAAGGGAGAGCTCCCGGGAACCGGAAGTTCTGTGAGGTGCTCTTATTCAGCCAAATATTGCCATGGAAGCCAATCTACCCCTCGACGAAAATGGAT
This sequence comes from Methylobacterium sp. GXF4, assembly GCF_000272495.1. NCBI lineage: Bacteria > Pseudomonadati > Pseudomonadota > Alphaproteobacteria > Hyphomicrobiales > Methylobacteriaceae > Methylobacterium > Methylobacterium sp. GXF4. The sequence continues at coordinate 70,942 of NZ_AKFK01000010.1, read as the reverse complement.
CGAGTTCCGCTCCACCGCGACGGATGAGCCGCCGGGCGACAACGGTATCCGCGGCCGAGTCAATCCGTGTCGCGCTTCCAGCTTCAAGAAATAAGGACGGTCACTCAGAAACTGAAGCACGGTTCAACGCTGGATAAGGCGATGCCTGCTGGTCTCCTGGGCAAACGGCCTCGGGGGGCGGTGGAAACATGGTATCGCTGCCGGTCCGCTTCTTGCTCGCCCCGCTCTTGGGCTTCGATCGAGGCCGGTGAATCAGGAGATCCTGCATGCGCCGATCCCTGCACACGGACGAGGAGATCGCGTTCCTGCTCGCGGAGGCCGCGCGCGGCATACCGGTTGCCGAGATTTGCGCGAGCGCCCATGTCTCGCTCGGCACCTACTACCGCTGGCGACGGCGGCTCGGTGGGCTGAAGCCTGCGGGTGTGGCCCGGCTCGATCAGGTCGAGCGGGAGAATGCCGGACTCCGGGCAGAGGTGCAGCGGCTCCGCGCCGCCCTGCTCCTGCAGCCGGTGCGGGCAGAGCCGATCCGGACGGCCGTGACCGAACGCACGGCCCCCCACCAGGGACCGCGCCATCGCGGCGCGGCCGCCTGTGTCGGCCGCTTCGCCTTCGGGCGAAGCGCGAACTGATCTCCCGAATCCTCGCCGCTTCAGGCGGACTTGGCGGGAGCCGTGCCCAGGGCGGACTTGGGCATGAGCATGTGCACGCCCTTGTTGCCGTCCACTGTCTGGGTGATCCGCAGGTTACCGGCCAGCGAGCACAGCATGTAGGCTTGGTTGCGGGTGAGGCTGGTCCGGGCGCAGACCAGACGCACCATCTCGCGCACCGCCTGTCGCATCGCCTCGTCGAGGCTTTCGTGAAGGCCGATCGACATCAGGTCGGTGGGGGTCTCGGCGAAGGGCCAGGCGCCGGGGAGATCCTTGCGCACGGTGAGCCGGAAGGTGCCGGTGAGTCCCGTCTCCAGGGCGGTGATGCAGACCTCGCCGTCGCCCTGTACGCCATGGCCGTCGCCTGCATAGAAGCCGCCGCCAAGATTGAACACCGGCAGGTAGAGCGTCGTGCCGACGCGCATCTCTTTGTTGTCCATGTTGCCGCCGAAGGCGCGGGGAACCGGCGTACCGACCCTGCCCCAGGCGGCGGGCGGGGCGGTGCCCATAATGCCGAAGAACGGGTCGAGGGGCAGCTCGGTCCCCCAGGGCAGGCGGCAGAGGCCGCTGGCCGTGTCGATGTCGGCGTGGACGGTCTCGTACTCGGTGAACTCGTCCGGCAGGGTGCCGAGGAGCGGCAGGATCGACACGAAGCCCCAGTCGAGGCGGAACTTCAGGTCGAGGATATCGACCTGCAGCATGTCGCCGGGCTCGGCGCCCGCGACGTGGACCGGGCCGGTGACGAAGTGCGGGCCGGGACCGCGCTCCAGGGTGTCGAGGGCGTGGAGCAGGTCGGCGGGAACGCGGGCCGGATCGGGGTGAAGGGACTCGCGCCCGCCCGCCGGATGCGAATGCAGGGTGACGGTGTCGCCGGACGCGACGGTGAGGACGGGCGGCAGCGCGGCGTCGAAATAGCCGAGCACCATGGTCTCGGGCGTCGCGGGGATCTTGTGATGGGTCGGCACGGCGGCTCCTGTGCGGATGTCAGACGGCGATGTGACGGGTGAGGGCTTCGGGGTTCAACGCCTTCGGATCGCCGCGCTCGACGACGCTGCCGCGGGACAGCACCACCACGGCATCGGCGACCCGGAGGGCGAAATCGAGGTATTGCTCCACGAGCAGCACGGTGATCCGACCTTTGAGCCCGGCGATCACCGTCTCGATGGCGGCGACGATCGAGGGCTGGATGCCCTCGGTCGGCTCGTCGAGCAGGAGCGCGCGGGGCCGGGTGGCGAGCGCCCGGGCGATGGCGAGCTGCTGCTGCTGGCCGCCCGAGAGGTTGCCCCCCGGGCGGTGCCAGAGGCCGCGAAGCGCCGGGAACAGGGCGACGGCCTCGTCGACCGCGTCGGTCCGCTCCAGCCCGTGGGCCCGGGCCGCCACCCGCAGGTTCTCGGCGACGGTGAGATCGGGAAAGATCTCGCGCCCCTGCGGCACGTAGGCGAGGCCCGAGCGGGCGCGCCGGTCGGGCGACAGGCGCGTCAGCTCGGTCCCGTCGAGGGCGATCCGGCCGCGGCTTTCCGGGATCAGGCCGGTGAGGCAGCGCAGCAGCGTGGTCTTGCCGGCGCCGTTGCGGCCGAGCACGGCGAGGCAGGCCCCCGGCTCGACGGCGAGACCGATGCCGCGCAGCACCTGCGCGCTGCCGTAATGCTGGTCGAGTCCCTCGACGGCGAGGCGGGCGGGCGGAGATGCGTTCGTCATCGGCCGAGGAATACCTCGATCACCCGGGCATCGGCCCGCGCGCCGGCCATGCTGCCCTCGTAGAGCGTGCGGCCCTCGTGCAGCACCGTCACCCGGTCGGCGATGGCCTCGACGAAGTCCATGTCGTGCTCGATCACCAGGATCGCCCGGTCCGGCCGGCGAAGGCTCCGGATCAGCGCGGCGGTCTGGGCGGTCTCGGCGTCGGAGAGCCCGGCGACGGGCTCGTCGAGAAGGAGCAGCGCCGGCTCGGCGGCGAGCACCATGCCGATCTCCAGCCATTGCTTCTCGCCGTGCGCGAGGCTGCCGGCCGGCACCTCGGCGCGGGGGCCGAGGCCGATCTCGCTGAGCACGGCGGCGATGCGCGCCGGGCGGTCGCGCGGGCTGAGGGCGGGGCCGCAGCCGATCTCCAGGTTCTCGCGCACGGTGAGCGCCGGGAAGACGCTGGGCTTCTGGAACTTCCGCCGCACCCCGGCCTTCGCGATCTCGGCCTCGGAGCGCTTGGTCAGGTCGATGTGGTCGCCGAGCATCACCCGTCCGGAGACCGGTTTGGTGACGCCCGAGATCACGTCGAGCAGCGTGGTCTTGCCGGCGCCGTTCGGGCCGATCACGGCCCGGACCTCGCCGGGATCGACGGCGAGCGACACGGCATCGAGGGCCGTGAACCGGCCGAAGACGACGGTGAGGGCGTCGACCACGAGGGCGGTCATCGGGCGCCCCGCAGCCAGGTCGGGCGCAGGCCCCAGCCCACAAGGTCGAGGAGCCCGTTCGGCAGGACCAGCACCACGAGCAGCACCAGCCCGGACAGGATGAACGGCCACGCCTCCGGCATCGCGGCGCTGAGCCAGAACTTCAGGCCGTTGACCAGGATCGCGCCGATCACCGCCCCGCCGAGCCGGCCGAGGCCGCCGATCGCCACCCAGACGGCGATCTCGATCGACAGGTCGGGCGCCAGCACCCGCGGGTTGATGATGCCGACCTGCGGCACGTAGAGGATGCCGGCGAGCGCCGCGATCATGGCCGAGAGGCACCAGATCCCGAGCTTCAGCCGGGTGGTGCTGTAGCCCAGCGTGCGCAGGCGGGTCTCGTCGTCGCGGCAGGCGAGCATCCGCCGCCCGACGGCGCTCCCGACGAGGAGCCGCGCGCCGACGAGCAAAGCCGCCAGCGCCAGGAGGGCGGCGACCGCGAGGCCGGTCACCACGCCCGGTGAGCCCATCGGCCAGCCGAACAGCAGCGGGAAGCCGGTCATGCCGTTGTTGCCGCCGAGCCCGGTGTCGTTGCGGTACATCAGCAGCATCGCGACGTAGACGAGCGCCTGGCTGATGATCGAGAAATAGACGCCGTTGACTCGCGAGCGGAACGAGGCCAGCCCGAACACGAAGGCGACGAGGCCGGCGAGCGCCAGGGCGAGGACGAAGGCGTAGGCCGCGTGGTCGAGGCCGGCCCAGTAGGCCGGCAGGCTCTTCCAGCCCATGAACTGCACGAAGTCCGGCAGCACACCGGTCACGGCCACGCCGTGGGCCAGCAGGTGCATGGCGCAGACATAGCCGCCGATGGCGAAGAACAGCCCGTGCCCCAGGCTGAGGATCCCGAGATAGCCCCAGACCAGATCCAGCGACACGGCGAGGATCGCGAAGGCGGCGAGCTGGCCCACCGCGTTGACGAGATACGGGGCGGGTGACGCCACGAGGAGCCCGATCGCGGCCGCGAGGCAGAGCCCGACGGGGCCGGCGACTAGGGGATCGCGCACGGCGCGGCGTCCCGGTCCGGCGGGGGCGGCGAGGGCGGTCTGCACGGCGCCGCTCATCGCCGCCGCCGCACGGCGAACAGTCCCTCGGGCCGGCGCTGCAGGAACAGGATGATGCCGACGAGCACGATCACCTTGGCGGCGACCGCGCCGGAGATCGGCTCGATCAGCACGTTGGCGCCGCCGACCCCGAGAGCCGCCACCAGCGTCCCGATGAGGCTGCCGACGCCGCCGAGCACCACGACCATGAAGCTGTCGACGATGAAGCCCGAGCCCATCCCGGGATTGACGCTGTAGATCGGGCAGAGCGCCACCCCGGCGAGCCCGGCCAGGCCCGAGCCGAGCCCGAAGGCGAGACGGTCGACCCGGCGGGTCGGCAGGCCGAGGCAGGCGGCCATGTCGCGGTTCTGGGTCACGGCGCGGACGTCGAGCCCGAGCGGGGTGCGGCGCAGGATCAACAGGGTCAGCACAAGGGTCGCCGCCGCGAAGCCGATGGCGAACAGCCGGTTCCAGGTCATGACGAAATCGGCGTAGAGCGGCACGCCGCCGCTGACATAGGCCGGCATGACGAATTGCAGGTTCTGGGTGCCGACCGTCACGCGGACGAGGTTCACCAGGAACAGGCTCACCGCCCAGGTGGCGAGCAGGCTCATCAGCGGCCGCCGGTAGAGGTGGCGCAGGATCAGCGCCTCGACCACGATCCCCACCAGGGCGACCGCTCCGAAGGCGACCGGGATGGCGGCGAAGAGGTAGAGGTCGAGCAGGCCCGGGGCGAGGCGGCGGAAGGCCTCCTGCACGCCGTAGGTGGCGTAGGCGCCGAGCATGATGAACTCGCCCTGGGCGAGGTTGATCACGCCCATCAGCCCGAAGATGATCGCGAGCCCGGCCGCCGCCATGAACAGGATGCTGGCGAAGCTCAGGCCATTGTAGACGACCGCGAGCCCGTCGCCGACCGCCACCGCCCGGGAGACCCGCGCGAGGCCGGCATCGAGGGCCGCCCGGAAGGCCGGATCGGCGGCGTAGGCCGGATCGCTCTTGAGCGCCGCGAGGCGCGCCTGCGCGGCCCCGGACGGGCTCGCGGCCACGGCGGCGATCGCCGCCCGGCGCCGGGCCGGATCGGGCGACGACAGGGCGGCCGCCTGGGCGAGGCCGGCGGTCGTCCCCTTCAGCGCGGAATCCGTCTCCGCGTCGCGGGCCCGGTCGAGCACGGCCGCTGGGACGGTGGCGATGCGCCGCTCCAGCACCGCCAGACCGGCTCCGCGGGCGGCCGGATCCGGGCCGGTCAGCAGCGCGACGGTGCCGCGCGCGGTCTCGATTGCGGCGCGCTGGCGCAGGCCGAGGACCGGCGCGCGCGCCTCCGCGGCCGGCCGCGTCGCACCGGTGAGCGCGTCGCGGCCCTCCGGCGCCCCCGGGCGGTCGAGCAGGAGCGCGCCGTCCGCCGGGCAGGCCAGCCGGCGCTCGGCCAGGGCGCCGAGGAGCCCACCGGCGAAGGCGAGGTCGTCGGCCGCCAGATCGCCGCCGGCCTGGACGAGACCTTCGGCCCCGCGGACCTGCGCGGCGCCGTCACCGCATAAATCCGCCGCGAAGGCCGCCCGGTCGAGGGGCGCGGCGGAGGCCGGAACCGTCAGCAGCGCGAGACAGCAGAGGGCCAGGAGCGTGCGGAGCGGATCAGCCATAGGGGCTGAACGGGACCGGCTTCGGGGCGTTCGGCGATTGCCAGAGGACGTCGAAGCCGCGCTTCTCGTTGACCGAGCCGATGAAGACGCCGCGGGAGACGTAATTGTTCTCCCCCGTCATGGTCAGCGTGTAGCCCGACGGGTCGTCGAAGCTGAGGCCCGCGAAGGCTTTCCGCACCTCTGGAACCGCGAAGGAGCCCGCCTTGGTGGCGGCCAGCGCCCAGAGATGGACGCTGTCGTAGGCCGAGACCATCGGATCGATCACAGTGTCGGCGCTGAACGGGACATTCTTGGCTTTCACGTAGGCGGCCCAGTCGCCAAGGAACTTCTTGTTCCGCTCGCCCTTGGCGGCCTGGAGATAGGCCCAGCAATTCAGGTGGCCGACGAGCTTGGCCGTATCGAGCCCCTCGAGATCCGCCTCCACCATGTCGAGGCCGAGGATCGGCACGTCGGTGGCGCTGAGGCCCTGGTTGGCGAATTCGCGCAGGAAGTCGGGGATCGAGGAGCCGACGACGGTGAGCACCACGATCGCCTGACCGCCGGGCTGGCTGGCGAAGCTGCGCACTTGGTTCACGAGGGTCTGGAAGTTCGAAAAGCCGAAGGGCACGTATTCCTCGCGCCACGCGCTGTCTGGGATCCCCTTGCTGTTCCAATACCCCTTCAGCTGCTTGTTGATCGTGCGCGGCCAGACGTAGTCCGAGCCGATCATGAAGAACCGCTTCGCGCCGACGCCGTCCTGACCCATCAGGTAGTCCACTGCCGGCAGCACGGAACTCGCGGGCGGCGAGTTCATGTAGACGACGTTCTTGGAATTTTCGTCGCCCTCGAAATGGAGGGGGTAGAACAACAACCCGTCATTCTGCTCGACGACGGGCAGCACCGATTTCCGAGACACGGAGGTCCAGCAGCCGAACAGGGCCGCGACCTTCTCCTGCTGCAGCATCTGCCGTCCGACCTGCGCGTAGAGCGGCCAGTCCGAGGCCGGATCGGAGGTCAGCACCTCGATCTGGCGGCCGTTGACGCCGCCGCGGCCGTTGATCTCGTCGGCGGCCATGCGGACCACATGGTTCAGCCGGCCCTCGATATTGGCCATCGTGCCGGACGACGAGAACAGGCAGCCGAGCTTGACCGTGTCGGCGGCGAAGGCCGGCCGGATGAGAGCCGGCGCCGCGAGCAGCGCCGCGGTGCCGACGAAGCTGCGCCGCGTGAGATGCGTCATCGATCCCGAAGCTCCCATGGATTGAGCGCCCGATTGTCGGCCGACGTCCGGTCATCGGGAAGGTCAAAGAGGCTGCAGGCCGGCGGGGACCTTGCGCATATTAGCGGCACTTGCGCGCCCGAATGGCGGTCTTCGTATGTGAACGTCAAAATTATCGTATCGAATACGGACCTCTTCCCCGTCGGAAACGGGGCTCGACCTCTTCGACATCACGAGGGCGGGTGCATCCTGCCCCCGTCACCGGCGTGCAGGGATATCTCGGCCTGCCGAGGCGCATCTCAGCAGACGTTCAGCGCGCGAATGGCACGCTTCTTGTGAGGATTCCGCCAGCGCAGCGTCGCGCAAGGCGGCGACTACAGGTTGGCGTGCCGTCGATATTGTGAGGTGCCGGGTGACCGGATCTCCGCGACCACTCTGCCCCTGTCTTGACCTCGTCGCGCGTCCGGCCGGGAGCCGACGCACCGCCTGAAAGACTCCGACATCCGCCTCCTGAGGAGAGCCGATATGTGCGACCGTCACGGCGATTATCGCGTCCCCGACTTATCGCGGCTCAAGACCAGCCGCCGGCGCTTCCTGGGCGGCACCGCCGCGGCGCTGACCCTCGCGGCGGGGCCGGGCCTCGTCGGCCGGGCCGCGGCGGCCTCCGGTATCCGGGCGACGCACGGGACCGGCTTCTGCAATCTGAACTTCTTCCTGGCCGAGGCGATGCAACTCGCCAAGGACGATGGTCTCACCATCGACTTCGTGAACACGCCGACCTTCTCGGATCAGGTCACCTTCCTCGGCATGGGCCAGGTCGATGCCGGCGTGATGCCCTATACGAGCTTCATGGCCCTCTACGATGCCGGCGCCCCGGTGAAGATCGTGGCCGGCGGCGGCATCGAGGGCTGCGTGCTGGTTGCCCAGCCCGGGCTCGACAGCCCGGAGAAGCTGAAGGGCAAGACGCTCGGCACCTTCCAGCTCGATACGCTCGAAGTGCTGCCCTACGACTGGCTGAAGAAGAATGGCGTCGCCTTCAAGGACATCACGGTTCGCTACATGGGGTCCACCCCGGAAGCCGTGGAGGCGTTCCGCGCCGGCGCCCTCGACATCATCTCCACGATCGAGCCCTACGGCACGGCGCTGCTGACCGACGTGAAGGGCGCCGTAAAGCTCTCCGACGGCACCGATATCTACGGCAAGGGCTATACCGACTGCGTGCTCGCCGTGCGCAATGAGCTGATCGCCAAGAACCCGGCCGCCGTCAGAGCCCTGATCAAGGGCATGATGAAGGCTCAGGCCCTGGCCGAGGGCGACCCCCAGGCCGCCCTGAACAAGCTCGTCGGCTCCTACTACAAGACCTCGATGAGCAACGCCCAGCTCGCCATGGGCCGGCAGCCCTCGGTGGTGGACGCCCGCAACCAGACGCAGTTCATCCTCGACCGGACCGATTCCGTCGCCGAGATGGGCTACATCAAGAAGAAGCCCGGCCGCGACGCGATCGACTGGACGCTCTTGGAGCAAGTCATCGCCGAGAACCCGGATCTCTACAGCAAGCTCAAGCTGAAGTCGGCCTGAGCGGATGGCCGTCGATCTCGCCCGCGCCGCCGCCGTCCCGCACGGCCAGCCGCGCCTCCCATTCGCGCAGCGCCTCGCGCTGCCCGATGGGCTCGTACCCCTTCTGAGCCGGACCGGCTGGATGCTGGTCTCGGTCGGCTGTTTCGCCGGCCTCTGGGAGTTGCTCTGGGCGCTCGGCGTCGCCGATGCCAAGCTGCTTCCGCCGCCGCACATCTTCCTCGGCAACCTCGTCGAGCAGGCGCGGTTCTTCAACACCGCCCAGCGCTGGCAGATCGGCACCGGTATGAGCGCCGGCCCGAGCCCCGCCATGGCGGTTCTGATCACCGTGCTGGCCTCCACGGGCCGGGTGCTGGCGGGCCTCGCCTTGGCCGCGACCTTGTCGATCCTGGTCGGCGTGGCGATCCGCTACGTCGTGCTGTTCGAGCGGCTGACCCTGCCGACCATCACGTTGCTGGCGCCGGTCTCGCCGATCGCATGGTTGCCGGTGGCGATCTTCATGTTCGGGATCGGCAACGCCCCGGCGATCTTCATGGTGTTCATCGCCCTGTTCTTCACGATGGTCCTCTCGACCATCCATCAGATCGACGGCGTCAACCGGAACTACATCAACGTCGCCCGGACCATGGGGGCGTCGAAGCGTCAGATCTATGCCCGAGTGATCGTGCCGGCGATCCTGCCGGGACTGCTCGCGGTGCTGCGCCTCAACCTGTTCGGAGCCTGGATGGTGGTGCTCGTCGCCGAGGCGACCGGCGTCGGCTACGGGCTCGGCCAGGTGATCATGCTGGCGCGCAACACCTTCAACCCGTCGCTGGTCTTCTTCACCATCACCCTGATCGGCCTCCTGGGCTTCGCCTTCGACCTGCTGTTCCGCCTGGTGCAGCGGCGCATGCTCTACTGGCTGCCGCGCGATGCGGGGTCCTCCCTTGGCCTCTGAGTCCGCTCCCCTCGACGCCGTCTCTTGCCGCGGCGTCGCCAAGGTCTGGGCGGCCGGCACCGCTCGCGCCCACGAGGCGCTGCGCGACATCGACCTCACCGTGCGGCCCGGTGAGTTCGTGGTGTTCCTCGGTCCTTCGGGCTGCGGGAAGAGCACGCTGCTCTACCTGATCGCCGGGCTCGAAGCGGCCTCCGGCGGCGAGCTCCTGGCCTTCGGCGAGGCCGTCACCGGGCCGTCGCCGGAGCGCAGCCTGATCTTCCAGGAGACGTCGCTCTTCCCTTGGCTCAGCGTCTGGCAGAACGTCAGCTTCGGCCTGTCGCTGAAGGGGGTGCCGGAAGCGGAACGCCGGAGCATCGCCCGGGCCGCGCTCCAGCGCGTCGGCCTCGCCGAAGCTTTCGACAAGCGACCCGACGAGCTGTCGGGCGGCATGCGCCAGCGGGTGGCGGTCGCCCGTGCGCTGGCCATGCGCCCCAAGGTCTTGCTGATGGACGAGCCTTTCGCGGCGCTCGACGTCCAGACCCGCCAGAAGATGCAAGATTTCTTGCTCGACGTCTGGCGCGACAGCAGCGCCTCGGTCCTGTTCGTGACCCATCACATCGACGAGGCCGTGGCGCTCGCCGACCGGGTGGTGGTGTTCACCGCACGCCCCGGGCGGATCAAGACGATCGTCCGCAACGACCTCGCGCGCCCGCGCGACCCATTCTCGCCTGGAGCCGAGGCGATGCGGCGGCACCTCACCGAACTCCTGCGCGACGAGGTCGACCGCGCCTTCGCCGAGCAGGAAGCGCTCGTCTGAACCCCTTCCCCGATCACACGGACACGACCATGACCACATCGCTGATCCGCAGCCGGCGGATGATCACCCGCACCCTCGACCACGATCGCTGGGAGGAGATCGCCGACGGCGCGGTGCTGCAGAAGGACGGGATCATCGAGGACGTCGGCACCTACGCGGACCTACATGCCCGCTACCCCGACGCCCCCGTCATCGGCTCAGGCCGGGAGATCCTGCTACCGGGCTTCGTCAACGGCCACCACCATGTCGGCCTGACGCCGGTCCAGCTCGGCTCCCCCGACATGCCGCTGGAGCTGTGGTTCGTGACCCGGATGGTGGCGCGCAACCTCAACCTGTACCTCGACACCCTGTACTCCGCTTTCGAGATGGTCGGCTCGGGGATCACCACGGTCCAGCACATCCACGGCTGGATGCCTGGCTCCCTGGAGGAGGTCGAGGCGCGCTCGAACGAGGTGTTGCGCGCCTATCGCGACATCGGCATGCGGGTCTCGTACTGCTTCGCGGTGCGCGACCAGAACCGCCTCGTCTACCAGGCGGACATGGATTTCGTGGCGAGCCTGCCGGCGCCGCTCCAGGACCCGATGAAGCGCTGGTTCGAGCGCTTCCAGATGTCGCTGGAGGACAATTTCGCCCTGTTCCGCGGCCTGCACGGTGCCCAGGAGGGGGCACGCCGAGCGAAGATCCAGCTTGCACCCGCCAATCTCCACTGGTGCTCCGACGCGGCGCTCGAGGGCCTCGCCGAGCTCTCCGAATCCTACGACGTGCCGATGCACATGCATCTCGTCGAGACCGCCTACCAGAAGGCCTATGCGGAGAAGCGCGGCGGTGGGACCGCGGTGGAGTATCTGGACCGCTTCGGCATGCTCGGGCCGCGGCTGACCCTCGGCCACGGCGTCTGGCTGAACGAGTCCGACATCGACCGGGTGGCCGAGACCGGCACCTGCATCTGCCACAATTGCTCGTCGAACTTCCGGCTGCGCTCGGGCGTGGCGGCACTCAATCAATTCGAGGCGAAGGGGATCAACACGGCCATCGGCCTCGACGAGGCCGGCATCAACGACGACCGCGACATGCTGCAGGAGATGCGCCTCGTGCTGCGCGCCCACCGGGTGCCCGGGATGGACGAGGCCGATGTGCCCAGCATGGCCCAGGTGCTGCGCATGGCGACCGTCGGCGGCGCCCGCACCACGCCCTACGGCGACAGCCTCGGTACGATCGAGGTCGGCAAGGCCGCCGACCTCGTCCTGCTCGATTGGGACCAGATCGCCTACCCGTATCTCGACCCGGCGACGCCGCTCCTCGACGCGGTGATCCAGCGGGCGAAGACCGGCGGCGTCACCACGGTGCTGTGCGAGGGCGAGGTGCTCTACGCCGACGGGCGTTTCACCCGAGTGGACAAGGATGCCGCCCTGAAGGCGCTGCACGACGACCTGTCACGGGCGCTGTCGGACGACGAGGTCGAGCGGCGGCAGCTCTCGAAGGCGCTCCTGCCGCATGCGAGGCGTTTCTACGCCGACTACATCGACCCCGCGCGGCACGAGCCGTTCTACCGCCCGAGTTCGCGCGTCTGAGGCGCGCAGTTCCACGAAGAGCCGGACGTTCAGCCCGCGTCCCACTATCGTGAGCGCGCACTTTCGGGCCGCAGGGCGCACGCGGGATCGTGCGAGAGGCGCGGGTCGCGCCCGCGGCATCGGGGCGGCTCTGCAGCGTCGCCGGCGGCGCTGGCGATGGGGTGTTCGCAGCGGAAGGACAGCGATGGAAAAGTTTTCAGCGATCCGCTCAGCGACCTGTGCGCAGAGAGCCCGGGTCGAGGACCTGTTTGCGCAGATCGCCGAATGCGGCCGAACCGATCCCGGATTCACGCGAGCCTCGTACAGTCCCGAGGAGACCGCCGCGCACGCCGTGATGATGCGCTGCGCCGCCGATCTCGGGCTCGCCGTCCATCGGGACGCCGCCGCCAACACCTACATGACCCTGCCGGGCCGCGATCGGAGTCTACCGCCGATCCTGATCGGCTCCCACCTCGACACTGTTGCCCATGGCGGCAACTACGACGGCGCCGCCGGGGTGGTGGCCGGACTCGCGGCCATCGCGGCGATCCGCAGCCTCGGCCTGAGGCCGGCGCGCGACCTGACCGTCATGGGCGTGCGCGCCGAGGAGAGCGTCTGGTTCCAGGTCTCGTATGTCGGCAGCCGGGCGGCCCTCGGCACCCTGCCGGACGGAGCGCTCGACGCAGTCCGGATCGATAGCGGCCGGCGTCTTGCCGAGCATATCGCCCGTGAGGGCGGCGATCCGGAGGCTTTGGTGAGTGGGAAGGCCGCCCTCGACGCCGGGGCGATCCACGCCTTCCTGGAGGTGCATATCGAGCAGGCGCCGAGTCTCGAGGAAGCCGGGATCCCGGTCGGCCTCTGTACCGGGATCCCGGGCAACGTGCGCTATCCCTACGTCCGCATCGCCGGGCGTTACGACCATGTCGGCACGCCGCGCCGTTTCCGTCGCGATGCGGCCATGGCCGGCGCCGAGATCGCCCTGGCCCTCGACCAGGTTTGGCAGGCGCGCGAGGCGGCCGGCTGCCCGATGGCCGTGACCTTCGGACGGTTCCATACCGATGCCGCGGCCCATGGCCTGACGACGGTGCCGGGCGAGTTCCGGTTCAGCCTCGACATGCGGGCCTACGAGGCCGAGGTCCTGTCGGAGATCGAGGCCGCGTTCCTGGACGCGGTGGCGACCGTCGCGGAGAGCCGCGGCGTGACGGTGGCGCTCGGCTCGCGCGCCGAGGCGGGCGTCGGTATGGTCTCGGCCAGGATCCACGACGGGCTCACGGCGGCGGCGGCGGCGCTCGGCATCACCACCCGGCCCCTCGGCAGCCCGGCCTCCCACGATGCCGCCGCCTTCGCCAAGGCCGGCGTGCCGATGGCCATGCTGTTCGTGCGCAACGCCAATGGCAGCCACAACCCCAATGAAGCCATGGCCATCGACGATCTTCTCGATGCCGTCGCGATCCTCGCCAGTTGGCTGGTTGCGGAGACCTGCGGGATCTGAGGCCGAGCTGTCAGGCCGAGAAACGCGCGGGTCCGCCCCTCGGACTGCCGAGGACCGCATCCTCGCGCATGACGGGCTGGCCGCGCACGATCGTGGCCATTGGCCAGCCCGTTACGGCAGTGCCTGCGAACGGCGTCCAGCCGCAGGGCGAGACGATCCAAGACTCCTCGATCGTGCGGCACGCCTTCAGGTCCACGAGGGTGAAATCCGCGTCGTACCCGGCGGCGATGCGACCCTTGCCCAGGAGGCCGTAGACCCGAGCTGGACCGGCCGCCATCAGGTCGACGAGGCGGGACAGCGACAGGCGCCCGGCGGCCACGTGATCGAGCATGAGGGGCACCAGGGTCTGGACCCCGGTGAGGCCGGCCGGGCAATCGGGCCAGGGCCGCGCCTTGGCCGCCCGCGCATGGGGGGCATGGTCGCTGCCGATCGTATCGACGGTCCCGTCTTGCACGGCGGCCCAGGCAGCAGCCCGATGGCGCTCACCGCGGATGGGAGGATTCATCACTCCGAACCCGCCGAGCCTGTCGTAGCAGTCGGGCGCCACCTGGGTCAGGTGGTTGACCAAGACCTCGACGGTCGCGATGTCGCGATAGTCCCGGAGGTATTCGAGTTCCTCGGCGGTGGACACGTGGAGGATGTGCGTCGCCCGGCCGGTCTTGCGGGCCAGGGCCATGAGGCGACGGGTGCCCAGGAAGGCGCATTCCTCGTCGCGCCATTCCATGTGGGTCCGGTGCGGCTGCCCTCGGATGAAGAGCGGTTTGCGCGCCTGAAGCCGGTACTCATCCTCGCTGTGGAAGGCCATGCGCCTATGGCCGGACCGCATCGCCCTCTCGAGATGCGCGTCGTCCTCGATCATCAGGGAGGCCGTGGAGCTTCCCGCGAAGACCTTCACGGCACAGACACCAGGCTCGCGCTCGAGCGCGGCGAGGGCGTCGATATTGGTCTTGGCACCGGCCACGTACAGGCCGATGTCGCACCAGCTGCGGCCCGCGACGTAGTCCCGTTTCCAGGCGAGGCGCTCGATATCGGCGATCGGTGGATCGGTGTTGGGCATGTCGAACAGGGTGGCGATCCCGCCCAGGACAGCGGCCCGCGTGCCGGTCTCGAGCGTCTCAACGGCGGGATCGCCGGGATCGCGCAGGTGCACATGACTGTCGATCAGGCCCGGCAGGACATGCAAGCCGGCGGCGTCGATCCGCACCTCCGCGGTCGCGCCGATGGGCGCCCCGATGGCCACGATGCGCCCCTCGCGAACGCCGATATCGGCGATCTCGGTGCCCCAGGGCGTGACGCAGGTGCCGCCGCGGATCAGCAGATCGTAATGCATCGGCATCCTTCCTAAGGAACCTCGCGCAGCAGCACCGCCCCGAGGGCTGCGGCGACGGCCTGCTGACAGGGCTCGACGACCGGGCGCCCGATCGCGCGTTCGATCGCCATCCGGTGAGGCGCCATGCCGGCGCAGCCGAGCACGATGGCGTCGGCGCCGTCGCGCTCGATCAGGATCCGGGCTGCCGTGATCAGGCGGGCGCGGATGGCCTCGCCCACCGTCTCGTCCGCCCGCGCCTCCACCGGCCGGCTGCCGGCATAGCGCTCCCCGAGACCCATTTGACGGACCATCCGGCGCTGGCGATGCACGCTGCCCTCCGACAGCGCGACGATGCCGAAGCGCTCACCGAGGGTGAGCGCGCGAAGGATTCCCCATTCGGCGATGCCCATCACCGGCCGGCCAGCGGCGGCCTCGCGGGCGGTCTGCAGGCCCGGATCGCTGAAGCAGGCGATGACGAAGGCGTCCGCCGAATCTTCCGCGATGCGCCGCGCCAGCGGCATCACCACGCGATCCGCGTCCTGCTGGGAAGAGATGCTCTCGGGCCCTTCAGGCAGAGCCGTCACGGTGATGTCGGGACCGACTGGCAGCCGCAGCGGCCCCAGCGCCGCATCGATGGCGGCCGTCACCGTTCGGGAGGAATTCGGGTTGATCACCAGGATGCGCGCTGGCCTGATGGAGCCGGGATCGGGCATGCGGCCTCCTGTTCACCCCGCCAAGAGCCACCTTATCGTCGACGGACAGATCCCGACCTAGCGAGATTCGGGCCGCGCGCCACCTGCGACGCTCGCCCGATCGGGCACCGATCTTGCGCGCGTACCTGACCCGGTGAGGAGGTTCTCGATGCACGACAGCGCTGCGGATATGACGACCGGCGTCACCCTGGTGACGGGGGCCCGGTGGGTCGTCGCCTGGGATCCCGAGACCGGCGGCCATGTCTACCGCACCGGCGCGGACGTGGCTTTCGAGGATGGCGCCCTCATCCATGTCGGTCCGGACTACGCGGGTCCCCCGCCCGTGCGGACCATCGACGCATCCGGCTGCTTGATCATGCCCGGGCTCGTCGACATCCACACGCACCTGTTCTCGGAACCCATGAACAAGGGCATGTGGGACGAGGTCGGCAGCCCGCGGCTCTACAACACCTCTCTCTACGAGTACCTTCCGATCCTCAGGCCGGATGCGGCGGGCACGCGGGCGGCCTACGGGGTCGCCTTGGCGGAGCTGGCGCTCTCAGGCGTCACCACGGTGTGCGACCTCGCCCTGCCGAGCGAGGGCTGGCTCGACCTCCTCGGAAGCTCGGGCCTGCGGGTCTGCATCGCCCCCATGTTCCGGTCCGGCCGCTGGCTGACCCGGAACGGCCACCGCGTGGAGTACGAATGGGACGAGGCCGCCGGCCGGCGCGGCCTGGAGGATTCGCTGGCCGAGATCGAGGCCGCGCAGGTGCATCCGAGCGGACGGCTCTTCGGCATGCTCTGCCCGGCGCAGGTGGACACCTGCACGGCGGAGTTGATGCGGGACGCCCATGCCGAGGCGGTACGGCGCGATCTGCGCTTCCACACCCATGCGGCGCAATCCCTGTCGGAGTTCCACGAGATCACCCGCCGCACCGGGATGACGCCGATCGAGTGGCTCGACGATCTCGGAGTGCTCAGCGAGCGCACCATCGTGGGCCACGGGATCTTCCTGGACGACCATCCCTGGACACACTGGCACAGCCCGGGCTCGGACATGCGGCGCCTGGCCGAGCGCGGCGCTACGGTCGCCCATTGCCCGACGGTCTTCGCCCGCCGCGGCATCGCGCTCAATCATTTCGGCCGCTACGTTCAGGCCGGCGTCAACATGGGCATCGGCACCGATGTCTACCCGCACAACATGCTCGACGAGATGCGCCTTGTCTCGTACCTCGCCCGGGTCGTCGCCGAGAACCCCCGCGACACCCGCGCGGCGGACGTGTTCCACGCCGCCACAATCGGTGGGGCCCAAGCGCTGGGGCGCTCCGACATCGGCCGGCTCACGGCGGGCTGCAAGGCCGATTTCGTGCTCGTGGACTGCACGCATCCCGCCATGCGGCCGTGCCGCGACCCCGTGCAGTCGCTGATCTATTCGGCCGCCGACCGCGCAGTACGGCAGGTCTTCGTCGATGGCCGCGAGATCGTGCGCGACGGTCGCGTCCTGACGGTCGACTACGCCGCCGCAGCCGCAGCCCTTGAGGAAGCGCAAGGTCGCGCGCTCGCGCAGATCCGGCAGCTCGACTGGGCGGGGCGCGGCCCCGACGCCATCGCACCACCGACCTTCCCGGGGCTGTGAGGCCTCGGCGCCGCGAGCTTCAGGCGGGCCGCACGTTCCAGAAAGTCGGAAACCCGTCGAGGATCCCGGTGAGGCCGGAGCGATAGGCGGTCGGCTGCAGGTACTGGCCAAGGGGATAGTAGGGCACGTCCTCCATGGCCTGGAGCTGGATGTCCCGGCAGAGGGCGGCGCGCGCCGCCTCGTCCGGGGCCGTGAACCACGCCTCGCGCAGGGCTTCGATCCGCGGCGTCGTGGCCCAGCCGGCATAGCCGGTCTCGCCGGTTCCCCGCAGGGCGATGTAGCCGGCGGGATTGAGCCAATCCGTACCGGACCAGTTCGTGACGAAGGCGCTCCAGCCGCCCTCGGAGACCGGCCCCTTGCGGTTGCGCCGCTGCAGCATCGCGTTGAACTCGACCGCGTAGACCTCGACATTCATGCCGACGCGTTGCAGCAGGTCGGCGGCGACTTGGCCGAGTGCCAGGAGCGGCGCCGAGTTCGACGGCACCATCAGCAGCACGGTCTCGCCGGCATAGCCGGCAGCCTTGAGGTCGGCGCGCACCTGTGCCGGATCGCGTGGCGTCGTGAGCGGCGCGAGCCCGTCCGTCGAGGCCATCGGCGTGTCGGGACAGAAGAAGCCGAGCGGCACGTGGAACAGGCCGGGATTGTCGGCGCCCACGACGCCCTGCATGCAGGAGGTCTGGTCGATCGCCCCCCAGAGCGCCCGCCGGATGGCCGGGTTGTTGAAGGGCGGCTGCAAGTGGTTGACCCGCAGCATCGTCACGAAGCCGGTCGAATCGAGTACGCGGGTGCTCACGCCCTTGGCCGCTTTCAGCAGACCCAGTTGGTCGTGCGAGGCGTATTCCTGCCAGTCGGCCTCGCCGGCGATCAGCGCGGAGGTCGCCGTGGAGGTGTCGCCGATGACGCGCCACTCGACTCGGTCGTAGTGAGCGACCTTTGGACCTGAGGTCCAGGTGAGCGGGCCGTCCTTGCGGGGCACGTAGCCCTCGAAGCGGGTGTAGACGGTCCGGTCACCGGGCACCCGCTCGTCCGCCTTGAAGCGGAACGGCCCGGAGCCGATGAGTTCGGGCACCTGTTGGAACGGGTCCGTGACGGCGAGGCGCTCCGGCATCATCGCGCAGACCGGCACCGAGGCTTTGCCCAGCGCGATCGGCAGGAGCGGGAACGGGCGCTTGAGGTGGAACCGAATGGTCCGATCATCGGGCGCCGACAACTCGTCCGTCGCCTCCAGGAGCGAGCCACCGAAGGGGTCGCGCTTGGCCCAGCGCCGCAGGGAGGCCACGCAGTCGCGGGCGAGCACACGGGTTCCGTCGTGGAAGAGGAGGCCGTCGCGCAGGGTCAGATCCCAGCGGCGCCCATCCGCCTCGACACGATGGCCATCGACCATCTGGGGCGTGGCGCGGAAAGAGGCGTCCATGCCGTAGAGCGTGTCGAAGACCATGTAGCCATGGTTGCGGGTGATGTAAGCGAAGGTCGTGACCGGATCGAGGGTCACGAGGTCCTGCTGCGGGATGAAGCGCAGGGTCGAGGCGGTAGCCGCCCGGACCAGGGCTGGAGCCGCAACCGCGTTGGCGACCACGGCGCCCGCACCCTGCAACAGCGTCCGTCGCTTCATGGAAGGCTTCCCGATCTATCTCGGCGTGATCGTTGTGCGTTGATCCCAGCCTGGACCCACCGAGCGATCCAGCTCGCGGGCGCTTGCAGGAATGGGGCCGAACAACGGCACTTGGATCAGGAGAAAATGAATTTCGGTCATTCCAAGCGTTAAGGCGCGATCAAGCAAGCCTCACACAATGATCGGGCGTGCTGTGGGATAAGATGAGGCGTCAAAACACTACCTTTACTGCGCCGGCATACGCCGCCCGCGCAATCCCCAACTTCTCTGGACCTAACTGTTCCTCTCTATCGGCCGGGTTCAAAGCCAACGGTCAGATCACCTGCGTGACGTCATCCAAGCTGTGCCGACCTCAGAAGTCGTGTGCGCTTGGCGCGATCCGATCCAGACCGCATGCGCTGCCGGTCACGTTCTTGCGGATGGGGCCTTCGCGCGCTGCGCTCTCAGGGTATCGGCGATGACGACACCGGTGCGCAGCACGTGCCGATAGGCAATGGCGCCCGCTTCCGTGGCATCGCGCGCGTCGAGAGCCGCGAACAGATCGCGGTGTTCCCGAGCCGATTCCGCCCAACGGCTGCCAGTCGAGAGCGCCCGCAGGCGTGCCCATTGGGCCCGGGCCTGGAGCGGCGCGTGAGCCTCGGCCAATGGCCGGTTGTGGGCAGCGGTCACGATCGTCCGGTGGATCTCTTGGTTGAGGGCGAAATAAGCGTCGAGCACCTTGTCCCGGTGCATGCAATCGAGCTGCGCCTGCTTCTCGCGCAGTTCGTCCAAGAGGGCGTCGGAGATCCGAGTCGCGGCGAGTTCCGCGGTCAGCCGCTCGATGCCCGCCAATGCCTCGAACAGTTCGAGGACCTCTTCCGGCTCCCAGTCCGGAACGCGCGCGCTCCGGTTCTGATGCAGCTCGACCAGACCCTCTGCCGCCAGGAGCTTGAGGGCTTCCCGCAACGGCGTGCGGGAAACCCCAAGCGCGATCGAGAGGTCCTTCTCGACCAGGGGTGCGCCCGCCGGCAGCACGCCGCGGACGATCATGTCCTTGAGCCGGCTGGCTGCCCGCTCGTGTAGGCCGGTTCGCGGGAGCGGGGCGGCCGGGACAATCAGGGCCTTGCGGGGGCGGCCCCTTGGGCGTGCGACATCGTCCATCGGTTTTCCAACTCCACGCGACCGCTCTACCGCATCCGAGCGCCGGGCCCGTGATCCATTTTTGGCGTCTTTGCGGTGCCGTAACAGGCATTTGCGCAAATTGCATGCAGCATGCAGAAAATACCTTGTTGGTCGGACGCGCCTGGATGATGCTCGCCGCATCGGAGACATATGCGATGGCGGAACCGAACGGGACGACGCGTCTGGGCATGCTCACGCCCTCGTCGAACAGCGTGCTGGAGCCGGTGACCGCGCATCTACTCGCCGGCTGCGCGCAGGTCAGCGCGCATTTCTCACGCTTCCGGGTCACGCAGATCGGCCTGTCGCAGGCGGCCCTGGGGCAGTTCGACCCCGAGCCGATCCTGATGGCGGCCGAGCTGCTCGCCGATGCCCGGGTGGCGGCGATCCTTTGGAACGGCACCTCCGGCGCGTGGCTGGGCTTCGACGCGGACGAGCGCCTGCGCGACGCGATCGAGGACCGGACCGGTTGCCCCGCCTCCACCGCCGCGCTCGCCTTCCGCGATCTGTTCCGCGCTCGGGGCTATCGCCGGATCGGTCTCGTGACGCCCTATACGGGCGACGTCCAGCGGCAGATCCAGGCGAATTGGGGGGCGGCCGGCCTCGACTGCGCCGCCGAGCGCCATTGCGGCCTGTCGGAGAATTTCGCCTTCGCCACGGTCGGCCCGGAGGCGATCGCCCAGATGGTCCGCGCGGTGGCGGCCGAGGGCGTCGATGCGGTGGCGATCGTCTGCACCAACCTCGCGGGCGCGGCGCTGGCCCCGGCTTTGGAGGCCGAACTCGGCGTGCCGGTCCTCGACTCGGTCGCCGTCACCCTCTGGAAGGGCCTGGACCTCGCCGGCTGCACCCATGCGGATCTCGCCGCGCGGGGCCGCGTGTTCGCGGAGGCCCGACCGTGAGCGCCCCGGCCGGAGGCGGGACCTCCCTGATCCTCGACGGGATCACCCAGCGCTACGGTACGGTGCTCGCCGTCGACACCGTGACCCTCGACATCAAGGGCGGCGAACTCGTCGCCCTGCTCGGCCCCTCCGGCTGCGGCAAGACCACCCTGCTGCGCGCGGTGGCCGGCTTCCTGAAACCCACGGAGGGGCGCGTCATCATCGGGGGGCAGGCGGTCGATCACCTGCCGCCGAACCGGCGCACCGTCGGCATCGTGTTCCAGAACTACGCCCTGTTCCCGCACATGAGCGTGGCTGAGAACGTCGCCTACGGGCTCGCCGCCCGGGGCGTCGGGCGTGCCGAGCAGAAGGCGCGCGTGGCCGAGATGTTGGCCCTCGTGCGCCTGGAGCATCTGGCCGAGCGCTACCCGCGGGCGATGTCGGGCGGTCAGCAGCAGCGCGTGGCGCTCGCCCGGGCGCTCGCGGTGCGGCCCTCGATCCTGCTCCTCGATGAGCCCTTCGCGGCCCTCGACAAGAATCTGCGCCTCGACATGCAGATCGAGATCAAGCGCATCCAGCGCAGCGCCGGCACCACCACGCTGATCGTCACGCACGACCAGGAGGAGGCCCTGTCGATGGCCGACCGGGTCGCGGTGCTCAATGCCGGCCGCCTGGAGCAGTTCGCCCCGCCGACCGACATCTACGACCGCCCCGAGACGCTGTTCGTCAATACCTTCGTGGGCACGGCCAACGTCCTGCACGGTCAGCTCGCGACCGGGCCGGATGGCGGCCGCGCGGTGGCGCTCGCCTGCGGCGGTCTTCTCCCCACCGTCACCGCCCTGCCGGACGGGACGCGCGTAGCCGCCTGCCTGAGGCCCGAGCACGTCGCCTTCGAAACGGATGGGGAGGGACTCGATGGCGTCGTCGAGATCGGCCTGCCGCTCGGCGCCACGCTGGTCCACGAGATCCGCTTGGACGGCGGCGCACGCCTGAAGACTGCCGAGGCCCGTGCGGCGGGCGCCGGCCCGCGATCGCCCGGCGCGCGCGTGCGCCTGCGCCCGACCGCGCCGGAGCGGGTCGGCGTCTTCCCCGACCCCCGCCACTGAAGCCGAGCCGCCCGGAGATTCCGACCATGATCCTGCACCGCCGCAGCCTCCTCGCCGGCGCCTTAACTCTCGGCGCGACGCAGGCCTTCCCCGGCCTGTCCCACGCGCAGGCCCGCAAGCTCGTCTTCGCGACCTTCACGGGCAGCTGGGAAGAGGCCCACCGGGCGGTGCTGGTCCCGGCCTTCCGTAAGAGCACGGTCGGCGACATCATCCTCGATCCGATGCTCTCGGTCGATCAGATCGCCAAGGTCCAGGCGGCCCGCACCAACCCGCCGATCGACGTGATGCTGCACGATCCCGGTCCCGCGCTCACGGCGATCGCCCAGGACCTCGTCGAGCCCTATCCGGTGGCCCAGTCCGCCCACTATGCCGACCTGATCGCGGATGCGCAGGAGCCGATGGGCCCGGCCCCGTTCTTCCAGATCGTTGGGCTGACCTACAATCCCGAGAAGGTGAAGACGCCGCCGACCTCCTGGGCCGATCTGTGGAAACCCGAATACAAGGGCCGGGTCGGCATCACCAACCTGAACTCGACGCTCGGCACCGGCTTCCTCGTGGAGATCGCGCGGATGCACGGGGGCTCGGAGACCAATGTCGAGCCAGGCTTCAAGGCGCTGGAGGCGCTCAAACCCAACCTCGCCGCCGTCGCCGCCAATCCCGGCGCCCTGGCGGCGCTCTACCAGCAGGAGCAGGTCGATATCGGGCCTGGCAATTTCAACGCGATCCAGATCCTGAAAGCCCGCGGCGTGCCGGTGGAGTTCGCCGCGCCGAAGGAGGGCATCATCGCCTTCAAGACAACGATCCACATCGTCAAGAACACCCCGGTGAAGGATCTGGCCTTCAGGCTGATCGAGGCCGCCCTCTCGCCGGAGGTGCAGGCCAAGCTGATGCAGAGCCCCTATCTGATCGTCCCGACCAACCGGAAGGTGGCGATGGACGGCGAGGTCGCGAAGGTTCTGGCCAAGGACGCCGAAGATCTGAAGCGCAAGGCGGTGTTCCAAGATTGGGCCGCGATCAACCACAGCCGCGCAGCCTGGATCGAGCGCTTCAACCGGGAGATCCGGGTGTGACCGCGGTCTTCGCGCCGATGGTGCCTGACCCGGTCGCGGCGCCGGGCCGCCCGGGCCGTCCCTGGATGGCGGCCTACGACATCCGCCTCGCGCTGCCGCTCGGGGCGTTCTTCCTCGTTTTCTTCCTGGCGCCGTTGGCGCTCTTGGTGCTGGTAAGCTTCTACACCGATCCAGTCATGACCCGCTTCGGCCTCGACCAATACGCCCGGTTCCTGCTCGACCCGTTCTCCCTGCAGGTACTCGGCGCGACCCTGTGGCTCGGCGTCGAGGTCACGGCGCTCACGCTGCTGCTCGGCCTGCCGCTGGCACTGCTCCTCACCTGGGCGCCCGCCCGGCTGCGCGGCCTGCTGACCTTGATCGTGCTGCTGCCGCTGCTTACGAGCGTGGTGGTGCGGACCTTCGCGTGGATCGTGATCCTCGGGCGTCAGGGCATCGTCAACGCGAGCCTCCTGGCCCTCGGGCTGACCGACACGCCGCTGAAGCTGCTCTACACCGAGGGCGGCCTCGTCCTTGCGCTGGCGCAGGTGCAGATGCCCCTGATGGTCCTGCCGCTGGTGACTGCCCTGTCACGGATCGACCCGAACCTCGCCGACGCCTCGGCGGCTCTCGGGGCTGGGGCGTGGCGCACCTTCCTCCGGGTGACGCTCCCGCTCTGCCTGCCCGGCATCGTGGCCGGCTGCCTGCTCACCTTCGCGGCGGCGATCACCGCCTTCATCACCCAGTCGCTGATCGGCGGCGGGCAGATGCTGTTCATGCCGATGTACCTGTACCAGCAGGCCTCGTCGCTCAACAATTGGCCGTTCGCGGCGGCGATCGCGATCGTCTTCCTCGTGGCGGTGCTGGCCTGCGTGACCGTCTTCAACCTCGTGGGCCGCCTGTCGCGCGGCTACGCGCAAGCCTGAGGGCCGCCGATGAGGACGAGCATGCGGCGCGACTTCGACTGGTTCAGTTTCCACGCTGCCGTGCTGCTGCTCGCCGGGCTCTGCCTCGTCCTGCTCGTGGCGCCGACCGTGATCGTCGTGGTGGTCTCGTTCACCAGCGGCTTCTCCCTGCGCTTCCCGCCGCCCGGCTACTCCCTGCGCTGGTACGCAGCGCTCATGGAGGCGGAGCAGCTTCGGGCCGCCGCCTGGAACAGCCTCGTGGTGGCGGGGTGGACGACCCTGCTGTCGGTGGTGCTGGGCACCGCCGCCGCGCTTGCCATCGCCCGGTCGCCGCGGCTCTCAGCGCGGCTCCTCGACAGCCTGTTCCTGTCGCCGCTCGTCCTGCCGGCCCTGGCCTTCGGGCTCGCCGCCCTGATGCTGTTCAGCCTCGCCGGTATCCCGGTCTCGCCGTTGACCCTCGTCCTCGGCCACACCGTGGTCTGCGTGCCCTTCGTGGTTCGCACCACCGTGGCGGCCCTGTCACAGATGGACCCGGTGCTGCTCGAGAGCTCGACCTCTCTGGGCGCGTCACGCCTGTACACGTTCCGCCGGGTGACCCTTCCGCTGATCCGGCCCGGCATCCTCGCCGGCGGCTTCATCGCCTTCATGGCGAGCTTCGACAACGTCCCGGTCTCGCTGTTCCTGCGCGACGCGGCCACCGACATGCTGCCGATCCGGATGTGGCAAGATCTGGAGGGGCGCCTCGACGTCACGGTGGCGGCGGCTTCCAGCCTGCTGATCCTGGTCGCCGTGGTGCTGGCGGTCGTTATGGAACGGGCCGCCGGCCTGTCCCGCCGGTTGGCCGGCTAAGGACGACCACCCATGCGGATCCTGCTCCTCAACCCCAACACCTCGGCGGCCATGACTGCCCGCATGGCCCAGGCGGCCGAGGCGGCCCTCGCCCCCGACGTCCAGATCATCGCTCTCACCGCGGCGACAGGCTTGCCCTACATCGCCAGCCGGGCCGAGGCGCAGCTCGCCGGCGCGGCCGTGCTGGAGACGCTGGCCGCGCATCACGCCGGCCACGACGCGGCGGTGATCGCTGCCTACGGCGATCCCGGGCTGATCGCGGCGCGCGAGTTGTTCGACCTGCCGGTGGTCGGCATGGCCGAGGCCGCGATGCTGACCGCCTGCCAGCTCGGGGCGCGGTTCGCGATCGTGACGTTCTCGCCCGCGCTGCTGCCCTGGTACGAGGATGCCGTGGCGCTGGCCGGTCTGTCGGCGCGCTGCGTCGGCCTCTATGCGGTCCGCCGGCCGTTCCAGGTCGTAACCGCGGTTCAGGACGAACTGCGTCCGGAGATCCTCGCGCTGGCCGAGCGCGTGGTCGCGGACGGGGCCGATGCGGTGATCCTGGCGGGAGCGCCGCTGGCCGGTCTGGCCACCGTCCTGCGCCGGGCGGTGCCGGTTCCGCTGATCGATCCGCTGGCGGCCGCTCTGGGCCAGGCACAGGCGCTGGTGCGGCTCGGGACACGCCCGCCCATGGCCGGGCGCTTCGCCCGTCCGCCTGCGAAACCCGCCACCGGTCTGACCGGTCCGCTCGCTCGGTGGATCGCGCATCGCGAGGGAGAGGCATGACCCGGACCGATCGGATGGGCGATAGCGGTCCGCTCTGGACCCTCTCGGCGACCGACCTGTGCCGCCGTTACGCGGACGACACGGCGAGTCCCGTCGCGGCCGCGCGGTCCTGCCTGGAGCGCGCCGAGGCCGTGAACCCGACCCTCAACGCCCTCGTCGCCATCGATCCCGATGGGGCGGAGCGCGCCGCCGCGGCGAGCGCGGCGCGCTGGCGGGCGGGCACCCCGCTGGGCCCCCTCGACGGCGTGCCGGTCACCATCAAGGACAGCCTGAACGTCGCGGGCTTCGCGACGCGCTGGGGCAGCCGGCTCTATGCGGACCATAGGGCCGACCAGGACGAGACGCCGGTGCGCCGCCTGCGCGTGGCCGGGGCGGTGATCCTCGCCAAGACCAACGTCCCGGAACTGACCGTCCAGGGCTATACCGGCAACCCGGTCTTCGGCGTCACCCGCAACCCGTGGGATCCGGCCCTGACGCCGGGGGGCTCCAGCGGCGGCGCAGTCGCGGCGGTGGCTGCCGGGATCGGGCCGCTTGCGCTCGGGACGGATGCGGGCGGCTCGATCCGCCGGCCCGCCTCCCATACCGGCCTCGTCGGTTTGAAACCCACCACCGGCCGGGTGCCGCGCCGGGGCGGCCTGCCGCCGATCATGCTCGATCTCGAAGTGGTCGGACCGATGGCCCGCACGGTCCACGACCTCGCGGCGGCGATGCGGATCCTCGGTGCGGCCGATCCGGATTCCGTCGCGCCGAATGGCTTCGGCCCGTTCGGGACCCCTGCGGTGCCGGAGCGCCCGTTGCGGATCCTCTACGTCCCGGCCTTCGGGACCGCCCCGGTCGATCCCGAGATCGCCGACAGCGTCGCCGAGGCGGCCGGGCGCCTGGCCGGCCTGGGGCACCGGGTCGAGACCGGCCGTTTCGACGCGGCGATAGCCATCACGGAGGCATGGCCAATTCTCGGCCAAGCCGGCATCGCCTGGCTGATGCGCGCGCATCCGGGCCGGAGCGACGCGCTGGGTCCCGACATCCGCGCCCTGGCCGAGGCCGGCGCGAACCTGTCGGCGGGCGATCTGTTCGACGTGCAGCGGATGGCGCTGGCCCTGCGCCAGGACCTCGCCGCGCTGTTCGCGGGCCACGACCTTATGATGACTCCCACGGCCGCCGCGCTGCCCTGGCCGGCGCAGGAGACCCACCCGGACCGCATCGCCGGCATGCCCGTAGGTCCCCGGGGTTCGGCGACCTTCACGGGCTTCGTCAACGCCGCGGGCTGCCCCGGGATCTCCATCCCGTGCCGCCCCTCCGGCGCGGGGCTGCCGATCGGATTTCAGCTCGTGGCGCCCTGGGGCGGTGACGAGACCCTCGTCGCGGTGGCCGCCGCCTACGAAGCGGCCCAACCCTGGTCGATGCTCTGGGCGGGCACCGAACCATGACGGGCCTGTCCATCCACGCCGTCGATGCCGCGACCGGTCGAGCGGCCGAAGGTCTGCGCGTGCGCGTTCTGACCGTGGGCGCGCGCGGTGCGGTGATCGCGGAGGGCGAGATCGGGGCCGATGGCACGCTCGCGCATCCAATCGTGCGAACGCGGCTCGCCGTCGGTCTCTACGAGGTCGCGTTCGACATCGGGGATTTCATCGGGGAGGCTGGCGGCGATTTCCTGGATATGGCGTCGATCCGCTTCCGGATCACCAATCCCGCCAGTCATTGCCATTTGCCCCTGAAGTTCACCGCGTTCGGCATAGCCTTGTTCCGCGGCTGCTGAGGCAACACAAGCAACACGCGTGGGACTGGCCTTGGACACCGGGACGGCTCGCCCCGCGCCGCACAAAATATGCGCGCCGATAAACCGGTTTCGAAAAGGACGTCGACGGACATCTCCCCCGAACCCGGTGTGGGTGCGGTGTGTCCGCTTCAGCCTCTTCGCCACTCCAAACCGGACCAGCGGCTTTCGGCCAGACTCCGTCACCCCAATTTGGCAGCGTACGCATAACCAGACATTCGGCTTGGCGCCCATTCCGGACATTCGACGGCTTTCAGTTGCACCTCTAAAGCGGACATCCTGACCCGCCGGCGGTGCGCATCTCCCACTAAAGCTATGTTCTGGAAAAGGACGATACTGACGACTTCGAACTAGTGCGCAAGTCCTAATTGACCGATCAGGTCGTAGGGATCTACGCGTAGCCGCGGCGCGCAATTCGAAGGTGCGTAATAACGGGGGTCGGCCTTGCAAATTGCGCCACCTGCCAGACTGTTTTGCTTTTGGACCTTATTGTAGGCTAATTACCGCCTAGATTGGCGCGCAAAAAATCCTCAATGCAGCGACGGCGCTTGATATACAATTTAGATTTATTGTCATCTAGATCGATATGTTATATTTATATCACACTGGGTCATGTTCACTGATTTCTGTCTGTAAAGCATTGATTTTAGCAGCCAGTTTCTATCGATTTGTAAATTGAGATTGCAACAGAGGAATCAAGACAGTGCTGCAAGCTGTTACGCAGCAATTTGCCGCCGCCTTTTGCTTGGCGGCCTTAGCGGCATGCGGGGTCACGGTTCCTGCTAAATTCGTATCTGAGCCGCCGGGAGAGAGGCGCCTGCCGGATGGGCGCCCAGAATTGTCCGAGAACGGCAAGATCGAAAGTGCGATCATTTCGAATATTAGATGTGAAATCCGTCGCGGCCTTTACAGGTCGATCAAATTCGGGACGATGCCTTATCTCCAGCGCTGGGGAACGAAGGTCACTCTTACCATCACATTCGACGAGTTGTCTGGTCTGACCCCGAGTCTGGCGCGCATCAGCCCTCTCTTAGGCTCCGAGGTGTTCTCGCTCGCATTTGGCGCGTCAGCTACCGCCCACGCTACTCGCGAAGAGAAGATCACGTTCACGCTAGCCAATCGCAGCTTGCTAAAACAAGCCCAAGACCGTGATGTTCAGGGAATTGGGAACAACTGCGATCAACTTGAAAATGGCGCATTTGTCGAAAGCGATTTACAAATCGATCAGTTCATTTTCGACAAATCTTCCATCGCGTCCGGTGGAGAGGCTACGACGAGTGTCATCAGCCATCCGCAATTCAGCGTTTTTCAAGAAACAATTACCTTCGTAGCGTCGATCGGCGGAAACGTAACTCCCTCGTGGAAGTTCACGAAACTAACAGCGAACACCGCGACCTCGCTGGTGAATGCGACCCGAACGGTGACAAGTGTTGTCCTGATCACGCTCGGCCCGCTTGAAGATCAATTTTTAGCACAAGCACCCGAACTGAATGGAGAGGGCACGGCGCAGCACCAAATCGGTTTGATTGGCGGATCGGTAGGGTCGTCGATCATCAGTCAAATGCCGCGCTAATCAGCGTTGCCCGACCCATCTCGAATCTAGAAAAAATACTGGAGATGATATCATGTCAAACGAGTGTGTCGGCAAACCGGACGGGACCAAATGCGGCGGCGGCATCTGCATCGGGGGGCAGTGCTATTTCCGCGTGGTCGAGATTCAGTGGTTGGCCGCCTGCACCGATGGTCAGCCATGCGGTTACGGGAATAAAGGTATCTGCGTTCAGGGGCAGTGCCTTTATACGAGAAGCGCCATAGACGAATTTAAACTCACCATCCGCCCAATCGAATAATCAATGCTTAGTCATTTCACCAACGGTCTTGCTACCGCTAGTATTTTGATGTATGCGCCGGCTCACAGCGCATGGTCCTTTTGCACTAATGGACGCCTTTTACGATGATCAGAAGGGTGCATCGCACAGGCGATCGGATCACCCCCGCCAAGGACCCCGCCCCTCGACAGCCTGGTCCCATGACAAAGAGCGTCGAAGAGCAACACGCGGAGGCCGAAGCCGCCCTGAGCGCCGTCGAGTGCAACGGGCAGCGCAATGCGATGGGCGAGCGCGAGTTGTGGCGGGCGGATCATAGCTTGCTGGCGACGCGGGTCGACAAGCTCGAACGCCGCGTTAGACGCGAGGCATGCGGCGGAGTCCACGTGACGCGCGTTGATCCCACCCAATTGAAGTGGTCCGCCCTTTGGTATGGCTTTTGAGCCTAGAGGATGGACGACAGCTTTCGAGCAGCATTTGATCCGATGCGGGGAAATTCATGCGGCTACGAAGTGCTGGATGAACGACCGGCGAGTTTCGAGATTGAGCCGATCTAATTGAACGGCGAGGATAGGCGCATCACCGTCATAGTAGCAGCGGAACAAGCGTCCGCCTTCGAGATCCGCACGGTCACGCATGAATGACTGCGTTGAGTCGGTAGCAGGCCTGCCGCTTGTCTGGAGGCCCCGCCTCGAAGCAGCCGTTCCGCTTTCGGCCAGCTCCAGCCGCGTGAGCGGACGCCCTCGAACGGCTGGGTTGGGTCGGTAGCGGGAAGACCGCTTGGGTAGGATTGCTTACGGTGCGCGGCGGGGCAGATCCTGTGGCAAAACGGACCTCGCAGCCGGAGCCATTCACAACCGTTCCAGATAGTTGGAAAGGTCGACCCTGAGTGAACTCCACAAGCTCGGACTATCGCTCGCAGAGCTGAAGTGATCCTGAGTTGGACCCGGCGTTCGCCCGCCGCGTTGGCCGTTGTGGTCGCTCGCATCAACCGAACGGCTCGAGTGGTCAGGTCTGCCAAACAGACACTGAGCCAAGAACGGCGAACACGAGGCGGGAAACGATGTCAGGGAACCGGCGACTTTTCGAGGACGGGTTACATCTGCTCCACGAAGCGCATCGGCAGGGGGCGGCACAGGCGGCACGCAACTACAAGACGTCGACGCTGCCAAAGCTCAAGCAGATGCTCGAGGCGGGATCTAAGCAGAACATCGTTCAGCAGAAGCGGTTGGACGAAGTATTTGAATTAATCAGCATCAGGCCCGATCCCAAACAAGATCCAGCCATGCAGGGCATCTGCGATCTCAACGAAGCAGAAATAGCCAAGCACAGGAGCGCCGCCGACCGCGATCTCATCAACATTGAGTACGGTCAAGTTGCGGCTCATTTCTACATCGCCCGGTATGGGACGCTACGTAGTGCTGCACAGGCGCTCGGACACGCCAAAGCCGCCAAGCTTTTAGATCGTACGCTTGTCGAGACCCGCGCGATCGATCAGGCTTTCACACAGCTCTACAATCATCTACTGGCACGCCGCACCTCGACTAGCTATCCGGACGAGACCGCGCTCGCCACCACGGCGTACATGCACCCCCGCCTTACGGTTGGGCTAGCGCTTGGCGGTATCTTGGTTGCGGTCGCGCTCTTGGAAGCAGGGCGATCCAAGCGACGCTGAAGGGCGGACGCAGCATGGCTCTTATGTGGGGCCTGCTGCCGTCTGCTTCAGGGGACGGGCGAATATATCTCGAATGGCCGGGTTGGGTCGGTAGGAGGCAGTCTGCTTTTCCGGCCTGCCTTCCCCGAAGCGGTCATTCCGCTTCCGGCCAGCCTACGCCATGCCGGATCTCCGATGGGCGCAAAAGCGGTCGTTCCGCTTTGCGCCCATCCAAGCCATTTAATCTTCTGACGTTGTATCCCGTAAGCGGACCTTCGTGCGCCGCTGCGAGCCATTCACATTAGGATCGCGAACTGGCCGAGGTTGAAACCGCTAAGCTTACCTCCGACTGACCGAGGGCATTTCGACCTGTATCCGGCTCGAAAAATTCAGATGTAGGCTGAGGCGAGGGCCGGCGAGCCTTCGAGGGCGTGGGCGAGCACTTCCAGGCCGTGCGTGATCTGCTGCCGGGTTGAGGGGCCGCCCAGACAGAGACGGACCGCTTCCGGCGGCGTCCCCGCGACGCAAAACGGGTCGCTGGCGATGACGCCGAGCCCGGCCGACCGACCTTGGCTGGCGAAGGCCGAGCGCGTCCAACCCTCCGGCAGCGTGATCCAGACGTGGAAGGCATGCGGATCGGCGGTGTAGGTCCCGGCGGGAAGCATCGCGGTTGCGATGCGTTGGCGCGCGGCCGATTCCTCGCGAACGAACTGCACGATGGCCTCCGCCGTGCCGTCCATGATCCACCGCGTCGCCAGGGCCGTCGCGATCGGTGAGGCCATGACCGTGGCCGTGCGCAGGGCGCCGCCCAGTGGCAGGGCGGACCGGGCGCTCGGGGCGACCAGGAAGGCGAGCCGAAGTCCGGCACCCAAGCACTTGGCGAGACCTGCCACGTAATAGGTGATCTCCGGCGCGAGTTCCGCAAAACTCGGCGGCGGGGTCGGGCAGATGCGGGCGTAGGCGTCGTCCTCGATGATGGTGACGGCGTATCGCCGCGCAACCGCGATCACAGCCTCGCGCCGCGTCCTGGGCAGGGTCGCGGTGGTGGGGTTCTGTAGCAACGGGTTCAGGTAGATGGCCTTCGGTGCCACTTTGGTGCAGGCGGCGGCGAAAGCATCAGGATCGACGCCGTACCGGTCCATGGGCAGATCGACGAGGCGAAGGCGCAAATGCGCCGCAAGCGCGCGGATGCCGGGATAGGTGATCCGCTCGGCGCAGATCGTGTCGCCCGGCCGGGCGACCTGCCCCAGGATGCTGAACAGGGCGCTGTGCGCCCCCGGGCAGATCAGCAGACGCTCCCGGGACGTGACGACCCCGCGGCCTTTCAGCCAGCGCAAAGCCGCCTCCTTGTCCTCCTCGGTCCCGCCGAAGCCCTGATAGCGCAATAGGTTGGTGAGATTGCCGGACAGATCCACGAGTGCGGCCTGCATCCGGGCTTGCAGGGCCGGCGTGTCAGGCTCGGGGGGCAGGTTCATGGTGAAATCGACCGGACCGATCCGACGCGCGGGCGCGGCGGCAGGCGAACGGGGCGGGCGAGCCGGATCGACCACGAAGGTCCCCTGGCCGACGCGCCCCTCGATCAGTCCGCGCTTATGGGCCTCGACGTAGCCGCGTGAAACCGTCGTGAAGTTCAGATCGAGCGCCTCGGCGAGGGCGCGCTGGGTCGGGAGGCGCGTCCCCGCCGTCAGGCGCCCCGTCCGGATGTCGTCGGCCAAGGCCTCCGCAATCGCGAGGTAATGAGGCTTGCCCCACCGCTTTAGATCCGGCGTCCAGGCGCCGGTCCCTCCAATCTGCGCGTTCAGTCGTTCGTCTCGCTCGGGCGAAGTCATGCGTGGCGGCCCAGATCATGATGCGATCAATGCTTGATTGTATGGTCTGCAATAGCCGTACCGCGATCAAGCTCCGCAGGACCATTCTCCGGCATCCATACAATGCCGACAATCTTCGATCCGCAAACAGCCATCCTCTGGTGATTGTGTACTCATATTTCGCTCAATAACTAGGCGGCAGGCGCAAGGCCTAATATACTCGAGCCAGCTGCATTGATCGCATTATTGTATGAATATCGCTCCGACACCTTGTATGGCTGATTGATCGAAGTCCTCTGGCACACCGCTTGCCATGAATGGTTTACGGCCGCTCGAAGTTCAGTCTTCCGCGGTCCAATCCTTCGAGGAGAGAAATCAATGCCTGCTGTGAACCGCGAGCATCACAAGAAGGGCGACTTCCTGGTCGATTACGAGGAGAAGGTCTTCGAGGACGTCAAGGCCGAGCCGGGCCAGAAGGCGCTGGTGACCTTCCATACCGTCGCGTTCGAGGGTTCGATCGGCCTTGTGAACCTGCTCCAGGCCACGCGCCTGCAGCGCAAGGGGTTCGAGACGTCGATCCTGCTCTACGGTCCGGGCATCACGCTAGGCGTCCAGCGCGGCTTCCCACGGCTCGGCGACGAGGCCTTTCCGGGCCACCTCAACTTCAACAACCAGCTTGAAAAGTTCATGGCCGAGGGTGGCAAGGTCTATGCCTGCCGGTTCTCGACCCAGGCTCTCTACGGCCACGGCGAGGCCGCCTTCATCGAGGGCATCCGCATGATCAACCCTCTCGACGTCCTCGACTGCATCCTCCTGCACAAGCGCGACAACGCGGTGATCATCGACACCTGGACCGTCTGATCGGCCCTTTGGCTTCCAGTCCGGGACGTCGCATCCGGCGGCCGCGCGCGACGTGGCCGCCGTTCACAGCCGGAGGATCGCCCATGTCAGACAGCCGGATCGTGCGGGCCGCCGCCGTCCAGATCGCGCCAGACCTCGACCGGCCGGAGGGCACTCTGGAGCGGGTGCTCAATGCCATCGATGAGGCCGCCGCCAAGGGCGCGCGCTTCATGGTCTTTCCCGAGACCTTCGTCCCCTATTACCCCTACTTCTCGTTCGTGCTGCCGCCGGCGATGCAGGGCGCCGAGCACCTGCGCCTCTACGAGCGGGCCGTGACGGTGCCGGGACCCGTGACCCAGGCGGTCTCCGTCGCCGCACGCCGTCACGGGGCGGTCATCGTGCTCGGGGTCAACGAGCGCGATCACGGCTCGCTCTACAACGCGCAGCTGGTCTTCGACGCCGACGGGAGCCTCAAGCTCAAGCGCCGCAAGATCACGCCGACCTATCATGAGCGGATGATCTGGGGTCAGGGCGACGGCGCCGGCCTTACCGTGGTCGATACGGCGGTGGGGCGCGTCGGCGCGTTGGCCTGTTGGGAGCACTACAATCCGCTCGCCCGCTACGCCCTGATGGCGCGCCACGAAGAGATCCACGCGGCGCAGTTCCCGGGCTCCCTCGTGGGCCAGATCTTCGCCGACCAGATGGAGGTGACGATCCGCCATCACGCCCTGGAGGCGGCCTGCTTCGTGGTGAACGCCACGGGCTGGCTCACCGACGAACAGGTGGCGCAGGTCTGCCCGGACGAGCGCCTGCGCGGCGCCTGCCACGGCGGCAACTGCACCGCCATTGTCTCGCCGGAAGGCAAGCACCTCGCGGAGCCGCTGGGCGCTGGCGAGGGTATCCTGATCGCCGACATGGACCTGGCGCTGGTGACCAAGCGCAAGCGGATGATGGACTCGGTCGGCCACTACGCCCGGCCCGAACTTCTCAGCCTGCTCCACGACGACCGCCCGGCCTCGTTCGTGCACCAGCCGATCCGTTCCCAGACCGATTTCCGGAGTCTCGACCATGAGCAGCAGCCCGCTTCCGACGAGCCTTCCCGCGTTCCCGCCGGTGGTGGCGGGCTTGGTCGGGATGCCGACGGAGCGCCTGATCAACGCATTGCAGTCCTACGGCGTTAGGCTCGCCGACAGCCGCGCCGGGGCGCCGAGCCGCCGCGGCGGGGCCGGTCCGTCGGACCACAAGGCCATGACCATCGCGGGCCGGACCGTGATGGTGCCGGTCCACACCGAGGCCGCCTTTGATTCGCCCTTCCTCGTCCGCCGCCCGGACGACAACGGGGTCTCGGTGATCGAGCATGACGGCGTGGTGATCGGGCAGGCGACCTTCCCGGGCAAGCCGCGCTTCTACGCGCTCTCGACCTTCGACGGCGTGCCGTATTCGAAGATCGCCGTTCTGCACGGGCGGGACGTGCTGGCCACCACCGTGCTCCAGACCTGTATCCGCTACGCGAGCCGCACGAAGACTTGCCAGTTCTGCTCGATCGGCCAATCGCTCGCCGCCGGTCGCACCGTCGCGCACAAGACGCCCGAACAGCTGGCCGAGGTCGCCCGCGCAGCGGTGCTCCTCGACGGCGTCAAGCACATGGTCATGACGACCGGCACGCCGAACGCGACCGACCGGGGCGCCGCCGTGCTCTGCGAGAGCGCCTTCGCCGTCAAGGCCGCGGTCGACCTGCCGATCCAGGCGCAGTGCGAGCCGCCGGATGACGACCGCTGGTTCGAGCGGATGAAAGCGTCGGGCATCGATGCCCTCGGTATGCATCTGGAAGCCGTCACGCCCGAAGTCCGGGCCCGGATCATGCCCGGGAAGGCGAGCGTGCCGCTGGAGCGGTACTACGGGGCCTTCGAGGCGGCCGTTCCCGTCTTCGGGCGGGGCCAGGTCTCGACCTACATCCTGGCCGGGCTAGGCGACGCCCCGGAGGCGATCCTGGCGATGGCCGAGCGCCTGATCGGGATGGGCGTCTACCCGTTCGTGGTGCCGTTCGTGCCGATCTCGGGCACCCCGCTGGAGAGCCATCCGGCGCCCGGCCCCGATGTCATGCACGGCATCCTCAAACCCCTCGCGGACATGCTGGTCGGCGCGGATCTTCGTTCGACCGACATCAAGGCCGGATGCGGGCGCTGCGGCGCCTGCTCGGCGCTCTCCACCTACGAGCGCGCGGGGGCGGTCTCATGATCTTCGAGCCCGTGCCGCCCTATTGGCCAAGCCACTTCCGCATCAAGTTCGCCACGAGTTCGTGGGAGCGGAACGCCTGCGCGGCGCTCCGCCGCCAGGTCTTCTGCACGGAGCAGCGCATCTTCACCGGGGACGACCGGGACGCCGTCGACGCGCACGCGATCCCGATCTGTGCCCTCTCGACTCTCGGCGGCGACGCCGACGCGGTCGTCGGCACCGTCCGCATCCACGAAGCGTCGGAGCGTGCCGGCGCATGGTGGGGATCCCGCTTGGCCGTCGCCGGACCGTTCCGCGGCACCGCTGCCCTGGGAGCCGGGCTCATCCAAGTCGCGGTCTCCTCGGCCCATGCGAGGGGCTGCACGCGGTTCCTGGCCCACGTGCAGGATCGGAATGTTCCGTTGTTCCAGGCCCTGCATTGGACGAGCCTCGACGAGGTCGAACTGCACGGGCGACCGCATCACCTGATGCAGGCAGACCTCGCGGCCTACCCGCCGATGCACGACCCCGAGCACGGGCTCGTCACGTTCCACAAGGCCGCGTGATGTCGTCGGGCTTCGACATCCAGTCCTTGGCCGGCCAGATCCGTGACGCGCGCGGAGTCGCGCACAAGCGCGACATCGATGCCGTGGTCGAGCGGCTCGGGCTGAACAGCCGGCACGACGCGGTGCCGGTCGGCGACGATTGTGCCGCCATACCGGATGGCGACGGCCACCTGCTGTTCGCCATCGAGGGCTTCCTCGACAGCTTCGTCGCGGCCGATCCGTATTTCGCTGGCTATTGCGGCATCATGGTCAACCTCAGCGACATCGCCGCCATGGGTGGGCGCCCGCTCGCGGTAGTCGACGCGCTGTGGAGCCGAGATGCCGCGGCCGCGGACCCGATCCTGGCAGGCCTGTCCGACGCAGCGGCACTGTACGGCGTCCCGATCGTCGGCGGTCACACCAATACGCGCGCTGAAGCCGGCAACCTCGCGGTCGCCGTGCTCGGCCGCGCTGGCCCGCGCCTGCTCACGAGCTTCGACGCGGCGCCCGGCGACGACTTCGTCGCGGCGATCGACCTGCGCGGACGCTTCCGCGACCCATACCCGTACTGGGACGCCTCGACCGGCACGGCCGGCGAGCGTCTGCGCGGTGATCTCGCGCTGCTGCCGGGCTTGGCGGAGAGCGGGCTCTGCCGGGCGGCCAAGGACATCAGCATGGCGGGCGTCGTCGGCACTGCCCTGATGCTGCTGGAATGCTCGCATGTCGGCGGCATCATAGACCTCGACGCGATCCCGCGGCCCACCGGTGTCCCGCTCGACCGGTGGCTCACCGCCTTCCCAAGCTTCGGCTACCTTCTGAGCGTGCACCCGGACTGCACGCCGGACGTCCTCGCGCGGTTCGCCGAACGGGATATCGCGGTCGCCACGGTCGGTAAGCTCGATGCGAGCCGGGTCGCCCGGGTTCGCGATGCCTCCGGCGGAGAGGCCGTGGTCTGGGACTTCACGATCAGCCCGCTGATCGGTTGTGGCCAGGATGGCGCGGGTGTCGTCCGATGACGCCCCTGCGCATTGCCATCCTGACCCACTCCACCAATCCACGGGGCGGCGTCGCGCATTGCCTCGCCCTGGCCGAGGCCCTGTGCGCGCTCGGGCATGAGGCGGTGGTCCACGCGCCCGATCCGTCGGGGCGCGGCTTCTTTCGCGCGGCCGCCTGCCCGACGGTATCGGTAGCCGCAAAGCCGATCGCCGGCGCAACGGTCGACCTCGTGCGGGCGCGCATCGACGATTACCTGCGCCACTTCGCGTCCCCCGCCGCCTGTGACTTCGACGTCTTTCACGCCCATTGCGGCATCGGCGGCAATGCCCTCGCGACGCTGAAACACCGCCGCTTGATCCCCGGCTTCGTGCGCACGGTCCACCACGTCGACAGCTTCGCCGACCCGGTGCTCGCGACGTGGCAGGATCGCTCGATTCGTGAGGCCACGCACCTGCTCTGTGTCAGCCGCACCTGGGCCGACCGGATCGCGACCGATCGCGGTGCGGAGATCGGTGTCGTCGGGAACGGCGTGGACTTGGCGATGTACCAGGAGGCGCCGAGCGAAGCCGATCTGATTGTGAGGGAGCGCTGGGGCCTCGGTGCCGGGCCGGTCGTCCTGAGCGTCGGTGGCTTCGAGGCGCGCAAGAATACGGCCGGGATCATCGAGGCTTTCGCGCTCTTGCGTCGACGCCATCGCCAAGCGCAGCTCGTGGTCGTCGGCGGCGCATCGCTCCTCGATCACGCCTCCTATGGCGCCCACTGCCGCGCCACTCTGCAAGCCCATGGGCTTGCGATCGGGCGCGGCGAGGCGGTGATCGAGACCGGGCCCGTCTCGCAGGAGGAGATGCCGGCCTTCTATCGCAGAGCGGCCGTCCTCGCCTTTCCATCCTGGACGGAGGGTTTCGGGCTCTGCGTCCTGGAGGCGATGGCCTGCGGCACCCCGGCGATCGTCTCTCGCCTGCCGCCCTTCACCGAGTACCTCCGGAGTGACGACGCCCTCTTCGTCGATCCCGGCGATCCCCGGGCCATCGCCGACGCCATGACGGCCGCCCTGGCCCCGATGACGCGCGCGAGGCTGCGGGTTGCCGGTTCGACCCGGGCCGCCGCTCATTCCTGGGGCGCCTGCGCCGAGCGTCACCTCGATACTTACGCGGCCTGCGCCCGCGTCGAACGGGAGCCGATCCATGCCTGAGATGCACTTCCACATCCGCTGGCCCAATGGCCGGCGCGAGGCCTGCTACTCGCCCTCCCTCATCGTGAAGGATTTCCTCGCGGTCGGCGAAAGCTACGCCCTCGACGCCTTCGTTGAGAAGACCCGCACGGCCCTCACAATCGCGAGTGAGCGGGTGCGCGAGAAATACGGCTTCGCGTGCTCGTCGGCGATGGCCCAGCTCGCCCGGATCGAGACCGCGGCGAAGCAGCAGGACCCCGGGGGCCTCGTCACGGTCGAGACCTTCGAGTCCTGAACCCGGCGCCTTCCTCGAAGCATCGCGGAGTTAGAGCCATGACGTCCACGCCCCGTCACGTCCCCGTCGCCATCGTCGGCGGTGGCCAGGCCGGTCTCTCGGTCAGCTATCACCTGAAGCAGCGTGGGATCGATCATCTCGTCTTCGAGAAGGCATCCGCGGCGCACACGTGGTCGAGCCAGCGCTGGGACACGTTCTGCCTGGTCACGCCGAATTGGCAGTGCGACCTGCCCGGCCATCCCTACGACGGGCCGGATCCGGACGGGTTCATGAAGAAGGATGAGATCGTCGCGTATCTGAAGAACTTCGTGGCGAAGGTGAACCCGCCGATCCGGGAGGGTGTCGCAGTCACACGCGTCGAACGGCGCGACGACGGGACCTTCTCGGTCCAGACCTCGGACGGCGACTTCACGGCGAACGAGGTCGTGGTCGCCTCGGGCGGCTATCACACCCCGATCATACCGCGCATGGCCGAGAAATTGCCGGGGTCGGTCACGCAGATTCACTCGAACCAGTATCGCAACCCGGCCCAACTGCCGGAGGGCGAGGTTCTGGTGGTCGGCTCAGGTCAATCCGGCGCGCAGATCGCTGAAGATCTGCATCTCGCCGGTCGCACAGTGCATCTCGCGGTAGGCGACGCGCCACGCTGCGCCCGGTTCTACCGCGGCCGCGACGTCGTCACGTGGCTCGCCGATATGGGCTATTACGAGATGACCGTCGACAACCATCCGCTGCGCGACGGCGTCCGCGACAACACCAACCACTACGTGACCGGGCGCGACGGTGGCCGGGACATCGATCTGCGTCGCTTCGCCAAGGAGGGCATGAAGCTCTACGGTGTCCTGGAAGATTTTGAGGATGGCAGCCTACGCTTCCGCGACAATCTCAAGCGCTCACTCGACGGGGCCGACCGCACGTACAACGGCATCAACGCGGCCATCGACAAGTACATTGCCGAAAACAACGTCGATGCTCCGGTGCAGGCGCACTACACCCCCGTTTGGGAGCCG
This sequence comes from Methylobacterium sp. GXF4, assembly GCF_000272495.1. Lineage (NCBI taxonomy): Bacteria > Pseudomonadati > Pseudomonadota > Alphaproteobacteria > Hyphomicrobiales > Methylobacteriaceae > Methylobacterium > Methylobacterium sp. GXF4. The sequence goes on along the minus strand of NZ_AKFK01000010.1, from coordinate 31,540 downwards.
GGCGAGCCCATCACCCGTCTTGCCCTCGAAGGCTCCGGCATCACCGCGATCGTCTGGTGCATCGGTTTCACGCCGGACTTCCGATGGCTCGACGCGTCCGTGTTCAACGGAGCGGGAAACCCCAAGCACAAGCGTGGCGTGACGCAGGAGGACGGCGTCTATTTCATCGGTCTGCCCTGGTTGAATACCTGGGGCTCGGGCCGCTTCGGCGCAGTCGGCCGCGATGCCGAGTTCGTCGCGCAGAGGATCCAGACGCACCTCGGCGCCGAGCGGTTCGCCCTGAAGTTCGCCGTTTAGATGAAGCGCTCCCGAAGCGGCCGCTGGTACGGCACCGATGGCTGCCTCAGCCGGTGTTTGAGACAGCCTCGCCATCGCGTTATCTCGGGCGCGGGTTGATCAAGCCTCGAAGCCTGATGCCGCGCGGCCGCTCACCTGCGCGTAGGAGAAGGCCTGCGCAGCTAACCTTCAGGCATCGTGGCGTTGGATTGTCCCTCCAGCATGCTGCCCGCCCCACATGGGATATGCCGAACCTCTGTGTAGACGGTCTGTTTGAGAACAGGCCGTGGAAAGCGCTGGGACATCGTTCGTGAGAGTTGATTGCTCAAGCGCCCGATAGAGGCACGGCTAAGTCCTAAGCGGTCGTCCTTGCTGGCATCTTCTCTATGCCTCAGCCGTGCGAGCGAGCGAGCTCCGGCATGCTTCGATCCGGCCGCCGACAAGCGTGCTTTCGCAGCAACATGAGCGCACCCCCTCGTATCGCTCGTCATTTTTACAGTAGACTCAAAGTCAAACAATGACACACTTATAGTCGATATGGGAATGCGTACAAATTGATCGCGTTTCCATACAACTAAGACGCTGAAGTCCAACAAAACAACCGATCGGTATCTGCGCCGGGGCTTTTCGGCGAACGGGAACGCTCGGCCTGCGCCCGGCAAAAAGGGGATTGAGGATGCTGAACAGGATCACGGCAACGCTCGCGGGCGCTGCGGCCGTCGCGTTGAGCGCGACGGCCGCCTTCGCCCAAGCCACAACGATTCCGGGCGAGCAAGTCGGCCTCGCCGCCGGCGCGCCGTTGCCCGAGGGCCTCTACGCGGTCGACACCTTCATTTACCGTCGCACGGATCAGCCCTTCTCGCCCGACACCGCGATCAACGTCCCGTTCCTGCTCTGGTCGACCCCGCTGACACCTTTCGGCGGCCGCATCGAAGCGCTCGTCGCTCAGCCCACCGTTTTCGCCTTCACCCGCAACGGCGCCGGCCAGCGAAACAAGGATATCTCGATCAACGTCGGCACCCTCCTTGCCGGCATCTGGGCGTTCGACCTCGGCAACAATTTCGGCGTCAGTTTCCTGGGCGGCGTTCACTTGAACGACCTCGATGCCGGTCGCGGCTCGCTCGGGACCGGTTTGGCTGGAACGCCGGTGCTGCCGCAATTCTCTTCGAACACGTACAGGTTCGGCGTCGCCGGCAGCTACACCGGCGACGGCTGGAACATCACCGCCAACCTGACCGGCAACGTCTACGACACGCCCGGCCGCTTCGGCGGTCCCGTCGGTGCAGCGATCGGCCCAATCCGCCTCTCGGATGCAATCCTGCTGGATCTGACCGCCACGAAGAAGTTCGGCAACTTCGAGATCGGCCCGGTCGCCTACGGTGTCTACAACTTCGACACCAGCCAGTTCAGCGCCGCGAACGGCAATCGCGGCCGCTTCGCCGTCGGTGGCCTCATCGGTTACGATTTCAAGGCCTTCACCGTTCAGGCGTATGTGGCACGCGACGTGGTCACCGGTGCCCAGTACACGAACGCGCTCGGCCGGACCCGAGACAATTATTCGACCGACGGCTTCGTCCGCTTCGTCGTCCCGCTCTACACCCCGCCGGCGCCGGCTGCGGTGGTAGCCCCGCTGATCCGCAAGGGCTGACGCCAAGCGCTCATCCACCACGATCCGCACGCGGCCGTGGTGCACACGGAATCGAAGTGGAAATCCTTCCCAGGGTCCACGCTTCGATAGGGGCCGAGCGGCCCGGTCTCAACAGCTAAACCCGCTCGGCCCCGCTGGCACACGGGGATGGTACAAAGTTGCCGAAACGACCGTCGTGACAGAGGCTGTGGCCCTGTACCAAATAGGCTGGATTCATCGATTATTTTTGGCCGCAAGTACTTGGACGGCCAACACTCGCTTTGCTTGGAAGTTTGTCCGATACTAGCTATACCGATATCGGCCAAGCCCGGTCTACCGCTCGGCTCTTATAGTTGCCGTATTGCCCCTCTCTGCGCGACCGGGAGCAAATAACGGGTCTGCATGTTCGACAACGGCCACATCATCCGCGAGGGACAGGTTTCGACTCTACGAATGGATCCAACCCCTATGAGAGAGTTCATGGGGCCAGTATCCCAAGATGCTCGCCACCAAGCCGCATTTTTCCGCGAGGTCTTCATATCTGCAGGCGTGCCAGTAAAACTCAGCCGGCGCGCACAGATCCTGCAAGTCCGACAGCCCAGATCACTGTCAAATTCGCATCGCCGGATCAGGATTGCCCGCAGAGCCTGTAATTTTTCGGTGTGAGGCCCGTCACCCGGCGAAACGCTGTCGCTAGATGGCTCTGGCTTGAGAAGCCCGTATCCAGCGCGATCGAGGTGACGGTGAGATCGGTCGAGAGGAGCAGGTTTTTGGCCCGCTCCACCCGGCGTGACAGCACGTATTGATGGACCGTCGTGCCCCATTGCCGGAGACAGGAGCGGGACAAGGAGCGTGCGGATACGCCGACCTCGCCCGCGATGGCCTCGAGGGACAGATCGTCGGCAAGGCGGTCCTCGATCAGGTCGCGGACGCGCCTCATCTCGCCGCAATCGAGCACCTGCCTGTCTGGGCCCCGCCGCGATGAGCGGCCGTTGGCTGTGTAGATCCGAACGAGTCGCACAACCATGGCGTGGACCAACTCGTCGACGTAGAGCGCCGACGAGGGATCCGGCTCCTCCCGCATGATCTCCAGGATAGCCAGCGCCAACTGCTCCAAGAGCGGGTCGGACGTCCCGAGCGGAACGTCGAGTTCGACGCGTGGGGCGGTCGCGCTGCACATCTGGCGCGCGGTCTCGTCGATCAATCCCTGGCGGAGATGCATCGCCAGCATCTCTGAGCGCCCCCGTCTCTGCCATTCGCTCTCGTCATGGGCCGGGATCAGGTGGAACTGGCGGGGACGCAGCGTGTGCGTTTCGGTCATGCCGCCGCGCCCGATGCGCCGGCGGATCTGGGCGGGACGATTGACGCAGTAGCCGAGGCAGGGGTTGCCGACCGGGTCGAGTGTCCCCGTCCAGGGCTCTACGGCGACGTGCTGCGCGTGGATGTCCCGCCAGCCCCGCCCCGTGCTGCGGGCCAATGCAATGTTCTTCGGCCAGGAGCCGATGTCACGCGTCTGCATCGTCGTGACCGTCATGGCCTCAATCTCACTGATACGCCCCGCCGGCGCATCCTCGCCTCACGATGTCCGGAATCTGTTCGAACCCGGCATGAATTTGGAAGAACGCCCTCAGAGGCTAAGCGCAGTCTAGTGCTCGAACAAGTCATCGACCGAGAAGATCCAGGCATCTAGCTGCCTGTTCATCGGCAGTATTGGCTTATTTTTCGAGCAGATCGCTCGCTTCTCCGGCAGGATGCTTGGCCGGACGGGGCGGGCGGGGAGACCAAGCCCGATGTCCTCACTGTTCAGCGAACTCCGGGTTCGCGACGTCACGCTGCGCAATCGCATCGCGGTCTCGCCAATGACCCAGTTCTCGTCGCCGGACGGACTCGTGAACGACTGGCACCTGGCGCATCTGGGCTCGAAGGCGGCAGGGGGCGCCGCCCTCGTCGTGGTGGAGCAGGCGGCCGTCTCGCCGGAGGGCCGCATGTCCACCCAGTGCGCCGGTATCTGGAACGACGCGCAGGGCGAGGCCCTGGCGCGCATCGCCCGCTTCGTGGCGTCCGTCGGGGCGGTCCCTGGCATCCAGCTCGGCCACACCGGCCGCCGGGGCTGCGTCGAGCCTCCGTGGAAGGGCGGCGGCCATCTGCCGGACGACCATCCCGACGCGTGGGAGATGATCGGCCCCTCCGCCGACGCCTTCGGCGGAGCCATGCCGCGGGTCCCGCGCGCCATGACGCACGACGATATCGCGACGGTGACGCGCCAATACGCCGAGGCTGCGCGCCGCGCGCGGGAGGCCGGTTTCCAGTGGCTGGAGATCCACTGCGCACACGGCTTCCTGCTGTCGAGCTTCTTCTCGCCCCTGGCCAACCGGCGCACCGACGCATACGGCGGCGACTTCGCCGGGCGCAGCCGGTTGCTCATCGAGGTCTTCGAGGCGGTACGCTCGGAATGGCCCGAGCGGCTGCCGCTCTCCATGCGGTTCGGCGTGACGGAGTTCGCGCCCGGCGGCCAGACCATCGACGAGTCGGTCGAATTGGCCCGGCTGCTCGCCCCTCGGGGCCTCGACCTCGTAGACGTTTCCTTCGGCGGCAACTCGGGCCGCGCCCAGACGCCGTGGGACGAGGAGGGGTTCATGGTCCCGGCTGCGCAACGCATCCGGGAGGAGGCGGGCGTCCTGACCGCTGCGAACTGGAACCTCGCCGATCCCGTCTTCGCTGAGGCGATCGTCAAGGAAGGTCAGGTCGACCTCGTCATGCTCGGCCGGCCGATGCTCGCCAACCCCCATTGGCCCGTCTACGCGGCGATGGTTCTTGGCGAGGCGCGTCCTTACGACATGCTGCCGGTCCAGTTCAGCACGTGGCTCAACAAGTATCAGCGTAGCCGCGTCAACAACGGCTTCGGCCGCGTGGTCGCCGACGCTCCGGGCGATGCGCCGAAAGCTGCCGAGTAATCCTCGATCTCACCCCTGTTTGTCCCACTGCTCTGAGCCGGAGTGCGACTGATGCCTGTCCAACGAACACCGACCGCGGCGCCGAACAACGACCTGCCGCAAGCCCGCCTCGGCTGGATCATGGCCGCCATCCAGACGCTCATCTACGGCAGCTTCGTCGGCACCTTCATCGTCTCGCCCGCCACTATGACGCGGCCGATCGCACCCGGGATGGCCGTGACGGTCGGCACCGTCGGCGGTCTCCTCGCCATCCTGTCCACCATGATCCTGACGGGGCTCTACGTCCTGCTCGCCAACCGTCTCACCGCGCGCTGAGGAGGCAGACACCATGCGAAGGTCCATTCTTGCCGTCTCACTTATCCTAGGCGCCATTGCCCCGGCGCTCGCTGCCGAAAGCGGCGGCCTCAACCCCGCAGCAATCGGAATGTTCGTCGGCATTGTTCTCGTAACGTTGGGCATCACCTACTGGGCGGCGCGGCGCGCCCATTCGGCCGACCAGTTCTATGCCGCGGGCGGTCAAATCTCCGGCTTCCAGAACGGCATCGCCCTGGCCGGCGACATGATCTCGGCCGGCGCGCTCCTCGGGCTTGCCGGTCTGATCTGCTCCTCCGGCTTCGACGGCCTGATCTTCGCCGTCGGCTATGCGACCGGCCTGCCCTTCGTCGTCTTCCTGGTGGCCGAGCGGCTGCGGAAGCTCGGGCGCTACACGGTGGCCGATGTCCTGGCGACGCGCTTGTCGGAGACACCGATCCGCATCTTCACCGCGATCGCGACCCTCATCATCGTAATGTTTTACCTCATCGCCCAGATGGTCGGGGCGGGCCAGTTGATCCGGCTGCTGTTCGGGCTCGATTATCTCTATGCGCAGATCCTCGTGGGCGCGTTGATGATCTGCTACGTGATGTTCGGCGGCATGGTGGCGACGACCTGGGTTCAGATCGTCAAGGCGGCGCTGCTGCTCACGGCTGGCATCGCGATCTCGCTGCTCGTCCTGGCCAAGTTCGGCTTCGACTATAATACCCTCGTCGCCCGGGCCATCGCAGTGCACCCAAGGCACGCTGCGATCATGATGCCGCAAGTCTATTCGGGGAGCGTCTGGCAATCGGTCTCACTCGGCATGACACTGATGCTTGGGGCGGCGGGCCTCCCGCACGTCCTGATGCGCTTCTTCACCGTCCCGGACACCCGTGCGGCCAGGGTGTCGGTCTTCTGGGCCGTGATGTGCCAGAGTGGTTTCTTCGCGCTCATCTTCATAATCGGGTTCGGAGCGCTGGCCATCATCGGCGGAGATCCGGCCTATCTCGACGCCAAGGGCGCTATCCGCGGTGGTGGCAACATGGCCACCGTTCATCTATCCCACGCGCTGGGCGGCGACACGCTCATGGGCCTCGTCTCCGCCGTGGCCTTCGCCACGATTCTGGCGGTGGTCGCGGGGCTGACGCTGACGGGCGCCTCGGCGGTCTCGCACGACCTCTACGCCCGCATCATTGGCCGGGGCCGGGCGACGGAGCGCAGCGAGATCCGGGCCTCGCGGCTCGCCACCGTCGGCCTCGGCATTCTGTCGGTGCTGCTCGGCATCGCCTTTCAGACCCAGAACGTCGCCTACATGATCAGCCTCGCCTATGCGGTGAGCTGCAGCTCGACCCTGCCGCTTCTGATCCTGGCGCTGTACTGGGGCGGGCTGACGACCCGGGGGGCGATCGCCGGCGGCGTGATCGGCCTCGTCGGCGCCGTCGCCCTCACAGTCCTCGGGCCACCGGTCTGGGTGAAGGTGCTCGGTAACGCCGCTCCGATCTTCCCGCTCGATCCCCCGACCATCGTCACGATGCCGCTGGCGTTCCTCACGGCCTTTGTGGTCTCGGTCATGGATAGGAGGCCGGCATCGGCGTCGGCCATATCCCCCGCGGTCTGATACAGATCTTGCACGGCCTCGCGTTCTCGACTGATGCGAGGCCACGTCAGACGCCCGCGATCTGTAACCAAAGCTGTAATTCGTTCGTGTGCCCTTGAGGGAGCTGGGTACTTCCGCTTCGCCGGCGCGAATCTCCCAAAGCGGAACTTCAGTTATCGGCCATGTGCCGTCGGCACCTGCGTCCCTCAGGACGTGTCAGATGGGTGGATATCTGCCGGTCTGCTTCCGAGCGGCCGAAGCATCAGAGCGGACGTCGAGGTCCCGCCTGCTCCCAACGCTTGGCAGGCATTGGCAGCGTCCGCTCGAAGGCTATGCAGCAAACCCGATTTGTACCCGCGCTTGACGAATTTCGCGCGCGGGCGATTGACCAAACATCCGCCCATACTCACGGGTGAACTGCGGCACGCTCTCGTAGCCCACCGCATAGGCGGCGCGGCCTGCGCCGAACCCTTCCGCTAGCATCAGCCGCCGGGCCTCGATCAAGCGTAGCTGCTTCTGGAACTGGATCGGCGAGAGCGAGGTCACGCCCCGGAAGTGCAGGTGAAACGACGATGGGCTCATACCGGCCACCGCCGCCAGCCGCGCGATGGACAGCGGCTGGGCGTACTCCGTCCGTAGCACGGCCACCGCGCGGGCGACGTGCTCGGCATGGCCGCCGGGTCAGCCCAGCGCGCGCATGGCTGGTCCGTGCCGGCCCAGCATTAGCCAGTAGTGCAACTCCCGCACAAGCTGCGCCTGTAGCACGCCGATGGATGCGGGACGATCGAGCAAGCGCATGAGGCGCAAGGCCGTGTCGGCCGCTTCCGTCTCCGTAGGATCGACGGCGACGGAATGGACCGGCCCCGGTGGCGGGGTTCCGTCCACCTGCGCTAGCAGCTCGGCTAGCACGGCGCTATCGAGTTCGAGCACCAGGGAAAGGTAAGGCCGCTCCGCACTGGCTTCCGTGATTTGACTGACCGTTGGCACGTCCGCCGTGATCAGCAGTGAGGCTCCCCCGCTGAACGTGAACGCCTGGTTGCCTGTCGTGACGTGCTTGCTGCCTTGCAGGACGAGGCAGACCAACGGCCGGTTGATCGCGTGAACCAGGCCGCTCGGGGCGGCAGCCCGTACCAGGGTCAAACCGGGGATGGCGGTAGCGGTCAGTTCGCCCGCGCCTGGATAGGCGCTGGTGAAGCGGTCAACAGCCTCGCGCAGGGCTTCGCTCATGCGGCCATCCTAGCTGCACCACCGCCTGCGCACAAAGCCTACAAGAGGATTAGGCAAGAAAGCACGAGGTTTCGGCAACGACGATCGGGCCCTCTGGCCGCATCATGGTCGGGCAACAAAGGAGTATCCGACCATGAGCAAAATCGCTCTCGTAACCGGTGGCAGCCGGGGTCTCGGCCGCAACACCGCCGTCAGCATCGCCCGCCACGACGGCGACGTGATCCTGACCTACCGCACCAACAAAGAGCAGGCAAAGGCCGTCGTCGCCGAGATCGAGGCGCTGGGCCGGAAGGCGGTGGCCTTGCAGCTGGACACCGGCACCGTTGCGACCTTCCCAGCCTTCGTGGAGGCGCTACGCGCCAGCCTGACGCAGACCTTCGGCCGCGATACACTCGATTACCTGGTCAACAACGCCGGGCACGGCGAGATGGCCGAATTCGCCGCCGCCACCGAAGCGCAGTTCGACCAGCTGTTCAACGTCCATGTGAAGGGCGTGTTCTTCCTCACCCAGGCCCTGTTGCCGGTGCTGGCCGACGGCGGACGCATCATCAACTTCTCGTCCGGCCTGACCCGCGTGTCGTTCCCCGGTTTCTCGGCCTACTCGGCGGCCAAGGGCGCAGTGGAGGTCCTGACAGTCTACCTCGCCAAGGAGCTGGGCGCGCGCGGCATCACCGCCAACACGGTCGCCCCCGGCGCGATCGAGACTGACTTCCTGGGCGGCGCGGTGCGCGACATCCCAGACTACAACAAGGCGTTTGCAGGCATGACGGCGCTAGGCCGCGTCGGCCTGCCCGACGACATCGGTCCCATGGTGGCCAGCCTGCTCGGCCCGGACAATGGCTGGGTCACCGGTCAGCGCATCGAGGTCTCTGGCGGTCAGACCATCTGAGCCGCGACGATGGGTGCCGCACGGCGGCACCCGCATTCGTTCACAGGGACGCTGCTCCATGCCCAAGCTCATCATCCATTCGCCGGCTGGCACCTTCGACGCCGCCGATCGGCAGCGGGTCGCTGGCCCACTGACAGCGCTCGGCCTCGACTGGGAGGTACTACCGCCCTCGCCGATGTTGCGTAGCACCGTGTGGACTTACTTCGCCGACTATGCGGCAGATGCCGTATTCATGGGCGACGAACTCGCTCGGCTGCCCGTCGTGACGCTCCAGATATACGTGCTGGCAGGAGGATTGGATGCTGCTGGCAAGCGCCGGCTTATTGAAGGCGCAACCGCCATCCTTGATCGGCGGCCGGACGGCGCAGCGGTCGCCCCGGTGTACGTCGTCATTCACGAGGTTGCCGAGCAAAATTGGGGCATCTTCGGAAAACAGGCCGACCTTACCGCGCTGCGGGCGAGCGCACCGGATGCGCCGGCGATCTGATGTTCAAGCAATCCCTTAGACGATGGCGTTTCCCAGCTTAAGCGGAGAACATCATGATTTCACCCTACACGATCAACATCTCTGACGAACGGCTCGCGACGATCAGAGCCAAGATCGAGGCTTACGACTGGAGCCAGCTGCCGGATGCGGGGGGCTGGTCAGCGGGGGTCGGGGTTGATGACCTCAAGCGGCTCGTCGCGTATTGGAGGGATAGCTACGACTGGCGTGCGGTCGAACGGCGCCTCAATGCACTCCCCAACTTCACAGCCGACGTGGAAGGCGAACACCTCCACTTCGTTCATGTGAAGGGCGACGGCTCCGAGCCGCCCGTCCTACTTCTCCACGGCTGGCCGGGCTCGTATCTTGAGTTCGAGCGGCTGTTGGAGCCGCTCGCAGCGGACGGGCACGATGTTGTTGTCCCCTCGCTTCCAGGCTTCGCGTTTTCCAACCCGATCACGCAACCAATTGGCCCGCGGCAAGCTGCTGCGCTCGTGCATGGGCTGATGGCCCAACTGTTCGGCGACGCGCCGTATTTCATTCAAGGGGGCGATTGGGGCCACGGCATAGCGGCCTGGGCAGCGCATGATCGACCGGATGCTCTGCTCGGCATCCATATCAACATGATGACCGTGCGTGCGGAGGACGCCGCTCCGACGACCGACGAGGAGAAGTCTTTCGCCGCCAAGCGGGCCGCGATGGCCGATCGGGAGAGCGCCTATTTTCACGAGCAGGCGACCCGTCCGCAAACGCTCGGCGTCGCGATGGCCGACAGCCCGGTCGGAGTGGCGGGCTGGATACTCGAAAAGTTCGGCAAGTGGGCCGATCTTCCGACAACCGCCGACGGCGACCCCGACATCTGGAGCAAGTTTTCCGAGGAGGAGCTCCTCACCAACATCATGCTCTACATCGCGCCGGCATCGTTCGTGACTGCAACCTGGATCTACTACGGCAGCCGGCTTGAGGGATCGATGATGCTTCCGGCCAGCACCCGCATCCAGGTGCCGACCGGCGTTGCGGCGTTCCCCGATCCGGTGTTCTCGCCGCCGCCTCGCTCATTCGCGGAGAAGACCTACAACGTCGTGCATTGGACCGACATGCCGCGAGGCGGGCATTTCGCCGCGCTGGAAGAGCCGGAACTGATGCTAGCTGACCTCCGCGCCTTTATCGCGACGGTGTCGGGAACGCGCTTCTGAAGGTGGAGATCTCCGCTTCCGAAGCGCGGCGCGTGGCGCTGGCGGCGCAGGGCTCGAATGCTCTGAGTTGTCACGACCGCATCGGTGCAAGTTTTCCCCAAACCGCTTCCCGAATGCCATTCTCTGAAATGGCCAAGCGACGATAGCGAAACGGGACGCTTTCCGCGCGTTGAAGGACCGCTTTCGGGGAGGCCTTGTGGTTTCGGCCCGGCGATGAAGGGTCGATAGCGGGAGGTCCGCTCAGGGTGGATTGCTACTGTTCTGGTTTCGGGAAGGGGTTCGAAGAAAGCGGACGGTCGACAGTTGGCTGGAATTGGGTGACGGCGGGCGAACGCAGCCGGGACCTCGTCGCGCGGGGCGACCGCGCGCACATGGGCGACCCGGGCGTCGAGGCGATCCTCTACCGGTTGATCGACGATGCGCGCCGGCAGCTCCTCAGGCGCGTGCCGGCCAATGCGAACGACCCTAAGCCCGGCCTTGCCGGCTGGCGGAGCGTGCCGCGACCAGGGCGCGTATCCCTGCGGCGACGGTGTCGGCGACAGGATTGTAGACGAGCATGCCGAGGTCGGGCCGCCCATCCACCGCGAAAGCCGAGTATTCCAGCTCGATCTCGCCCAGGGTCGGGTGCCGCAGGCGCTTGACCCCGTCCCCGTGGACCCGGACGTCGTTCTCGTGCCAGAGCGCCTCGAACTCCGAGCTCGTGCGGCAGAGCTCCTCCACCAACTGGCCGACCTCCGAGGTGGCCCCGGCCCTCGCCGCGTCGGCCCGGAACGTGCCAACCACGAAGCGCGCCACGCTTTCCCAATCTTGCTGCGCGCTCCGCACCCGCAGGTCGCCGAACATCCGGCGGAGGATGTTGCGCTCGCGGAACGGGACGGTATCCCAGTCGGTCAGCACCACGGCGGCGGCCGGGTTCCAGGCGAGGACGTCCCAGGTGGCGGTCTTCACCAGCGCGGGGCTCGCCTCGAGCGTGTCGAGGAGGCGCTGCAGGCGCGGCGTCACGCCTTCGACCGGCCTGTAGCGGACCTCGGGCGGCCGCCCAAGCCCCAGCAGGAACAGGTGCTCGCGTTCGGGCTCCGTCAGCATCAGCCCGGACGCGATGCGGTTGAGCACGTCCGCGGAGGGGGCTCCGCCGCGTCCCTGCTCCAGCCACGTGTACCAGGTTGCACTGATGTTGGAGCGTTGGGCGACTTCCTCCCGGCGTAGGCCCGGCGTCCTTCGGCGCCCGGAGAACCCGAAGGCCGCTGGGTCCAACTTTGTCCGCCGGTCTCGGAGATAGGCCCCGAGCAGGTTCTCCGAGGTGGACGGCATCGCGAGCCTGTTGGTGATTATACCCGGATAAGGTCACTACTTTAACCGGATGCCGGCAAGCGCGACAGTCGGCTTCCTCGCCCCTTCGGACAAGCCCCCATGCGCATATTTCTGACCGGTGCGACCGGCTTCATCGGCTCGGCCATCGTTCCCGAACTCCTCGCCGCCGGCCATCAGGTTCTCGGGCTGACCCGCTCGGAGAGGGGCGCCCGGGCCCTTCGCGACGCCGGGGCCGTGCCGCATCTCGGCAACCTGGAGGATCTGGACAGCCTGCGCCGCGGCGCCGCCCAGGTGGACGGAGTGATCCACACCGCCTTCGACCACGACGACTTCTCGAACTTCGCCGCCAATTGCGAGAAGGACCGGCGCGCCATCAAAGCCCTCGGCTCCCCCCTCAAGGGCTCGGATCGGCCCCTGATCATCACCTCCGGGACCGGCTTCGGGAGCCCCGCCCCGGGCCGGCCGGCGACGGAGGACGTCTTCAACGCCGAGCATCAGAACCCGCGCATCACGTCCGAGCTGGCAGGGGCCGCGCTGCTGGAGACGGGCGTCAACGTGTCGGTGGTGCGGCTCCCCCAGGTGCATGACAGGGTCAAGCAGGGCCTCGTCACCTACCTCGTCGAACTGGCGCGCCGGAAGGGCGTCTCGGCCTATGTCGGGGACGGGACGCACCGGTGGTCGGCCGCTGCCGTACTCGACGTCGCCCGCCTTTACCGGTTGGCTCTGGAGCAGCGGGAGACAGGGGCACGCTACCACGCCGTCGCCGAGGAGGGCGTCCCGACTCGCGCCATCGCGGAAGTCCTCGGTCGGGGGCTGAACGTGCCGGTCAGGTCCCTTCCGCCGGAGGAGGCGGCCCGGCATTTCGAGTGGCTCGGCGCATTCGCCGGTGTGGACATGTCGGCCTCGAGCTCGTGGACGAAGGCCCGGCTGGGGTGGCACCCGACCGGGCCGGGGCTGATCGCCGACCTCGAAGCGATGCGGTACCATGAGGCCGCTCCCTGACAGCGGCTCCATGACCCCCTGACCGGGACGCTAGACCTGCCGCATCCCGCCATCGACGCACAGTTCGGCGCCCGCGATGAAGCTCGCCTCGTCGCTCAGCAGGAACAGCGTGGCCGCCGCCACCTCCTCCGGGCGCGCCATGCGGCCGAGGGGGATTGGTGCGATCAGCGCGGCCCGCCCCTCCTCCGGCACGCTAGCCATCATGGCGGTGTCGGTTGGGCCGGGGGCCACCACGTTCACACGGATACCCTGCGGGGCCAGTTCCGCTGTCCACGTGCGCGCGTAGGAGCGCAGTGCCGCCTTCGTCGCGCAGTAAGTCCCGTAGGGCGTGATGCCTGCGGCATCGGCAATTGATCCCATCAGCACGACCGACCCACCCCGCCCCATCGCGCTCAGCGCCGCCTGCAACCCGAAGACGGTCCCACGGACGTTGACTGCAAAGTGCCGGTCGAAATGCTCGGGCGTCCCGTCGCGCAGGGTTGCCGGTTCCGAGATGCCCGCGTTGAGGACCAACGCGTCGATCCGGCCATATGCCTCCCTCACCGTCTCCACGACGCGGTGCAAGTCCTCTTGTAGGGCCGCGTCCGCAATGAGACCCCGCGCACCACGCCCGATCCTAGCGGCGGCGGCCTCGACATCGTCGGTGCGCCGCCCGGTGAGCACGACCGACGCACCCTCGACCGCCAGCCGCTCGGCGACCGCAAGGCCGATCCCCTTCGCTCCGCCGACCACGAGAGCAACCTTGTCCACCATGCGCGCCATTTCGGAATCCCTTCGTCTACGAGGGGACATGTGATACACAACGTATATCTGCTATCAAGAACGCACTTAGGGTGGCCTAGATATGGCCGACGATACCGACCTCGAGGCACTGTCCGAGTGCGCGCTCGCCAACATGGCGCGGGTGCGCCCTGTGCTGGACAAGATCGCCGACAAGTGGACGATCCTGATCCTCACGGTGCTCTGCCCGCGGCCGTCGCGGTTCAACGCGATCAAGCGGCGGCTCGACGGCATCACGCACAAGGCGCTGGCGGACGCGCTGAAGCGGTTGGAGCGCAATGGTCTGGTGACCCGGACGGTGCTGCCGACCGCACCAATCGGTGTCGAGTACGCGATCACCCCGCTTGGCCATTCGCTGCGCCAACCCTTCGAGGCGCTCTGCGCATGGGCACTGACCAACGAAGCGGCGATTGAGGCGGCCAACCACGAGCATGACTGCTTCAAAACGAAGCCGTGAGGAAGCGCGCCGTGTCAGGCAACGCTTCGAGCTCCACGGTGACGTCAAGGCAGACCTTTAGGAACGCCTGCTTCTGTTCGGAGATACCTCGGATCGAGACACCGGCGAGGTCTGCTGAAATCGTGTTGCGCTCGCAGCCAGACACTGGAAAGGCGCAGTAGGCCTCGTTGATGGCCCGAGCACCTGCCGTTGTGCGCTGGTCAAGCCGATTGACTGTGCTCCCGGGCATACGCCGCCGGCGGCAAGCCCACATGGCGGGAAAACGCCACGCTGAACGTGCTCGCGGAGCCGTAACCCACTCGCACGGCCACCTCGGCGATGCCGCCGCCCTCGCGCCGGAGAAGGTCCTTCGCCAGGGCCATTCGCCAACCGAGGAGATACTCCATCGGCGCGACACCGACTGCGCGCCTGAAGCGCTCGAAGAATACGGAGCGCGAGAGCCCCGCCTCCTGCGCCAGCCCTGCGACGGTCCAGGCGGCGGTCGGCATCTCGTGCATCCTGCGCAAGGCCACGCTCAAGCGTTCGTCACCGAGTCCCCGCAGGAGGCCCGGTGACAGCGCGGGGCCGCCCATGGAGCGCAGCGCCTCGATCAGCATGACCTCCAGAAGCCGCTCCAAGATGAGGTCCCGCGCGGGCCTGCGCTGACGCGCCTCTTCGCCGACGAGGTACATGAGGGAGGCCAGCTTGGTCTCGCCTCGAACGTGGACGAGGCTCGGCAGGAGCGACACCAGCAGGCCTGCGTCGGGCGAGCCGAAGGTGCAGTAGCCTACGAGCATGCGGACGTCCGCCGGGCCGTCCTGCCGCCCGACCCGGAACTCGCCGGGCCCCACCTCGACCGGCATCGTCTCGGAGCCTTCGATCGGGGGCATGAGGCTCGACATCTCGAACGCGTCCGCAGCCGGGACAAGGAGGAAGTCCCCCTGCTCCAGGACTACCGGATCGCGGTCCCGGATCGTCAGGCGGCATGAGCCCTCCAGCGCGGCGCAGTAGAACGGACGACCGTGCTCCGCCCGGCGGACTCGCCAGGGACCCGAGGCGCTCACGGACTTGGAGAACGCGGCTCTGGGACGGAGCAGGGTGACAACGTCAGCGAGCGGATCGGACATTTCCGGACTTTCGCTAATGAGATCAGGACGCGCGATTGTAGATCGTCCCGCTGTCCGGATCTATCCATCGCTGGTCACAACCTGATGGAGCCGACATGCAAACCGTCCTGATCACTGGATGCTCGTCCGGGTTCGGTCTTGAGATCGCCCGCCTTTTTTTCGACCGGGGCTGGAACGTGGTAGCCACCATGCGTACGCCGCGCGCGGTGGATCTGCCCGCCTGCGACCGCCTGCGCGTCCTCGCCCTCGACGTCACCGATGCGACGAGCATCCGGCAGGCCATCGAGGCGGCGGGACCCATCGACGTCCTGGTCAACAACGCCGGCATCGGCTGGCTGAACGCGCTCGAAGGCACGCCGATGGAGGTGGTGCGCGAAATCTTCGAGACGAACACGTTCGGGACGATGGCCATGACCCAAGCCGTACTGCCGCAGTTCCGGGAGCGCCGGGCCGGTGTCGTCGTGAACGTGAGCTCCAGCGTCACCCAGAAGCCGCTGCACCTGCTCTCCGTCTACACGGCGAGCAAGGCCGCGGTGAACGCCTTCACGGAGTCCCTGGCCCTGGAGTTGAAGTCGTTCAGCGTGCGGGTGCGCCTAGTCATCCCCGGGCGGGCGCCTGAAACCGCGTTTGGCCAAACCGCACGGGCTCGCATGACGGCGGGCTTCCCCGAACCCTACGCCGGCCTGGTGCAGGAGGTGTTCGCGGCTTGGCAGCAGCAGCCCCCGGACGAGGTGACGCGTTCCGTCGACGTGGCGGAGGCGATCTGGCGCGCCGCGACCGACCCGGCCTGCCCGATGCGCCTGCCCGCCGGAGCCGACGCCGTGGCGCTGGCCGGCCAGGGCGCCTGACCGGCACTTCCCGACCCACCGGGATGGGCCGGCGCTCACCACGTGATCAGGGGCGACCGGCCGATCCAGGCGTCGGTCTCGACTTGGTCGAGAACGAAGCGTGCGACGTCTTCCCGGGCGACGGACCCGCCATGGAAGCCGGCGAGGTCGACGAGCGCGCGGACCGCGCCGCGGCCGGGCTTGTTGCTCAGGACGGTGGGACGGACGAGGACCCAGTCGAGGCCGCTCTGCCTCACGATGTCCTCCTGGCGGTCCTTGTCGACGTAGACATGGCGCAGGAGCAGCGGGAGGATCAGCTTGTCGAAGGCGAAGCCGCCATGCCCCCGGCTGTCGCCGGCGCCGATCCCGGTGACCGCGACCAGGCGCGCGACGCCTTCGTCCCTCATGGCGCCGACGAGGGTTCGGGTGACCTCGGACAGGAGCGTCACCTCCCTGTATGGGCTTGCCGGCGTGCCGAGCGCGCTCACCACCGCGTCCCGCCCCCTCAGCGCCTCGCGCAGCACCTTCGGGTTACGGGCGTCGCCCACCGCCAGCTTGGCGCCGGGAAGGCTTTTCGCCTTCCCGGGCGAGCGCACCAGCGCCGTCACGTCGTAGCCGCGCGCCAGGCTTTGGGCGACGATGAGCCTGCCTGTCCCGCCGGTGGCGCCAAGGACCAGGATCTTCGGTCGGGGTTCGCTCGATACGGTTTGCATGGCTGCCTCCGGGAAGCTGGCTGCTTCTCACGTGGCCAAAGTTAGCGATCCGCGGATGGGCGAATAGTCGTACGATATAGACGTACCGTTCCACTGCGAGACGGCTGGCGCACCTTGGCTGCCAACCTCGAAAAGCTTCGCGCGCTGGTAAGGGAGCACGAGCCGCTGATCGAGGACGCCCGCCGCACCTTCGATGACGCGCAGGCTTCGGGGCGCCGGCCCGTACTCACGTGCCGATGTAAGACGCCAACTCGTCGGGCGTGCCCTGCGGGAACGCCTGCTTCAGGTGGTCGAGGAAGGCCGAGACGCGGGCGCTGAGGAGCCGGCGGGACGGGTAGAGCGTCCAAAGTGCGATCTCTGGCCCCTCGACGTCGCCCCATTGGACCAGCCTGCCCGCGGCAATGTCGTGGCTCACGAGCGAGACGGGCAGGCAGGCCGCCCCGACGCCGGCCCGGACCGCGTCGCGCACCATGATCATCGACGACAG
Organism: Methylobacterium sp. GXF4; assembly: GCF_000272495.1. Lineage (NCBI taxonomy): Bacteria > Pseudomonadati > Pseudomonadota > Alphaproteobacteria > Hyphomicrobiales > Methylobacteriaceae > Methylobacterium > Methylobacterium sp. GXF4. The sequence continues at coordinate 14,313 of NZ_AKFK01000010.1, read as the reverse complement.
CCTGAGGACGGGCTCGAACGGGATGCGCGGTCTCCCGTCCGGCACCTTCACCTTCCAGGCATCTCCACCGCCCGAACCGCGCACCACCGCCGGAACCGGCCGGTTGCCCTGTGGCTGCCCGAGGGCTGGACTGGCCACGACGACCAGCCTGTCGCGCAGGAAGACGCGGCCGACCAGGCTTTCGTCCGTCTCCGGGTTGACCCGGATCACGACGTCGTAGCCCTCCTCGACCATGTCGACGGCCCGGTCATCCGTCGTGACCTCCAGCCGGACCTCCGGGTGCTTCACGGCGAACTCGGCCGCGAGCTTCCCCATGGCCACCTGTGAGAACAGGAGCGGCGCGCTCACCCGCAGCCGGCCGCGCGGATTCGCGCCGCCCGAGGCGATGGCCGCCGCGGTCTCGTCGAGCTCGGCCAGCAGCATCCCCGTCCGTTCGTGGAGGGCCCGCCCCTCCTCGGTGAGCGTCAGCGTGCGGGCGCCGCGTTCGAACAGGCGGAGTGCAAGCGCGCCCTCCAGCTCCGAGACCCGGCGCGACAGCGTCGCCTTCGGGCGTCCGGCCGCCCGAGCGGCGCGCCCGAACCCGCCATGGCGGGCAACGAGGTTGAAGTCGGTGAGGGCGAGAAGGTCCATGCGTTCCACCAGCGAGACGGACCGTCCAGATATAGCGTCTATCGGTAAGAACGTGGATCGCTAATTTCCGGCCTGTCAGCAGCAGCAACCCGGAGAAACTCCATGACCATCCTCGTCACCGGCGCCACCGGCACCATCGGCCGCCATGTCGTCGACAATCTCGCGAAGCGCGGTGCCGACGTCCGCGCCCTCGTCCGCGATCCGGCCAAAGCGGGACTTCCGGCTGGCGTGGCCCTGGCGCAGGGCGACCTGCTCGACGTCGACGCCCTTCGCGGCGCCTTCCAGGGCGTCTCCACGCTCTTCCTGCTCAACGCCGTGGTGCCCGATGAATTCACCCAGGCGCTGATTGCTCTCAACGTCGCCCGGGAAGCCGGGATCAAGCGGGTCGTCTACCTGTCGGTGATCCACAGCGACGTCTACGTGAACGTGCCCCACTTCGCGGGCAAGTTCGGCGTCGAGCGGATGATCGAGGCGATGGGCTTCGAGGCCACGATCCTGCGCCCCGCCTACTTCATGAGCAACGAGATGACGGTCAAGGACGTCGTCCTGCAGCACGGCGTCTACCCCATGCCCATCGGCGCCAGGGGTTTGGCCATGGTCGACGCGCGCGACCTTGGCGAGGTCGCCGCCCTCGAACTCATCCGCCGGGAGCGGGCCGACGGGCCGTTTCCCCTGGACCGGATCAACGTCGTCGGGCCCGAGACGCTGACGGGCGAGGGCGTGGCCGCGATCTGGTCGGAGGTGCTTGGCCGCCCCATCGCCTATGGCGGGGACGACACCGCCGGGTTCGAGCGGAACCTCCGGCAGTTCATGCCGGGCTGGATGGCCTACGACATGCGCCTGATGGCCGAGCGCTTCTTGACCGACGGCATGGTCCCGGAGGCCGGCGACGTTGAGCGTCTCACCACGCTCCTGGGCCGCCCGCTGCGCACCTACCGCGCGCTCGCCGCCGAGATCGCGACCGCCTGACGCCCAAGCGTCACTCAACCTCCATCAGAAGGCCCATCGTCATGATCTACTCGACCGCAACCGTCCCAGTGAACCCGGACGGGGAGGCTCCCCTGACCCGCACGCAGGCCTGGGCGGGCCTCGTCCTCAAGGCCCGCGACGCCCGCCAGTTCCTGCCGCCGGGGCTCTGCAGTCGGTGCGACGTCGTGGAGGAAAGTGCCACCCACCTCGTGCGCGAGGCCACCATCGGGGGTGTCGACCTGCGCGAGATCATCGCCTTCGAGCCCGGGGCCAAGGTGACCTTCTTCCAGGCCACCGGCCCGCGGGAAGGGGCCATCGTCAACGAGCTGTTCGAGGACGAGGAGGGCGCGCTGCAGCTTCAGTTCTACTGCTACCTCGGCCTGCGCGGGAAGGAACCGGGCGGTCCCGAGGAGCAGGCCGAGCAGGCGCAGTTCGACGGCAGCAAGGGCTACAAGGCCGCGCTGCTGTCGACGCTGAAGCGTACCCGCGAGCTGCTCGCCGAGGGCGCGCTTTAAGGTCGCCGAGGCGGGGCCGCCAAGTGCTTGGGGCGGATACCGGCCGGCCTCAGTCGGTTGCCGACCGGTAGGACCGCAGTTCGTCGATGATGGAGCGGCGAGACGGACGCCAACCGAGTTCGCGCTCCGCCTTCTCCCCGGAGATGACCTGATCGCACGCTATGGCGTCGGCGAACGCCCAAAGCACCGAACGCGCGTCTTCGAGCGTCCATGCTTCCACCCGCCCCCCGGCACCAGCCGCCTCGCTTGCCGCTCGCGCGATTTCGATGAGAGTGGTCGCCGCTCCGTGGACGCCGTTGAAGACCGAACCTGCCGGTGCCCGTTCGAGCGCGAGCGCGTAGAGGTCGGCGAGGTCGTCGGCGTGCACCGTCGTCCAGCGGTTCCGTCCGTCGCCGACGTAGCGCGCCACGCCGTGCTCCGCAGCCGCGCAGACCATCATCATCGCGGTGCCGCCCCGGTTGCCGTAGACCCAACCCGGCCGGATCACGACCGGGTGGATCCCGTCGCCTGCCGTGTCGAGGATCTCCCGTTCGAGGGCTTCGCGGAAGCGGACGAGTTCGAGCGCCCTCAGCGGACTGCCCTCGGTCGCGGGTGTGTCGCCGGTCGGTCCGTAGACCAGGCAGCCACTCGTATAGATGAACCGCTTGGACGTTCCGCGGAGCTCGCCGATGATCGCGCACGCCGCCGTCTCGTCGTAAGCTGCCGTGTTTGCGTCGCCCGGCGAGGCGGCATGGACGACCGCATCACTGCCTCGCCAGCCAGCCCGCAAGTGGAGGTTCCCAGCTTCTGCAAAGGGTGGGTGCTCCCGCTCCATCCGGAATGGCGGGGACGTCAGGACGCCGGAGAGCCCCGCCAAGCCTCGACCGCCTGCCCCCCGAAGATGGTCGGCATCGGCAGGTTGAAGATGAAGTAGGGGTTGAGGCTCGGCGGCCGCCCCGCCGCGTCCAGGCGGCCCTGCTGCTCGGGGGACAGTTTGATGTCGAGCGCGCCGATGTTCTGAACGAGCTGCTCCGGGCGGCTCGCGCCCACGAGGACCGACGAGACGCCGGGCCGACGTGCGACCCAGGCGAGCGCGACCTGTGCCATTGGCCGGCCGTTCTCCTCCGCCACGGCCCGCAGCACGTCCACCACCGCGAAGTTGGCCTCCGTGAAAAGCATGCCGCCGAACGGGTTGTCGCCGTTTAGCCGCCCGTCGCTGCCGCCGACAGCCGCGTCGCCCCCACGGTCCGGGAGCGACCCCGCCGGCCCGGCTTCGGCGAGCTTGTCGCGCCCGTACTTGCCCGTCAGCAGGCCTGCCGCCAGGGGGCTCCACGGCACCAGTCCCATGCCGAGCGCCCGGCCAGCGGGCAGTACGTCGAGTTCCACCCCGCGGTCGACCAGCGAGTAGGCGTATTGCAGGCCGACCGGCTCCGGTAGGCCGTGGGCGCGCGCCAGGGTGGCGATCTGGGCCGCGTACCAGGCCGGGGCGTTCGAGAAGCCGTAGTAGAGGATGTCGCCGCGCGCGACGGCATCGGTCAGGGCGCGCAGCACCTCCTCGGGCGGCGTGGTCCGGTCCCAGACATGCGTCCAGTAGAGATCGATCCAGCCGGTCTTGAGGCGGCGCAGCGAGCCTTCCAGGCCCGTGCGGATGTTGCGGGCGCTGTTGCCGCCCGCGAGCGGCGTGCCCTGCGCGCGCGAGAAGCCGGACTTCGTCGCGATGACGAGACGGTCGCGCAGCCCGCGCTCCGCGACCATGTCGCCGAGCATCGTCTCGCTCGTGCCGCCCGAATAGACGTCGGCCGTGTCGATGAAGTTGCCGCCTGCCTCGACGTAGCAGTCGAAGATCGCGCCCGCAGCGGTCGCGTCGCAGCCCCACCGGCCCGCGCCGAAGGTCATGGTGCCGAGGGCGAGCGGACTCACCGCCAAGCCCGAGCGTCCCAGGGTCCGATACTGCGTCAGGTCCATCGTCGCGCCTCTCTGTTGAAGCGCGAGAGGTAATCCGCGACCGGCGCCGCGATTAGACGCTATACTCGGCAAGGGCTTATGAGCATGGCTCAGGAATGCGACGCGGTACCCTCGACGATCTGGCGGCCTTCGCGGCGGTGGCGCGCCATCGCAGCTTCACCCGGGCGGGGGCCGAGATGGGGCTCTCGGCCTCCGCCCTCAGCCACACGATGCGGGCGCTGGAAGCGCGCTACGACGTGCGGCTTCTCGCCCGCACCACGCGCAGCGTCGCACCGACCCCCGCCGGCGAACGGCTGCTGCGCTCCGTCGCCCCCGCGCTCGACGAGGTCGCCCGGGGCCTCGACGCGCTGGCCGACTGGCGGGGCGAGCCCTCGGGTAGCCTGCGCCTGACGACGTTTCCCTATGCCGCCCGGACCATCCTCGAACCGAGGCTGCCCCGCTTCCTCATCGACCACCCGGCCGTCTCGGTGGAGGTGATCGTCGACGACCGGCTGACCGACATCGTGGCGGCGGGCTTCGACGCCGGCATCCGGTTCGGCGAGTCGGTCGAGCGGGACATGGTCGCGGTGCGCGTCGGGCCAGACCTGCGCACGGTGGTGGTCGGGACTCCGGACTACTTCGTGCGCCACCCGCGACCCGACACGCCGGCCGACCTGGAGGCGCACCGCTGCGTGAACTACCGCTTGGTCGGCGGAGGTGGCCTGCTGCCATGGGAGTTCGCCCGCGACGACCGAGAGGTTCGGGTCCGCGCGAGCGGCCAATTGATCGCGAACGACGGGAACCTGGCGGCGGCCGCCGTTAGGGCCGGGGCCGGGCTCGGCTACATGCTGGAGGACGAGGTCGCCGACGACATCGCGGCCGGCCGTCTGATTCAGGTGCTCGATTCCTGGTGCCCGCCGTTCCCTGGCTGCCATCTCTATTACCCGGACCGGCAGGTCACACCGGCGATGCGAAGCCTGATCGAGGCCCTTCGCTGGTAAGGCGGGGCGTCCCGGTAAGGCCGCCTCGCCTTTCGGGCATCCAAGCGTTGCGTCAGTCGCTGGCGACCTCCGCCGCGAAATCGCGGTATGCCTCGGCAACGGCGGTACATGCGCGATGAAAGCCCATGGGTGCCCGAAGGGACTTCACGCGGTTGAACGACCGAACTGGCTTGTCTGTCTTGAATCGGTCGTGCGGGCCCCAGGAAGGTCGCACGTCCTTCGGATGAGCCCCACGGGGTCGCTAATGTGCCCGTACCTGCTGTTGATCGAACACCCGGTAAATCGTTCATGCCGCCATCACCACCGGCACCTCGTCGACCCTGGTGGTGTAGCGGGGCGAGCGCATCTCGAACTTGGTCGACCATTCGCGCTTGGGGTCGAACCCGGCGCTGCCCGGCACGACGACTCCCCGCCCGAAGCGCCGATTGCAGGCATCGAGGGCACCCATCAGCGCCGCCCCGTGCTCCCGGTCTAGTTGCCCCAGCCCCGGGAAGGCCCGCTGCGAGGCCGCCAGGGGCACGAGATCCGTGGTGACGACACCGGCCTTGGAATAGCGGTAGCCGTCCCTCCAGGTCTTCCGGACGCCGTGCAGGCACGCCTTAACGAGCACCAGGGTATCGTTTGACGCCTCCGGCAGGGTCACCACCGACGAGACCGAACGCTGCGGCCGGTCCCGGTCGTGTTCGGAGGTGTGGAAGAAGACCGCGACGTGATCGGTGCCGAGGCCGCCAGCGCGCAGCTTCTCGCCCAGCCTAGCGGCGTGAGTGGCCACGGCTTGCTCCATGGTGGCGAGGTCCTCGACCCGGTCGGAGAAGCTCCGGGTTACCGCGCAGCCCTTCCGGGTCGGGGCGACCTCCTCCAGGTCGAGGCAGGCCATGCCACGCAGTTCCTGAACGAGTCGCTCGCCCACCACCGTCATCGCCTTGCGCACCGCCCGGGTGTCGAGGTCGCGCACGTCGGCGACGCTCTCGCAGCCCAGGGCCTCCAGCTTGCGGGCGTTAGCCGGCCCGACGCCCCAGATGTCCTCGGGCGGGATGCGGGCCATCCAGTGGTCGTACTGGACCGGATCGGTCAGGTCGCACACCCCGCCGAGCTCGGGCACCTTCTTGGCCACGTGGTTGGCGAGTTTCGCCAGCGTCTTTGTGGCGCCGATGCCGACGCAGGTCGGAATGCCCGTCCACGCCCGCACCGTCTCGCGCATGTCCCGGCACAGGGTCACTCGGTCGGCCTCGCGCACGTCCGAGAGATCCAAAAAGCTCTCGTCGATGGAGTAGATCTCGATGCGCGGCGAGAACCCCCGGTAGACCGTGTTCACCCGGGCCGACATGTCCCCGTACAGGGCATAGTTCGAGGAGTAGACCCGCACGCCCTGCGACTTGCACATGTCGCGGATCTTGAAGAATGGCTCGCCCATGCGGATGCCGAGCGCCTTTGCCTCCGGGGTCCGGGCAATCGCGCAACCGTCGTTGTTCGACAGCACAATCACGGGCACCCGGGCCAGGCGGGCGTCGAACACCCTCTCGCACGAGCAGTAGAAGCTGTTGCCGTCGGAGAGGGCGTAGGCCCGGCTCATTCCGCGCGGCGCCTCGGGTTGATCGACCCCGACACCACGCCCCACACCTCGACAACCGCGTCCGGGGCGAGGCTGAACTCGGGAAAGCGCGGGTTGGCGAAGGACAGAATGACCCGCGGGCCCTGGCGCCGCCAGACCTTGAACGAGCGCTCTCCGTCGATGTCTACGACCACTACGTCGCCGTTACGCGGGGTCAGCGACCGGTCGACCACCGCGAGGTCGCCGTCGTGCAGGCGGGCCAGGAGCATGCTGTCGCCCGCCACCCGGACGAGGAATGTCGCCGGCCGGTTCGCGATCAGCAGCCGTTGGAGGTCGATCTCTTCCTCGACGAAGTCGTCCGCCGGGCTGGGGAAGCCCGCGCGGACCGCCCTGGCGAGGATGGGGACCGGGGTCGGCAACCCGACCGTGACACCCAGGACCTGCATGCGCGCGCTCCACGAATCCACAAAGAACAAAAGTGGAACACAGGCCCGTGGTTCCTCCAAGCGGTTAAGCTTGCAACATCGCCGTTCCCTGTATGGATGTGGATAACCCGACGTGATGCTTGACCGTGCGGGCACGGGGACATGCCCTTACCCGAACGACGGGCAGTTCCGGGACCGGGGCGACACATGCGGCGTACGACCCTAGCCATCGCGTTGCTGACGTTCGCTAACTTACCAGCACGGGCCGCCGGAGACTTCCCCCTCGCGTCCTGCAAGGGCTGGAACGGGACGGTGGTCGAGCGCGACGGCATCGACACCACCCACGCCACCATGCGCGGGATCGTCACTAAGGCGGACTTGCAGGAATACTGCGAGCGCGACCCCGGCGGGGAAACCAAGCAGTTCGGCGGCAAGCTGACGACAGCCCAGTGCGTCGCGAACTATCTGCGCAGCGAGGGGCGGGCCACCATGGCCGCGCAGGCGAACTGCAAGGCAGGTACGGTTAGCTACCGGTACGGCGACCGCCAAGCCGCGAAAACCCGCTTCCCGCTTGGCCCGGACGGCGACACCTCTTGCGCATCGGGTAACCCGCCGATGATCGAGCAGTTCAAGATGCTGTGCCCCGCCGCAGCAAAAAGATTGAAGGTGGAATAGGGCGCGACCATACAGGGAGGGGCGAAAGACCACTCGGCGGGGCAAAACCTCGAACGACGATTTCGGCCGCGTCGCCCCCCTTTTGGCGACCGGCATTTCGGCTGCGGAGGACCACGGTTACAATTCGAAAAGCCGGCGTGCCCTGCGGTCACATCCGGGATCAATGTCGGACCGATCATCGCAAATGAGCCCACCGGTTCGGGCCGGCCGCGCCTAGTGCCGGGCGAGGCATCGAGCGGGGAGGTTCGGATGAAGGCATTGCGAGTGACAGGGGCATGGCTCGCGGTAGCCGTCGCTTCCATCGTCCCGCCTTTCGCACAAGCCCAGGCCGGCCAGGGGACCGTGGCGTGCCGCGACGAGATCGGGTCCGCTGCCGCCAAGCGTCTCGTCACGCAGTGTTTCGATGCCTCGCCGGCCACGCACCCGCCGTGCAACGTCGTGAACCCGTGCGCGATGATCCGCGAGGAGATCGCGCGCAGTTGCAAGCTGTTCGAGGCGTCGGGTCCGCTACCAGCGGACCTGTGCGCCACGGGGCGTACGCCGTGACCGGCGCGTCGGAGGTCGTCCACTTGGCCTGGGGCTCGGCCAGGGCCGACTCCGTCAGGCAGGCCTTGCGGATGCAGGGCCGCGCGGAACGGGTGATCGCACTGACGCACGTCCTCGACGTGGGGCCCATCGAACCATTCGACCCCGAGGCGCGCCGGATTTGGTTCGCCGAGAACACGCGGCCGGACGACGAACCGGAAGGGGAGCCCACCGATCCGGAGGTACCCTGGGCGGAGGCGACGGACCCCGGCGTCCATCCGGTCTACTGGGTCTGCCTGACCGACGCGGCGGAGCACGCTTGCTTCCTTCGGTTCGTCACCCGCATGGCCGGGCGCCCCTTCGACATCGTCGAGGTGATAGGCTCGGACTTCCCCCGACCGGGTGCCGCCTCAACGGTATGGTCGTTGGGTCAGTTGCGTCCCGAGGAGATGGTCGCGGCCGATCTCGTGAGCGGGAGAAGGCCCTTCACCGAAGCCGAGAACGAACCGGCCACGGCCCGCTGGGCGAAACTGCGGCGGGAAAACGCGCCGCTGCGCATCGTTCGGGACGGGTACTTGGTCTCGGCGCCCCTGACCCATTTCGACGACGTCCTGACCGGGTTCGCCACCGGGGAATGGAAGTTGCTGATCAAACTGGTCGCCCGCGTGATCGGTCATCTCGACGACGGCTCAGACCAGCCGGGACAGGGATGCAGCTACGAGCTCCTATTCGCGCGCATCCTGGCGCTGGGGCAATCCGGAGCGCTGGAGGTTACCGGTTCGGGACCGGGTATGCGGGACTACAAGGTTCGGAGGTTTGCGGACGGTCACGGGATGGTGCACGCGCCCGGACGTCCGATGACCTAGGATGGCCCCCGTCGGTCGTGCCCGGCACCCCACGTCGATGATTGGCGGCCTCGGTGGGCGGCTTTGGGCCTGAAGCCAGGCCGCGGGGCCGCGGTGACCTTGGAAGCCGTGTCGGCCGACCTCACCTTGGACGGATGACCAGCGAATTCGACGTGATCGTCGTGGGGGGAGGCGCCGCCGGCATCGGTGCGGTTCGGAGGCTCGTGGACAGTGGCGCCTCGTGCCTGCTTCTGGAAGCCTCCCAGCGGCTAGGGGGGCGTGCCTATACCCAGGACCTCGGAGGTTATCCTCTCGACCTCGGCTGCGAGTGGCTCCATTCGGGCGACCGCAATGCGTGGGTCGGCATCGCCGAGGCATCCGGCTTCCCGGTCGACCGGAGTGACCCGCCGTGGTCGAAGGCGCATCCCTCGCTGGCCGACGACAAGGACGACCAAGAGGCGGCGTGGAAGGCCTATGGCGATTGGGAAAAGCGACTCCGTACGGTCGCCTCGGGCAGCGACCGTGCCAGCGATGCCCTGGAACAGGGCGGTGCCTGGAATGGCTACGTGCGGGCCATCGCGGGCTTCATGAGCGGCGTCGCGCCCGAGGACATCTCAGCGACCGACTACCTGGCCTACGACGACGCCTCGACCGGTAAGAACTGGCACTTGCCGCTCGGCTACGGCACCTTGGTCGCCGCCAGCTTGCCGTCCTCGGCGACGGTCCGGCTGGCCACGCCAGCCGAACGCATCGACCTGACTGGGGACGGCGTCGAGGTGACCACCCGCGCGGGTACCATCCGCGCCAAGGCCGCCGTTCTTACGGTCTCGACCGCGGTCCTGGCCGGCGACGCGATCCGCCTTCCCCGCGGCATCGACCCTTGGCGAGAAGCGGCCGCCGCCCTTCCCCTCGGGCGCAACGAGAAGATCTTTCTGGAGATCGAGCGCGACACCGCGTTCGGGCCGGACTCGCATGCCTACGGCAACCTGGAGGACCCGAGGTCGGCGGCCTATTCCATACGACCCAACGGCTGGCCGGTGATCGAGGCCTTCCTCGGTGGCGAGGGCGCGCGCATCCTGGAGGAGGAGGGCCCGGCCGACGGCTTCGCCTTCGTGACGGCGCAGTTGGCCGCCCTGTTCGGCAGCGACGTGGCGTCGGCGATCCGGCCGCTCGCGGCGACCTCGTGGAGCCGGATCGCGTCCATAGGCGGCGCGTATAGCTGCGCGCTTCCTGGTCGCTCGCAGGCGCGTTCGCGCTTGGCGCAGCCTTTCGAGAACCGGCTGTTCTTCGCTGGCGAGGCGACGCATCCCTTCGACTTCACGACCGCCCACGGTGCCCACGACAGCGGGCAACGCGCCGCCGACGAGGCCTTGGCTGCTCTTCGGGACAGCCATGTCCTGGATAGGCGGGATCCCCCGTTCGCAGCCTGACCGGCCAGATGGTGACCTCGTTTCCCCGGGGACGGCGCAGTCGCCGCCGAAGAGGGGTGATGCTCCCGCCCAGGCATCATGGTTGCTTGCTGGAGATCCTGGTCGGCGATGCTGCGGCCATCTGCCATCGGACGGGCACCCCACCGTGCCATGGCGCACATAGCCTTGGAACGGCGCACGCCCCGAGCTGTTGAGGTGCCATTCCCATGCGACATGAGATTTCGGATGCGTAAGATCGCACTCGCTTCCACGGCTTTGCTTGGCCTCGGGCTCTTGGCATCGGCACCCGCAGAGGCCCGCGGCTGGGGCTACGGCGGTGGCTACGGTTACGGCCATGGCGGATACGGTTATGGCGGCGGATATCGCGGCGTGGGCTTCCGCGGCGGCTACGGCGGCTACGGACGCGGTTACGGCTATCGCGGTTATGGCTATCGCCGCGGCATCGGCCCCGGCGCAGCCATCGGCCTCGGGATCGCCGGCCTCGCCGCAGGTGCCATCGTCGCGAACTCGTACGGTGGCTACGGTTACGGCTATGGCCGCCCGGTCGGATATTACGGCGGCTACGGCTATGCTCCGGCTTACGGATACGCTCCAGCTTATGGCTACGGATACCCCGCTTACGGCTACGGATACTGAAACATCACTTCGAACGGCGGGTCGCAGGCTTCGCCATAACGTCTAACGACAGAGGCGTCCGACGGACTGTCGGGCGCCTCTTTGCGTATGGGAGCATCCTGCGAGCGTCGACTAGAGCCCGATGCGTCCACTAGGTGCGTCGCCTTCAGGTCGACGAGACCATTTCCCCTGGTGTCGGTTCGGCCCCGGCGGCACCGGGTTCAGGCCCGGACGGGGACGCCGGCACGGTGGCGCTGGAGGCCGCGACGAGTGAGCCGATCACGCCAAGCAGCGCGAGCCGCTCCGGGCTGTCCGCCTCGGAGGAGAGGAAAGTCGAGAGTTCGACGCGGGACGGTCTCCCGCCTGAGGGACCGTTCGGCTCATGGAGGACGAACACGTCCGTCGGGTTCTTGCCGACGCACAGGAACCAGTTGTCGCCGTTCGATGCGGCGTAGATAAGTTTGCGCGCGATGGTCATAACCTCGACGGCCTCCTCGTTCACGAGGTCAACTAGGGCTGGGGATCAGACATGTCCGACGAGAAGGACCGTACCGACGAGGCACCCGAACCGACCGAGGACCTTGGGCTGCCGACGCCGCCGAGCCCGGGACGCGTCCCGCCTCCCCATTTGCCACCGCCTCCAAAGGACGACACCCCGCCCGCGGAACCGCAGACAGACGGCTGGCCATGAGGTCGGCGGCGCTTGAGGGGTGTGGCCTGCCCCACGTGATCCCGCGCCCCTCGGGAGGGCCGTCTCAGGCCATCAGGCGGTGGGTGTTGTCGGCGACGAGTTCCCTGTAGCGGGCGATGACGTCGCTCTGACTTCCCCCCGCCATCAGGGTGTTGGCGGCCTCCATCGCGGCGACCACCTTCTCGCCGACCATCGAGACCATCTCAGCCTGGCCCTCGGCGCCGCCCCAGGCGATCCGCACCAGCCGCAACTCGATGACCTTCTGCGCCTCCACGGTAAGCAGGAAGGCGGCATAGAGGGGGTTCAGCATGGGGGCTCCGGCCTGACGATATACGTGGGCAACGCCTGGCCGTGGGCCCGGTCCCTGCGGATGATGACGCAGGACGCCTACCGTTCGCGGGCGGCGACGCCCGAGCCCGGCGACGTGGCGGTGTCCTCGGAGATACCCGACCGGTTTGTCGGGACGCGGCCGGCAAGCCGCCAAGCCGCAACCCCTACGTCTTCCTCGACCTGCCCTTGTCGCGCATCTTCGGGGGTCAGACCGTACGGGCTTGGTAGATGCGCTGCTCTCGACCAGACATGCGGACGCGTAAAGTGCCTGCGGGACGCTGGGACCTTGCCTATCCCGCGACGCACCTCCCGAGAGCGCATCGGCTTTCACGCCTATGCGGAAAGCCTGAGGATCACCGCGGACGATCCGACGATGTGGGCCAGGGTGACCAGGACCGACCCGGTATGAAGCACGCCGAAGCGCCTGCGATTGCCTACATCGCTCGCCGCGTTGATGGCCGGCATGAGAACCTGCCGCGCCAGGAGGGCCGTGAAGGCGATGAGCCCGAGGATGAGGGCGGAGGTCCCATCGAGATTGGCCGTCAGCGCCGCGCCGGCGAGGGCGCACCCTATGACGAAGGCGTAGAAGTGCGGGAAGGCGCGCCGCAGTAGCGGGCCTGCGGCTTCGGCAGGCAGGGCGCTGAAGAGGAACGAGGCGAAGCCGAACGAGTACAGGACCATTCCCCCGAACAGGAGGGCTGTCAGGAGGACGGCCGCTTGGGAGAGCATCGTTCCAGACCTTTTATTCAAGGATCGCCCTTGCGGGCGGGATTGATTTCGCTCGGCTCGACCGGGTCGCGTGTCGGTGGTGGCGCACGAGGGGGTTTCGGGGACGACCCTATGCGTCATCGGACGTTGGCGACACTCGTTGGCCCCGCGTCATTCGCGCCCCGGCCCGTCTGGGAGCGCCCCGCCGGCAGCAGGCGCCCTGGAACGTTGCGTCGCGCGACTCCGAGGGTAACGCGTAACGGGTCACGCCATGCGCTACGCGTTACGGCTTCGAGTTGAGGGCCCGAGGCCAATGGCTGGGTGGCGTCTTCCTCGTACGACTGCCATGCCCGGGCCTACCGCGGACATCGGGCGGTCGCTTGCGCTATGGATGGGCATGCCGCTTCCCGCCTGAACGGATCGTCTGCCTGACCGAGGAAACGGTCGAGACCCTGTACCTGCTGGGAGAGCAGGACCGGATCGTCGGCGTGTCCGGCTACGCCGTCCGCCCGCCCCAGGTCCGTCGCGAGAAGCCCCGGGTGTCGGCCTTCACCAACGCCGACATCCCCAAGATCCTGGCACTCGCGCCGGACTTGGTCCTGGCCTTCTCGGACTTGCAGGCCGGCATCGTCGCCGACCTCGCCCGGGCCGGGGTCGCGGTCCACCTCTTCAACCAGCGGGACGTGGCCGGCATCCTCGCCATGATCCGGACGGTGGGCGCCCTCGTGGACGCAAGGGACCGGGCGGAGGCGCTGGCCCGCGGCTACGAGGAACGGCTGGTGACGGTCGCCGGACAATCGCACGGACGCCCGCGGCCCCGTGTGTACTTCGAGGAATGGGACGAGCCGCTGATCTCCAGCATCGGATGGGTATCCGAGCTCGTGCGCATCGCGGGCGGCGACGACGTATTCCCCGAACTCGCCCGGCAGCCGGCCGCCAAGGACCGCATCGTCACGCCGGAGGCGGTGTTGGCCTCACGGCCGGAAGTCATCCTGGCGTCTTGGTGCGGGAAGAAGGTAGTGCCGTCCCGCATCGCGTCGCGGCCCGGCTGGTCGTCGATGCCGGCGGTCGCGGAGGGACGGATCGTCGAGATAAAATCGCCGCTCATCCTCCAGCCTGGGCCGGCTGCACTCACCGATGGGCTCGACGCCATTCTGCGTGCCTTAGCCGCCCCGATGAATCGTCCGACTGCGCCGATCTCAGTTCAAAGTCATACGTAAGGAATGGGCCATGACATGCTGATGTCATGGCCGCCGCTTTTAGGGCCGCTTCGCCTTCTGAGCTGACTTCGCCTTCGGACATCGGAAGCCGCAGGGTGGAAGGTCCGCAACGAGGCACATTCAGACGAGGGCCTAGGCCGTAACAAAGGTCTGCTTCTTCGTTTTAAACGCTGGAAGCGGATGGGCCGGTTTCGGCCAGCATCGGCCGTTGTGAGGGAGCCGCGCGGACGTCTCAGATGGGTGGATTTGCGACTGTCTG
>NZ_AKFK01000009.1:0-20963 GCF_000272495.1 Methylobacterium sp. GXF4 | reverse complement strand
TTCAAAATACCGGTCAGGTCAACCTGATCGCTGAGACCGTTCGAGCGATCGGGGTCCCAATCGACTTTGTCATCACAGCTCAGCAGGCTAGGGCCTACAAGCCGGATCACCGTCTCTTCCAACACGCCTACGACACGATGGGTGTCGCCAAGGAGGAAACGCTTCACGTGGGGATGGGCCAGGTTACAGACATGAAAGTCTGCCAGGAGCTTGGAATCCGATCCGTGTGGATAGATCGTGTCGGTGAGCCCCTCGCCCCTCGCTGGCAACCACATGCTGTCCTGAACGACCTCACCGAACTGCCGCAGCTGTTATCTGCCCCATGAGCCCTTTTCCTGAGGAGCTGAGCTACATCACAGGCGTTGATTAGGAGGCCACTCACGAGAAGTGACCGAGGAACGCCTGAGGGAAGCTGCCATGCAGAAGACTGCTTTGGTCGCAGCAGTAAGCTTGCTGTCGATGGGAACCGTCAGCTTTGCCGCTGAAAATCAGGGGACCACCGGTGGCTCGAGCGCCACTCCCCGTATGCAGGGATCACCCAACGCCGCAGGCTTCGGTAAGGCGGAAACTACGGGAACAGCCGGTGCTCAAACACCGGACTCGACGCCGAACCAAGATGGCCGAATGAAAGGTCCACCTAACGCTGCTGGCTTCAAGCAGGATAGCTCGGGTTCAGGATCACCGACGAGCGGTGCTGCGTCAGGCCGTTAAATCTCTACGGCAGGGTGGCAATTTAGCTGCCACCCTGCCGACCTTCGCTTATCCTAGCGGAATGCCACCCGTCGCCGAGGCGGCTAACGGTCTTCTACATGAACCTGAACAAATCCGATGTCTAAGCACTAACTGAGACTGACTTATTCTTTGACAGTTGTTGTACACGTAGTCTAGAGATTTCGATTTTTGTTTGAGCTGCCGCCCTCGTAAAGGATTACTGGGTGGGAACCTGAAAAGCTAACGCCTAGATCAAATTTTGCTGATCCACTCTTTCGAGTGCCTTGGCTCGGATTGTAAACAGAGAAATCGATCGTTGAGCGAGCCGCGCATTTTTGTAATGTATAGTTGCAATCTATGCGCATAGTGCCTGGTCGATGAACGTAACGCCGAACTGGCCACTGCGAGATAGCCCTTCGCTTCTCCGCTTGTAGATCTGCTTGCGTGTAGGGCTTGCCATAAAACTGGACTGTTCGTCCATACATATAAGGCACGCCTGCAACCGGACTCACGTTGCCCGATGACCAAATCTGTAGGTATCGATCAGCGATGAATGCGGTGCGGTCTTTCATCTCCTGAGGACCGATTGCTTTTGCGGGAGAAGCAGAAGCGATGGCAATTACACCAATTGCCGCCATATGTTTTGTGCCAATCATTCGACTGGAGCCTGTCAAAATTGAGAAATCTCATTACTGGCTCAGCCAGCGCATGACCCCTGAGGATGTCTCAGAGGTAGATGCCTGCCTATAACCCCTGCGATCGATTTGCGGAACTCTTTGGCGAAAATCCACATTGCTATTTCGGCTGGATGTATAGTAGTGCTGCGATACATCGGGGTATGCGTCACGAATCACATCTCCATGCTGAGACTGTTTGGTCGCAGAAGGAAATAAGCGATATTGCTTTTCCGCAAGGGAAGCGGTTCTTTCGGTGGAGGGCTTGCGGTTTGGTTTGATTGGTAAGGGAAGCGTTTGCGTTCGACGTGACGTTGCTTCAGCTACTCGTTGTGACAGAAGAGTTCGATCTGTCGTGCCAGAGGCAACCGCTAATGGACGGTTGATTTCTTGGTGAGCTACAAGCTCCGACGCTTCCGGCCGTCGAGGTGGGGTAGCTTGGGCCACAATGGGTTGATCGACCCGTCTCGGGCTCCTTTGCTCCGGCTCGTTGGAAACTCGTTTAGGCGCACTTTTCTGCTTTTCGTCCAGATTGAAAACGAGTGGGGGTAATGGCTGACGAGTAGGCGTCGCCACAGCAGGCTGTTTTACAGGATCAACCCACCCGTTCGCAGCAGAGCGGTTATCAAGTGCCCCCTTTGCCGAACTCTTAGTTGGGCCAGTTGGGGACGCCTCCTTCGCAGCGTCTGATGCCGCAACTCCATCCGAGATCCCGCTGGTCTTCCCTTCGTGTGCCGTGGGCCTTTCAGGCTTGGCGCCGACATAGGCTGCGGTCACCCCAACTCCCGCAACGAAGGCGATCCCAAGGGCCAAAAGCGGCTTGATAGGCACACTCATGAGCCCTCGTTTCGTGAATGGTATGAACCGGGAATATGGGCAGAAACCTCCAGTCGTCGGGAGTGGTTCCGACATCCAAGCGATCTGAAAGGTCCCGGCAGACGCCGCGCATTTGCCAAGGCTGATGTGAGCCGGAATGAAATCACATCGGGTTGTCTGTGGCTTGGTTCCGGCTGATCACCGTGCCATGGTCAGATATGACCTATGCCGTCCGTATCCTGTTCCTGAACCAAATTGAGCCGCTGCCGTCTAAACAATTGGACGGCTCATTCGCCGATTTGCAGGAGGCTTGGGACGCTGGGACAGCCGAGGTTTTGGCCTATCAGCTCCGTTCAATCGAGGCCGCCTTCCAGGTGCTCGATGCCAACGGTCAGATTGTGGAAGTCACTGCCAAGCAGGTCGACAGCTGATCGAATTTCGAAAAGCTTATCTGGTCTGCCTTGTGGCTGAGCCGTCTCCCGCCGAGTTGTGCGAACTCGCAGAGCTGCCGTAGGGAACACGTCCCCTTGAACCACTCACCCTAGCAAGCTGAGCAAGGCAGACGGCTTTGCCGACCCCGTTGGCGGTCCGGTTCAGCCTTCAACACCTTTCTCGGAATACGGCGGAACGGACACCAGCGTTCCGATCAGTCGAAGGAGGGCTTGCTGTTCAGGCTTTCCCGATCCGTCACTTAGGAAAGCTCCAAGCTCGATATGGCTCTTTCGCCCTCCAGAGGGACCATTTGGCTGATGGATGACAAAGGCACTTCCGTTCGTCGGCTCCCTTGCGAGATACCAGACGTCACCGCTCGGGCTTTGGTAGAGTTCACGTCGGTCGGACATTCGGGGCATCTCCCAGCCGCTCCACCGTAAGCCAGCGGAATGGGACATGCGAGATCGCCCACGGAACGGCAGCCGGTCCGGCGAGGCAGGCTAGCCGTGAACTCCGAAATTGCCTTCGAAGCTTCAATGCTCGCATGCGAGATGGCCGGCATGGGATAATCAACCGTATGGTTGAGCATCCTCGAAGCGGTCTCGACACCGTGTTTCGCGCCCTGTCGGACCCGACCCGTAGGGCTATGATCCGGCAACTCGCTTCCAGTAGCTGCACTATCTCCGAGCTATCGCAGCCGTATGACATGTCTCTTGCGGCGGCTTCGAAGCACGTAAAGGTTCTTGAGGAGGCAGATCTCGTCCAACGGGAGATTCAGGGGCGAGTGCACCACTGCAGCCTCAATTCAAGGGCGTTGGTGCCAGCCATGACTTGGCTTGACTCGATCACGGCGTTCAGGGACGTACAAAACAAAAGCAACGAAATCTGCTAAGACGAAGTCTCGATACATGAAGTACACAGCCAATCAATGGGTCAATACCAACAGATGCATTTAAAATCCTCGAAAGATTGCGACAAAAACCAGCGTAAGCACAAGCGAGAGGACGATTGAACCGAGGCAGCCAAGACGGTTTGAGAAGAAGAAAAACATGATCGCCTAACCATTTGACCGTGTCAGAGTCTTATCGATGGACGCTACGGAGCTAGTCAAAAATCTTAATCAGACTCGTTCCCATTCATCAGCCAGATCAGATAGGTAGTCCAGAATACGATCGGCTGCATGGCCGTCAAAGCAATCGACTTCGACCGTAACCGATTGCGTTTGTCCTCTGTACAGACGCAGAATAGCCTCTGCGGCATCTGCCGCCTTCCGTTCTGACTCTGATTCGATCCTGGTGGTGCATCCAGGAGCAGCGATCACAACCCAGCAAAAGATCTGTTCCATGACGGGCAACCTGGATGGAAGCGGACAGGTTCAATCGCTCTGATGCCGCAGAATCAACTGGTGACCCTCCCACCAACCGTCCGTCGAAGCAGCCGTTCGATGGCTCCCCCGGACTCCTGTGAGAGTATTCTTAACGGTACCCGCCGATCCTGACCGAGCTTGGCTATTTCGACTGAACGTCGTTCCGATGACTAGGCTTTCCATCCTCATCCATAACCACGTAGGTGAAGACCCCTTCGGTGGCCTTCTCCGCATTGCTTTCGGATCGATCCCGAGCCCATCTCTCGATCTTGACCGCTATCGACGCATCGCCGTGCTCCTGCAGGGTGCAGTAGACACGCACCTCATCTCCGACCTCGATGGGGCGAAGAAACCTCATGGGATCAATGCTGACGGTGACGAAGCTCCCCCGAACCCGCTGAGCGACAGGTCCCTACAGCTAGTTCCATGTGGGAGACGGTCTGGCACCCAAAGATGGCTCCGGACGCATTCGTGTCTAGAGGCTGTCACTGGAATGTCGGATCAGTCTTCGTAAGGCACGTCCTGTCCTCGCGATCTGGTCACAATCTGCCACACTGACTCCGGGAAAAGGTTCCAATTTCGACTTCCCCGGGATGGCCGACTGTAGTAGCCTATGCTGGCCTAAGACGCTGTGAAGAAATGGTTTTTGATTGTGATCGGGCCTCGTCGATGCCGGCCCGCGTCAGCATGTAGGAGGCCATACTAGGCAATCGCGCTGCGCTACGATCAGGCGGAGAACGACGCGCCCATGGAGCTGGCCAAGGGGAAGGACATGCTGGCCCTGCGCATCCGCGAGATCGCCGGGCAGCACCGGATCGAGATCGTGGTCGACAAGATCCTGGCCCGGGCGATGTACGACAATGTCGAGATCAACCAGGCGATCCCGGCGGACTTCTACCGCGCGGTCGCCAACCTCCTCGTCTACGTCATGACGCGCAAGAAGCGCTGAGCGCGCCGCCGAGAGGGGGGCTCAACGGCGCGCGGCCGCGTCACATCGAACGCCCTGCGCCCGGCCGATCAGGCCTGGCCGCGCTTCGCCTCCCGGCGGAAGCGGTGCAGCACGAATTCGGTGTAGCCGTTCGGCTGGGCGCCACCCTCGAAGACCAGCGCCTCCGCGGCCCGGAAAGCCGGCCCGTCGAAATCCGGGCCCATCGGCCGGTAGGCCGGATCGCCGGCGTTCTGGCGATCGACGATGCCGGCCATCCGGCGCAGGGTTTCGGCGACCTGGGTGCGGTCGACGATCCCGTGGCGGAGCCAGTTGGCGATGTGCTGGCTGGAGATGCGCAGGGTGGCGCGGTCCTCCATCAGCCCGACATCGTGGATGTCGGGCACCTTCGAGCAGCCGACGCCCTGATCGATCCAGCGGACCACGTAGCCGAGGATGCCCTGGCAATTGTTGTCGAGTTCCTCCCGGACGGCCTCCGGCGAGAACGGCTCCGTGGCGAGCGGCAGGGTCAGCATGGCGGCGCGGGTCGCGGGCGCCCGGTCGCGCAGCTCCGCCTGGCGGGCACGGACGTCGATCCGGTGGTAGTGGAGCGCGTGGAGCGTGGCCGCGGTCGGGGACGGGACCCAGGCGGTGTTGGCGCCGGCTTCGGGATGGGCGCTCTTGGCGTCTAGCATCGCCGCCATCCGGTCGGGGGCTGCCCACATGCCCTTGCCGATCTGCGCGTGGCCCGGAAGCCCGCAGGCCAGCCCGGCATCGACGTTGCCGTCCTCGTAGGCCTGGATCCAGGCGGTGGCCTTCATGGCGTCCTTGCGGACCACCGGGCCGGCCTCCATGGCGGTGTGGATCTCGTCGCCGGTCCGGTCGAGGAAGCCGGTATTGATGAAGAACAGGCGGTCGGCGGCGGCGGCGATCGCGGCCCGGAGGTTCGCGCTGGTGCGCCGCTCCTCATCCATCACGCCGATCTTCAGGGTCCGCGGCACCAGCCCGAGCAACGCCTCGACCCGGCCGAACAGCTCAACCGCGAACGCCACCTCGTCGGGGCCGTGCAGCTTCGGCTTGACCATGTAGACCGAGCCGACGCGGCTGTTGCGCCGGGCGCCCTTGAGATCGTGCAGGGCGACCAGCGCGGTGACCGCCGCGTCGAGCATCGTCTCGGGGATCTCGGCCCCGTCCAGCGTCACGGCGTCCGTATACATGTGGTGCCCGACATGGCGCACCAGCATCAGCGATCGGCCGGGCAGGGTCAGGGCGCCGCCATCGGGGGCCGTGTAGGTCCGGTCCTCGGCGAGTCGGCGCTCGATGGTGCGGCCGCCCTTGGGCAGGCGGGCGACGAGGTCGCCGCGCATCAGGCCGAGCCAGCTCCGGTAAACCGTGACCTTGTCGGCGGTGTCCACGGCGGCGACGGAATCCTCCATGTCCATGATGGTCGAGAGAGCGGATTCCAACACCACGTCGGCGATGCCAGCCGGGTCGGTGCGGCCGATCGGGCTGGTCCGGTCGATCCGGATCTCGATATGCAGGCCGTGATGGCGCAGCAGGAGGGTCTGGGGAGCCTGAGCGCCGCCGCAGAAACCCGCCAGCGCGGCGCCGTCCCGCAGGGCGGCGCTTCGGCCGCCGCCGAGATCGACGGCGAGCGCGCCCGCATTCACGGCAAAACCCGTGGCCTCGGCCCAGGTCCCGCCAGCCAGGGGCACGGCCGCGTCCAGGAACGCCTTGGTCCGGGCGACCACGGCGGCACCGCGGGCCGGGTTGAAGCCCTGGCCGGGGGCGAGATCGCCGTCTTGCGGGATCGCGTCGGTGCCGTAGAGCGCGTCGTAGAGGCTGCCCCAGCGGGCGTTGGCGGCGTTGAGGGCGTAGCGGGCGTTCGAAATCGGCACCACGAGCTGCGGGCCGGCGATCTCGGCGATCTCCGCGTCCACGTCCGCGGTGGTGACCCGCACCGAATCGGGCTCCGGCTGCAGATAGCCGATCTCGGCCAGGAACGCCGCGTAGGCGGCCGGGTCGTGCGGCGCGCCCCGGCGGTCGCGGTGCCAGGAATCGATATCGGCCTGGAGCCCGTCGCGCCGGTCGAGCAGGGCCCGGTTGCGCGGCGCGAGATCCCGGAGGATCGCCGCGAAGCCCGACCAGAACGCGTCCGCGTCCACGCCCGTCCCGGGCAGCGCCTCCTCGGACAGGAAGCGGCGGAGGTCTTCGGCGACGACGAGGCCCGACATGGCGATCCCCTGGGCTGGTGCGCGCTTTGAGAAAAACTTGAGCGGCGCGTGAAGAATCTTTGACGACCCAGCGATAGAACCCTTGGATCGCGCGAAAAAGGCGCCAAAAGGGATTTGATTCTTTCCGCGCCGTTGAGAATGAGGGTCCGGCCATCTATGCAAGACCACAGCGACCTGGAGATCTTCGCCCGGGTGGTCCGGGCTGGCAGCCTGACCCAGGCCGGGTCCGAACTCGGCCTGTCGGTGGCGGTGGTCTCGAAGCGGCTGAAGCGGCTGGAGGAGCGGCTGGCGGTGCGGCTGCTGCACCGGACCACGCGGCGGGTGGCGCCCACCGATGTCGGCCAGGAATTCTTCCAGCGGATCGCCCCGATCGTCGACGCCATCGCGGAGGCCGAGACCCTGGTGTCGCAGCGGGCCTCCCGGGCCCGCGGGACCCTGCGGGTGACGGCGCCCAGCTCGTTCGGGCGGCTGCACATCGTCCCGCACTTGAGCGCCTTCTTCGCGCTCCATCCCGACCTCGTCCTGAACCTCGAGCTCAGCGACGATTTCGAGCCGATCGTCGAGCGCGGCTACGATCTCGCGATCCGGGTCGGCACCCTGGAGAGTTCCGGGCTCACCGCGGTGCGCCTCGCCCCGGTGCGCCGGGTCCTCTGCGCGCGGCCCGGCTATCTCGACGCGGCCGGGCGCCCCGCCGGCCCCGACGACCTGCGCAACCATGTCTGCCTGGCCACCGAGAACCAGAACCCCTGGCGCTTGGTCGGGCCGGACGGGCCCTGCACGGTCAGCGCAGCCGGGCCGCTGCGCACCCATTCCAACGAGGTGGTGCGTGAGGCGGTGATCGGCGGCCTCGGCATCGCCCTGCGCTCCACCTGGGACGTGCACGCGGAGCTGCGCAGCGGCCTGCTGGAGGTGGTGCTGCCCGCCTACACGGCCGCGGCCCAGGCGGGCATCTACGCGGTCTATCCGAGCCGCGCCTTCGTCCCGGCCAAGACCCGGGCCTTCATCGAATTCCTGAAGCGCTCCTACCGGTCGAGCGCCGCCTGGCCGGAGCCGTGAGGCGTCCTGCCTGGCTCATCGGCGGACGACCGGATTCGTGCCACGCCGGATGTGACGCGGGTCCCCTCTCCCGTGCGGGAGAGGGGGCACGTCGCAGCCTGCACACGCCGATGTTCGCACGCTTCATTGGCTTCAAGCGCTTGAAGGGACGCGCGTTTTCCCCTCCCCCTTGTGGGGAGGGGGTGGGGGTGGTGCCGGACGAGGCGGAGCGGTGCCTTCTGCACCACCCCCACCTCCAACTCCTCCCCACAAAGGGGAGGAGAGCGCGTTCCGCCCGTCACGGACGACGTCCCCTGCCCTCACCCCGCTATCTGTAGCCGGCTCACTGCGCGAAGTCGGGATTGGTGCGCGCCAGCATCCGCTTGAACGCCGCCCACTCGTTGTCGGGGGCGCCCTGGATGGCGATGCGGTCGTAGCCGGCTGCGTATTGCCCGGCGGTCTTGGTCGCGATGGCGGCGGAGGGGCGGGTGATCGGCGCGCCGGCGGCCTGTATCGCCAGCTGCGCCCGGCACGAGCGCTCCAGGTTGTGCATCAGCTTGAACGCCTCGCCGACCGAGCGGCCGCAGGTCAGCAGCCCGTGGTTGCGCAGGACCATGACCGGCTTGTCGCCGAGATCGGCCACCAGCCGCGCCCGCTCGTCGAGGTCGAGGGCGATCCCCTCATAGGCGTGATAGGCGAGCCGGCCGGCGAACTGCATCGACCACTGGTTTAGGGCGAGCAGCCCCTCCTCCTGGCACGAGACCGCCACCCCCGCGACCGTGTGGGTGTGCAGCACGCAGATCGCGTCGTGACGCGCGGCGTGGATGGCGCTGTGGATCGTGAAGCCGGCGGGGTTGATGCCGAGCCCCATCGGATCCTCGAGCACGCGCCCGTCGATATCGACGGTGACGAGGTTCTGAGGCGTCACCTCCTCGAAGCGCATCCCGTAGGGGTTGATCAGGAACCGGTGGCCCTCCCCCGGCAGCCGCGCCGAGATGTGGGTGTAGATGCTGTCGTCGAGGCCGAGCCGGTGGATCAGCCGGTAGGCCGCCGCCAGGTCGACGCGCATCGCCTGGATCGCGTCCGGGTCGGCTTCGCGGTCCGGGGCGCTGGAATGGGCGGCGGCTGCACTCATGCGACGGCTCCTGGCCTGGGGCGGGATCGCCGACAGGGTGCACCAGGGGCCGCCGGCCGGCAATGCGTCGACACCGATGGCCCCGGAGGCGGCTGCCATCCGGTCGATAGAGTCCGGGATCCACAAGGTCCGGGACCTTGTGCGGGTCCAGGGCGGAGCCCTGGTGTCTCGGGGCTCCGCCCCGAACCCCGCCAAAGGGCTTGCCCTTTGGGAACCCCATCCCCGGTCGAATCTTGATAACGTTCCTATTTTGTGCTCATGGTCTCTCGCCCGCCGCGACGCGTCGTGAGACGTCTCGGGGCGCCGGTCCGGTCAGCCGCCGGGTCGGCGGCGGTGGGCCGGTGCCTGCGTCTGCCGTCGGCTGCGGCAGGCCCGGGCGCGGGAGCACGACACCCCCCGGCTCGGGCTGGGCGGCGGCCGGCGGAGGACATGCCAATGGCTGCTCGCAGGCCTGAGGGCGACCCTGTCCTGGGCGGTGCGGCGGTTCTTCGGCGCCCTCTACGACGAGGGGGCGTGCGACGAAGGCTCGCTCGGAAGCGCTGAGGGGCGATGAGCACCTCGGGACTGGACCTTAGCGCAGGCGGGCTCCCGCGTGACGGACACCGGACGAAAAGACGGATCTGGATGCGTGGCCGGCCGTTTGGCGGCGGCGCCTTCGATCCGCGGGACGCCGGGAAGCCGGCTCTATGTGCAACGTTGCGTTCGGGCTTCGCGGCGTCCCGCGTCACCCCGGTTGCGACTGGGTTTCTGGGGCCGTGTTCCCGGCGGTTCTCGGCGCGGGGCCGAAGACGCGTGTCGAAAGCCTTTGAGGCCCCGGAACTCCAAACCCTCCCCCTCATCCCGAGGCGCTTTCGCGGAGCGGAAGCCTCGAAGGAGCCCTCCAGAGATCGCGCAGCCGGCTGGAGGGCTCCTTCGAGGGCGACGCTTCGCGCCGCCACCTCAGGATGAGGGGATGGATGGGACGGGTGGGATCGGCCGCCCCCGCTCAGAACGTCCCGGGATAGGCGCCGCCGTCCATCAACAAATTCTGGCCGGTGATGAACCCGGCGTGCTGGCTGCACAGGAACGCGCAGGCGGCGCCGAACTCGTCCGGGCGGCCGAAGCGGCCGGCCGGGTTGTCGCGGGCCCGGGCTTCGAGGAACGCCTCCACGCTGGTGCCGGCCTTGGCGGCGCCGGCGGTCGCGTTGTTGCGGATCCGGTCGGTGTCGAACGGGCCGGGCAGGAGGTTGTTGATCGTCACGTTGTGCCGCACCGTCTGGCGGGCGAGGCCGGCTACGAAGCCGGTCAGCCCCGAGCGGGCGCCGTTGGACAGGCCGAGATGTTCGATCGGCGCCTTCACGGCCGCCGAGGTGATGTTGACGATCCGGCCGAAGTTCCGGCCGATCATGCCGTCGACCGTCGCCTTGATGAGCGCGATCGGCGCCAGCATGTTGGCGTCGAGCGCCCGGATCCAGGCGTCGCGGTCCCAGTCGCGAAAATCCCCCGGGGGCGGGCCGCCGGCATTGTTCACCAGGATGTCGGGCTCCGGGCAGGCGGCGAGCGCGGCCTCCCGGCCGGCCTCGGTGGCGATGTCGCCGGCCACCACGGTCACCGCGGCGCCGGTCTCGCGACGGATGGCCTCGGCGGTCGCCTCCAGGGTCTCCCGGGTGCGGGCCGTGATCGTCACCGCGACGCCCTCCCGGGCGAGCGCCAGGGCGCAGCCCCGGCCGAGCCCCTTGCTGGCCGCGCATACGAGCGCCCGGCGCCCGCCCAATCCGAGATCCATGGATGCCTCCGAGAACCGGCCCTCGCCGCGAGGGCCTCCGTGCGCGTGATAACGCGCCGAGGCGGCGGGCGGCAGCCGGGCCGCGATCCGCCCGCGACATGCGAAGATCGCGCGCTGATCTCAGTAATTAGCCGGAAGGAGTACTGAACTCGATGCGATGGGCGTGATTGACCGAGGATGGAGGTGGCGATGACCGTATTCCAGTCTCCCGTTCTCGGCTTCGTCCTGTGCACGCTCTCGGCCGGACTGGCGGCGGCGCAGCCATCCGTCACCGGAACGGGCGACGATCCGCTCTCCGCCGGGAAGGCACCCAACACCACCGCGCTCGGACAGACCAAGCCGCCGAGCCGGGCCGCCAGCCTGGCCTCGACCAAGCCGATCGAGCGCCGGACGCCCCGTCAGGCCGCGGACGACGCGATCAGCACCCGGATCTGCATCGGCTGCCGGCCGGATCCCGGCAGCACCGGCTCCCTGCCCAAGGCCGGCCCGGCGCCGGTCAAGCGCGATGTCCAGCTCGACGAGCTCCGGACCCTGGCCAAGGCCCCGCAGCAATCCGACCTCGACACCCTGCCCCTGGCCTCGGCGCATCGCGAGCAGGCGCGCTCGGCCCAGGAGAAGACCGACGGCCTCTGGCAATCCTGGCTGGTCTCGGTCTGCGACGGCTGCGGCGACCAGAAGCCGGCCCGGGCGCTGCGGCTCGAGGACTGGCCGAACCGGCAGGCCGCGGCGGTCGCGGTCGAGCACCGACCGCCGGCGACCCGCATGCGGACCGCCGACACCGCCCCGCGCCGTAGCCTCGCGGCCGACCTCTCGCCGGAGAACGTCACCCACATCCGCCGCATGCCCTGAGCGGGCCCGCGGCGCTCACCAGGTGCGCAGGTCCCGGGGCGCCGCCGTTTCCGGCAGCTCGTCGAGAGCTGGGGCGACGAACCCGGCCCAGAGCAGGGCGGCGACGCCGGTCAGGAGCGGCGCGGTAATGCTGAGAACGAGGCTGAGGGTCACGGCGGCCTGCGCGATCGACAGTTTCGAGTTGATCGAATGCAGCATTCATGGACGAGAATGTGTTTTCGCCGCATTAAGATGAAGGGTCATTTTGAGGCGGGCTGATAAAACCGCCCTCGGATGGCGATGGCCCGGCGACGAGGGCCCGCACAGTCCCTGTCGTCGATACGGCATTCGGTGCCGTCAGTCGGGCGCGCCAAGCAACCGGATGGACAGCCTACCTATCAAATGGGTCCTGGGACGGGATCGACAAACGCCCGATCGGATTTTCGTCAAAATGTCGGATTTTTCAGAACCTTTCGGTTTCATGGCCAAGAATTCATGCAGCTTCCGCCTCTCGACCAAGTTGTCGAGCTGCAATACCCATCGTCGGGTATTGAGATGTCGGGTCGAGCGGCCATGAACAGATTGCGTGCCATCCTCGTCGGCGTCGCCCTGGCTGCGGTGCCGATCGCCAGCGCGAACGCGATGCCGATCCTCGCCGACCCCGGAAGCGGGCCTTCCGTCACGCTGGTGGCGGGCGGTTGCGGTCCCGGGGCCTGGCGGGGGCCCTGGGGCCATTGCCGGAATACGCCCTATGTCGGGCGGCTTCCCGGCGGCTGGTATCAGGCCCGGGCCGGGAACGGCTGCCCGCCCGGTTATTGGCGCGGCCCCTGGGGCCATTGCCGCAACACGCCGTATCACGGCCGGCTGCCCGGCGGCGGGTTCCGCTAGAAGACGCTGCGACCGCGCCGGGTCCCCGAGACTTCGGGCCGCTCCCATCCGGGGCGGCCTTTTTCAGGTCCGGCATCCGGAGCGCGGGGGTACCGGCGAGGCGGGCGAGCAAGGCTCCCCCTCCCACCTCGCCGGTACTGGCCTGCGTGGGGGGTACGCAGGTCAGTAATCTACGCCTATCATTCCGGCTATGGAGTTGCCAATCAGCGGTTTATACCGATCGATATAGCACAGAGCGCTATTAGGCCGTCTATGTACTGCGTTGAGATGATTTCATGGCGACTCTTTTTACGGATCCGCTCGGCCGGCAGCTGTTGAGCCTGCTCACCGCGGATCACGGCCTGCCCGGCGATCCGGAACGCCGGGTGCTCCGGGACGCGTTGCAGCAGCTCCAGCTGCGCGCCCAGGCCCAGGATGCGCCGCGCTCGGTGCGCATGGCGATCCGTGCCGCGCTCTCGGCGCTCCGGGCGGAGTTCCCGCCCTCTTGTCAGCCCTCTTGTCAGCCCTCTTGCCAGCCTCCCTGCCCGCCCCCGCCGCCATCGAACGCGCCGTTCGGCACGCTTCATCGGGTTGTTACAACCGGGAAGTAGAGGCATCCGGCGTGACGTCATCTCAGGAGCGCAGGCGGATGCCGGCCCATTATTGTATTAACCCGCTCGATCCGTATGCCGAGCAGGAAGTGCTGGTCACTTACGACGAGCACCGGCCGTTCGTCTCGATCCGCTCTGCGGTCGACGAAGAGGGCTACGACATCCTGAGCGACCTGTCCGAGGATTGCGTCCGCATCCTGCAGCTCGAGATCGCCGTGTATCACGGCCACAGCGAGCCCTATGCCTGGGCGCAGCACGCGGTCGACGTCGTGGCGGCGCCTGCTGCCGCGTGAGGCCGGCGTCCCGTCAGGGCCGGGGCGGCTCGACGGCGAGCGCCCCGAACTCGCTGACCATGCATTCGTGCATGCGCCGCAGCCACATATGCGCCTCCGTGGCGCGGGCTTCCGCCCGGTCGGCGCGCTCGGCCGCCAAGCGGACCTGCTCCTCGGCCCGCTCCGCGCGGGCGACCGCCTCGCGCATCGTCGCCTCGGCATGGCGGGCCCGGTCCTCGGCCGCCCGCGCCGCCGCATCGGCCTCGCGGACGGAGCGCTGCGCGTCCCGGACCGAATCCCGCGCGCGCTTCTGCATCTCCCGGACCCGGGCGGCGACGCCCCGGACGGCCAGCAGGGAGGCCGACCAATCCTCGTCCTCGGCGGCGGGGGCCTCGGGGCCGGAGAACAGCGCGACCACCCGGTCCACCGGGTCGCTCTCCGGATGGGCTGCCGTCGCGCGGGCCGAGCTGCTCATGCCGCGGCCTGATCGGTCAGGCCGGAGAACTCGGACATGATCGCGTCCTGGACGCGGGCCAGCCATTCCTCGGCGTGACGGGCGCGCTCCTCTGCCGCCCGGGCGCGGGCCTCGGCCGCCTTCGCGCGCTCTTCGGCGGCCATGACTTGCGCCTCGGCGCGGACCTGCGCGTCCCGCGCCTGGACCTCGGCGATGCGGGCCCGTTCGTTCGAGGCCGTGATGTCGTCGCGGACCCTCTCCAGAACGTGCTCGATCCGCTCCTCGCGCTCGCGGGCCTGGGCCTCGACCTCCCGGGCCTGGCGGGCTGCGGCCTGCACCCGATGGATCAGCGCATCCCAATCCTGCGGCGAGGATTGCGGCGTCGGCAGCGGGGCCTGCTCGTTCAGCGACGAGACCACCCGCAGGACGTTGCCGAGATTGGCCTCCGGCCCGGCATTCGGCTCGCGCTTCGGCTTGTCGGTGGCGCGGAAGCGCGGGTCGTTCAAAAGCCGCTGCAGCTCGCTCACGGGGCGCCCTCTCCCTGATGGTAGACTGGGATGCGATTAAACTGTCTGCATTGATTAACAAATGGTTAAAATCAAGTTCGCCCGGTGGGGGTTTGTTAACGTGGGCTGCGCGGTTGCTGGAATTCGGCCGGCCCGAACGCGCCGGGCCGGCCCCGTCCGCGACATCAGGATACCCGCCGCCGGCACGGGGCGGCGGAACTGTATCGGGCGGTTCCTGTTCCTCACAGGACGGGATCGGCTTAGAGGAACGAACTGATGCGGAACGGTGCCCAGGATCGAGGCCCGGCCGCTTCCGGTCCGGACCAGAACGCGGCGCGCGGGTTCACCGCCGCCCTGCGCGAGCAGGCGCAGGACTACACCGGCAAGCGCAAGGCCGATGCGGCGCGGGTCGTCTCGGATGTCGGGGACGCCATCCGGGGTACGGGCGCCAGCTTCGACGGGCTGCCGCAGCTCAAAGCCTTCTTCGATCAGGCCGCCCTCGGGGTCGACGAGCTGGCCGAGGACATCGGCCGCCGCTCGTTCAGCGAGATGTACGATGAGGTCCAGGCCGCGGCCCGGCGCCGCCCGGCCCTGACCACGGCGGCCGCCATGCTGGCCGGCTTCGCGCTGTACCGGCTCATCAACGCGCCCGGAATCCGGCCGGTGCCGCGCTCGCGGGCCTTGGTCCCGGTCGACGTCCTGCCGACGCCGGACATCTAGAGCGCTCGGCAACGACCCTGGGCCACGCCCCGGATCCGGGCGCGAGGCGCCGACCCAAGATGATGGAACGCGCTGTCGTCGTCGGGCCGCCCACCCCGGCGCCGACGGGCGCTTGAGGAGGACAGGATGGCCGAGCCCGGCATACGCAGCATCCCGACCCTCGTCGGCGATGCGGTTCGCGAGTTGCGCGACCTCGTCGCGGACGAGCTGGCCCTGTTCCGAGCCGAGATGGCCCAGGGCGTCCACCGGATCTCGCTCGGTCTCACCCTGCTCATCGCGGCGGCGGTCCTGGCCATCACCGGGCTCTTCACCCTGCTGCTGGCCCTGGTGAAGGGCATCGCCGTCCTGGTGCAGTCGGATGCCCTCGCGGCTCTGATCGTGGGCGGCACCTTCCTGGTGCTCGCCCTGGGGCTGGGTCTGTATGGACGCAGCAAGGCGTCGCTCTCAGGTCTTGAGCCGACCCGGACGGGACGGCAGATCAAGCAGGACGCACAGATTCTCACGGAGCGCAGGGACGTATGAACAACACGGCGGACGAACTCGAACAGGATGTGGAGGCGAGCCGCGGGCGCCTGGATCGCACGCTGGGCGATCTGCAGGCCCGGTTCCAGGGGCCCGGCGTGCCCCGGGATCTCGCCGATCTCAAACGGTCGGGACAGGCCGCCGGCGAGGCGGTCGAGCGCTTCGCCGCCGACATGCGCGTCAATCCCGTGCCGGCGCTCCTGATCGCCGCCGGAGTCGGCCTGCTGGTCTACGACGTGTTCCGCTCGGCGCGCCGGCGCGCGGCCCTGACCCCGGTCGGCGCTTACAGGGGCTCTCAGGCGGCGGACGATCGGGGCTTGGCCGAGAACCAGCCGGACCGGATGCAGGCGCGGCTCGACGAGGGCCTGGAGGAGAGTTTTCCGGGCAGCGATCCCGTCTCGGTGCGGATCACCAAATAGCGCGGCCCAGTCGCCTGGCCGGGCGGGGCGTGGAGCCCCCTCGGTTGTCGGCCGAGCGCGTGCCGGTCTTCGACCTGACTCCGCCGCGTCTTCAGCGCGATCTGCTTTCGATCCGCGCCCGATCGTCATGAAATCGGGCGGGGATCGCAGACGGTCGGGGAACACGCCCGCACCCGAACCGGTATTTACCTCGGCGGCGCGCATCCGGGCGGCGCAGGGGGCCTGACATGACCGACATGGACCTCCACGGCGACACCGAAACCGAGGCCGAGGTCGATCCCCGGGCGGCCAAGATGCCGGAGGTCCTGCGCCTCGCAACCGCGCTGGCGGAGCAGATGCTGGCCTCGCAGATCATGGGGCGCGCGATCTCGGGCGAACAATTCACCGCTCTGGTGAGTGCCGCCCGCCTCCTTCAGGACAACAACGTGCCCTGGCCGCCGCTCGTCCAGGAAGTCGTCCACGAATTGGCCGAGCGGATGAACGCTGTCGGATCGGAGCCGGACGGCGCCGCGGGCTGACGGGCGCGTCGCGCGCCGTCCCGTGAGACGGGCGGGCGCAAGGTGACGAGGTCCTCGGTGCGCTGCCTGCGGATGCGGGCTTCCACCCGTCGCGCCGACAGGGCGCGAGACGCGAAAGCCGTCGACATCGACGGGATGTCCCGGTCCCGGCCGGCCCAACCATCCGGTGTCACAGATCGAGAGCCCAGCCATGTGGTACCTCTACGGCTTCGTGCTTCTCGCCGGCGTCGCCAATGCCGTTCAGGCGGGGCAGAACGGGGCGCTCTCCAAGGGGCTCGCCGAGTCGTTGACCGCCGGCCTGGTGGTGGCGGCCGGAACCGCCACCTGCATCCTCGTGGTCGGCCTGCTCTCCGGCAAGCTCACATGGCCGACGGCGGCCCAGGCGCTGGCGATGCCGTGGTGGGCGTGGTTCGGCGGGATTCTCGGCGGTTGCATCATCCTGGCGCAGTTCATCGTGGCGCGTCAGATCGGCGCCGCGCCGTTCCTCGGCCTCCTGGTCACCTCAGGCGTGGTCACCTCGATCGTGCTCGACCATTTCGGCTGGGTCGGCTTCGATCGGCATGCCGCCAGCCTCTGGCGGATCCTCGGCGGGCTCCTGATGGTCGCCGGCGTGGCGCTGGTCGCCGCATTCTGAGCGGGCAGCACCCCCTTCGGTTGATCGGCCACGCCGACGCCCCGGAACAGGCCCCCCGGCGCGGGGTTGCTCCTGAGACGCACAAGGAGAACGCGATGCTGACGGGTGGTTTGCTGTGGCTGATCGGGGTGCCGATTCCCGTCCTCATCCTGATCTGGTTCTTCTTCCTCCGGGGGCGCTGAGGCGCGCTGGAACGATGCTTCGGACCTGCGCCCGATGGTGCGCAGGTCCGGCCCTCGGCATCCACCGCCTCGACACGCCCGCCCCTACGGTTACTCTGCACCGATGCGCATCGTCCTCGCCGCCCTCCCCTTCATCGTCGCTGCCGGTGGGGCGCTCGCGCAGCCATCGCTGCCGACGGTCCCTGAACTCCTGACCGCGGAGGCGAAGGCCGCCCTGGCCTGCGAGAGCGGGGGCGATCCCGCCATCATCCGGGAGCAGTGCCGGCTGCGCGACCGCCTGAGCGGACGCTTGGCCCAGGCCGGCTATTGCTGGGGCCGCAAAGGGCAGAGCGACGAGAAGAAGGAGTGGCACGCCTGCCAACCCGATTCGATCTTCGAGGACGATATCGAGGCGGTGCAGCGCTGAGCGTTTCAGCCTTCACCGGAGGCGATCCGGATTAGATTACCCGATCGCCGCCGGGTGGCGGCGCGGTTCGCCCTTGTAGTGGCGCGGGATCAGCGGGCAGCCGTCGTGCACGCGGAAATGAGACAGCGATGTGCGTCGCACCGCGGTGTAGCCGCCCTGGATCATCAGGCGTCCGAAGCAGGCCGGGCAGCGCTTGAGCGCATCGCGATGGCGGGCCTGCGCCTCGTCGGCCGTCATGGCCACCCAGGCCCCCTCGACGGAGACTTCGCAGGTCGGGGGTCCGGGCTTTACCATGACGCGACGATGCCGTCGGGCGGCCCAGCGCGCCAGCGCAGGCGCGCCACAGCGGGTCGATGATTGACGTGCAGGTTATGCTGCAAAGCGTCGCGGCAAGACCGACCGGCCCGCTGCCATCTCAGCCGCCCGAAGTCATTTGCCGACCGACGGATCACGGTACACGCGATGGAGCGCCGGTTATTTCTGGGTTGGCCGCACCTTGATACACAGCAGGACGCGCCGGATGTGGTTGCGCAGCTTGTCTTTACTATCGGATATTGCTCCGGAGCTCTTGGCAGAGTCCGGCTTATCACACGTCGACATGGCAAGTGCCCCAAGAAAGGAGCGCCACCTCAGCGGGCCTTAGGGCCTTGGTTCGGAAGGCGATCGCCAGTAGCTCTAATGGATTGCCTCGCCAAAATCTCGACATAATTGCAACTCGGTCAGCCAATTCAGGTTTGAGATATTTTAAGGTTTATCGTTGTTTCTGAATGCTGCTGTGCTGTTCCGCACGACGTAGCCGAATGCATAGACCCGCTCGCGGGGTCCGATCAGGGAGACGTGCTCGGTGGCTGAACGCTTCTACTTCGACATCGAGAACGGCGAGGCGTCGATCCGTGACGAGGAAGGTGTCGAGGCAGCCAGCGTGGAACAAGCCTTGGACGAGGCCCGGAGCGTGATCCGGGAGATGGCCGCCGAGTTGACCGCCGGCAATCCCGACGAAACCTGGACCCTAATCGTGCGGGATGCGTCCGGCTCCTTGGTCGGACGCCTTCCGATCAGGCCATAGGGTCCGGCCGAACGATCGAGCCGAGCGAACCGCCTGCGCTGAGGACCGTGCCCGCTCGCCGCTGGGGCGCGTCAAAACTGCGCGGTCGCCCGTGGGAGCTTGGCCGCCTGCTCAGGTGCTAGCGGAGCATGTGGTATCTTTACGGACTCACGATCCTCGCCGGCTTGGCGAACGCCATCCAGCCCGGCCAGAACGCGACGCTGTCGAAATCCCTCGGCTTGCCGATCACGGCCGCGCTGCTGACGCTGCTCGTCAGCACGGCCGCCCTTCTCGTGGGCGGCCTGGCGCTGGGCAAGCTCGAGATGCCGAGCGGGCAACAATTGGTGCAGGTGCCCTGGTGGGCCTGGCTCGGCGGCTTCCTCAGCGTCCTCCTGATCCTGGCCCAGCTCTACGCGTCACCGACCATCGGCGCCGCGTCGTTCCTCGGCATCATCGTCACGGTGGGCGTGGGCGCGTCGATCGTGCTCGACAATTACGGATGGGTCGGCTTCGCCGTGCACCCGGCCAGCCTGTGGCGGATCCTCGGGGCCGTCCTGATGACCGCCGGCGTGGCCTTGGTCGCCCTGTTCTGATCGCCGGCCGATCTCACCCCGGATCCGTTCCTGCGAGGATTTCGGCCGCGTATCGGGCGCGTCCGGAACCGTCGCCCGGCGTGCCGGTGCGGGCGCACCACGCCGTGAATGCCGCGACCTCGATCGGCACGCGCACGACCGCGACGCCGCTGCGCTGCACCTCGCGCTCCATCTGCTCCGTGGCGATCCGCCAGGTCTCGTAGTGAGGCGGCAGCTTCGCCCCGTCGGGGAGGCTGGCGCGAAGGGCCTCGTACTGCTCCTCGGCATACCAGGGCAGACCGACGTGGCGCGGGCGGCTCATGACAGACTCGCAACCGGGTTGGAGCGGACAAGCGCGGGGCCGACCGCACCTCAGCCGGGCTCGCAATCCTCAACGGCCAAGCAGGAGGCTTGGTTCTGCCGGGGCCTACTCCGGCGATCGCTCGGCTGCGGGCCGCCAAGCCATGGTGTGGAAGCGCACCTGAGGGCGAAAAACGCGGCACTTATGCGCCCGCCGACGCCCTGCAAGTGGTTGCCGGCCGCAGGCCTCGCTCTTAGGTCCGTTGCGCGCGATCGCGACGGCGTCGTGGTCCCGCCACCCTTCCCAAGGGTGTCTCCTCCCAAGACTTCGGGCCGCCCCCTCGGGGTGGCCTTTTTTGTTAGGGCCGCCCGACCGATGATCGGGCGGCCTGCGCGCTCTCGGACAGGCTACTCGCCGGCCTCGGCCGTCCGCGCGATCGCAGCGCCGTGCGCGAAGGGATTGTCGGCCGCCTGCGTCAGCTCCTGGCGGGCGACGACATCGGCCAGGGCCAACAGGATACCCATCAGCGCCAGAACCAGGACGGCGCGACGAAGAATCGGTCGATTGGACATAAGCGGCATCCAGAGACGTCGGCCTGTCTAGCAGGGGCCTCGACGATCAGCTGCCGCTCCCGGGTGACAGTGGGTACGAATGCGAACGCTGCCGGTCGCATCGGGCGCCGGCGGGCACGGCGAGGAGCGGGGTTTCGCGCCCCGCGCACAGGTCAGCAGGACCTGGCTGATGACGTGCGCTGTCGCCCTTCGGCAACACCGGCCCTTCAATCACGCGCGCCGCCGCAACCGATGCCCGGCTGCAGAGTTATCGCGCTCGGGTCAGTATCTCCCACGCATGTCCGTCGCGGGGCAGATATTTACCGAAGGTTTACTATGGCAGCCCGCGTCGTGACCGGGCGGTGTGTCCGTAAAACTACAGCTTTCTCGCCGACGGATTGGTAGTCATGGCGTCAGATTTCACGCCCTGGATTACCGCACACATGACCAAGCTTCTCGCCT
>NZ_AKFK01000008.1:0-4496 GCF_000272495.1 Methylobacterium sp. GXF4 | reverse complement strand
GCCCGCCGCTACGGCGGCATCGGCTTCATGGCCCGCGAGATCCCGGGCGAGGTGCCGTGCATCCTCGCCGAGGTGATGACCTAGCGCCTGCAGCCTACGGAGATCATCCTGTGCCGTCCTCGCGAGCGCGGCGAAGCGACCCCGTGCCGCGCGCGATCCCCGAACCTTGGCGCTTCCCTGGTTTGCTTCGCTGCGCTCGCCAGGACGGATGAGGCCGAGCCTCACTCCGCGGCGGTCGCCGATACACCATCCGCTCCGAATTGCGCCGCGTGCAGGCGCCGGTAGACGCCGTCGGCATCGAGCAGCGCCGCGTGCCGCCCCTGCTCGACGATGCCGTCCTCGCCCAGAACCACGATGCGGTCGGCGTCGCGGATCGTCGCCAGCCGGTGGGCGATGACCAGCGTCGTGCGTCCCCGCGCCAGGTCGGCGAGCGCCTGCTGAATCTCACGCTCGGTCTGCGTGTCGAGGGCGGAGGTCGCCTCGTCGAGGATCAGGATCGGCGGGTTCTTGAGGAACACCCGGGCGATGGCGATGCGCTGCTTCTGCCCGCCGGAAAGGCGCACGCCGCGCTCGCCCACCACCGTGTCGAGCCCGGCGGGGAGGCCGTCGATGAGCGCGCCGAGCCGGGCGCGACGGGCGGCCTGGTCGATCTCGGCCTCGCTCGCGTCGAGGCGGCCATAGGCGATGTTCTCGCGGATCGTGCCGGCGAACAGGAACACGTCCTGCTGCACGATGCCGATCTGCCGCCGCAGGGAGGCGAGGGTCAGGTCGCGCACGTCGATGCCGTCGATCGTCACCCGCCCCGCCGCGACCTCGTAGAAGCGCGGCAGCAGGGCGCACAGCGTCGTCTTGCCGACGCCCGACGGGCCCACGAACGCGACCGTCTCCCCGGCCGCAATCGTCAGGTCGAGGCCGGCGAAGATCGGGCGGCCGGTATCGTAGCCGAAGCTCACGCCCTCGAAGCGGATGTCGCCGCGCAAGGCTCGCGCCTCGATCGCATCCGGACGATCGACGATGTCGGGCTCGGTCGCGAGCAGTTCCTGGTAGCGACGGAAGCCCGCCACCCCCTTGGGGTAGGTCTCGATCACCGCGCCGATCTTCTCCAGCGGGCGGTAGAACACGCCGACCAGCAGGAGGAAGCCGACGAAGCCGCCGGCCGTGAGATCGCCGCGGACCACGAAGGCCGCGCCGCCGAGCAGCACGGCGATCTGGACCAGGCGCAGGCCGAGATAGTTGATCGACAGGCTGGCCGCCATGAGGCGGTAGGCTTCGAGCTTGGTGTCGCGGTAGCGGGCGTTGTCGCGGGCGAACAAGGCGCGCTCGTGCTGCTCGTTGGCGAAGGCCTGCACGACCCGGATCCCGCCGACATTCTCCTCGATGCGGGCGTTGAAGGCGCCGACCCGACCGTATTGCGTCTGCCAGTTCCGGGTCATCCGCCCGCCGTAGCGCAGGCTCACGAAGGCGATGACCGGCAGGATCGCGCCGGTGATCAGCGCGAGCGTCGGGTGAACCCAGACCATCAGCCCGAAGGCGCCGACCAGCGTCATCACGGCGATGAACAGGTCCTCGGGCCCGTGATGGGCGACCTCGCCGATCTCCTCGAGATCCTTCGTCACCCGGGCGACGAGGTGGCCGGTCTTCTGGCCGTCGTAGAACCGGAACGAGAGCTTCTGCAGGTGGTCGAAGGCCCGGGCCCGCATCGTCGTCTCGATGTTGATGCCCAGCACGTGGCCCCAATAGGTCACCACCACCATCAGGCCGGCATTGGCCACGTAGACCAGCGCGAGGCCGCAGGCCGCCAGCAGGATCAGGCTCCAATCCTGCTGCGGCAGCAGCCGGTCGACGAAGATCTTCACCGCGATGGGAAAGCCGAGCTCCAGCAGGCCGGACAGGACCGCGCAGCCGAAATCCGTCAGGAACAGCGCCCGATGCGGCCTGTAATAGGCGAGGAAGGCCTTCAGCATGATCCGCGGGTCAGCGCTCGGTGGCGCGTTCGAGGGGGCAGAGCGCCCCACAGGACGGGACGCCCGGAAGGCGGTGACGCAGGCAGCAGACGCGCCGCCGGCGGCAGCCCGACGCGTCCGCGCACAGGGCCTGCGCGAGGGGGTTCCTACCGCAGGCGAGGTCGCCGCGCCATCCGAGCCGTGTCGCGGCCGCCGGGCAGGTCGGCTCGCCCGCGCAGCCCAACTCCCCGGCGACGTAGTCGAGGATCACCGCGGCGTTCCCCCATAGGACCCGGGGGGCGATCCCGCACCTTGCGTGGCACATGTCGACGAAGGGGCGCAGATGGCCCTCGACCAGGCCCGCGAGGCCGGACGCGCAGCCGGACCGGCAATCCGGCGTCTCTGCCGGGACCAGGAGGCGGGCCGGTCGGCCGGCGTCATCGAGTTCGAGGCGCGTCGTGTCGAAGGCGAGCGGCAGGGGACGCCCGAGACAGGCCAGGGCGGTCAAGGCCGGCGTGGCGAGGGCGGCCAGATAGAACTGGCTCCAGTACGAGACGAGGACGCGTCGGTCGACCGCACCGTAGCCCGCTCCGAAGGTCGAGAGGGTCGTCTCGAACACTCCGGGATCGCGCAACGCGGCCACCGGCAGCGCGGTCGCCCCGCCGGGCCCGACGGCGACACCGTGACGGTACGTCTCCAGCGACGCGGGAACGCGCGCGGCGATCTCGTCAATCATCGCGTCCCCGCCCCGTCGGCCCGGAGGGTCCGATCCACCGTCACCAGCAGCCAGGCCACCGCCGCCGCGTAGAGGGGCAGCGTCGCGCCGAAATAGGACGGCCATCCGGCCCATTCGGCCAGAGCCGGGGCGGCGACCCGCAGGGGCATCGCGGCAAAGAAGGCCGCGCCGAACAGCAGCGCGTAATCCGTGGCCGGCCGCGGCCCCTGCGCCCAGCGGTAGATCATGTTGAACACCGGAACACCCAGGATCCCGCCACATAGGAAATTCAGGATCGTCGCCGCGATCGCCAGCTCCACCGCGCCGGCCGCGCAGGCGGACGCCATCAGGCCGCCGGAGACCAGGACGCCGAACGCCCCGCAGGCGATCAGCCGCACCGTGCCGAAGCGTGCGGCGAGGCCGCCCGCGACGAGCGCCATGACGAGGTTGATGGCCGGCAGGACAGTGCCGGTGAGAAAGCCGACCTGCGCCAGCGGCACGCCGAGGTCGAGGAGGGCCAGCGTGTTGGGGCCGGACAGCAGGTAGGAAGCGGCGAAATACGCGCCCAGCACCAGGATCCGCGCCGCAAGCGCGCGCAGCCGCGCGAACGAGCCCGACCACCGCTCGGGTACGCCGCCGACCCCGTGGAGACGCGCCTCCGGGTAGCCGAGGATCGGCAGGAGGCACAGCGCGTCCAGGGCCGCGCAGGCCAGGACCGCCAGGCGCCATCCGAGGAGATCGTAGGACCCGACCAGGATCCCGACGCCGAGAATGCCGCCGAGGGACGCGCCGCAGAGCTTGGCCGAGGCGACGAAGGCCCGCCGCTCCGCCGGCACGGTCTCGACGACCAACGCCTCCAGCGCGATGTCCATGGTGGCGACGCAGGCGCAGGCCGCGACCGCCAGCAGGAGCAGCGCCAACAGCGGCCAATGCTCGCCGAAGCTGAGGACGCCCAGGAGCAGCACCGTCGCACCCTGGGCTGCCACGATCCACCCGACGCGGTGATCGAGGAACGGCAGGCGGACCCGGTCGAGGACGGCGGCCCACAGGAAGGTGAGACCCACCGGCAGATTGATGAGCTGCAGCAGCCCGATCTCGGCCAGTTCCAGGCCCCGGACCCGCAGGATCAGCGGCGCCCCGCCGGACAGGAAGCCGAGG
The DNA here is from genome assembly GCF_000272495.1 of Methylobacterium sp. GXF4. Lineage (NCBI taxonomy): Bacteria > Pseudomonadati > Pseudomonadota > Alphaproteobacteria > Hyphomicrobiales > Methylobacteriaceae > Methylobacterium > Methylobacterium sp. GXF4. The sequence continues at coordinate 680 of NZ_AKFK01000008.1, read as the reverse complement.
GTGGCGCCGAAGGTCATGTACAGACAGAAGAACGGCGCCAGCGGGCGCATGCCGGACCACGACCTGCCCAGCCGCACCCGAACGCTCCCGACGGCGGCGGGGCTCACCACCTGCAGCATCGCGCGCCCCTGCGGAAGGGACGGCGCTGACCCGCCCTACGGTGACGCTCGGACCCCGGACCGTGCTGACTTCGCCAGTTTATAATCAAACTAATTCAATATTATGCCTCTGATCATTCATTTAGACGTGACACAAGGCTCTGAGCAAGGCGATCGCGCCGGCAAATCCATAGCAACGACTCGGCAGAATGGGTGCCGATAGAACAGCTCATCTCACCCGGGGACGACCTGTCGATGGACCGCCCGCGACGCTCATCGTCCGCGCAGGCCTGCCGCGGGGACGAAAACGCTCAGTGGCTTTCCCCGGTGTCATCGCGCCATCGCGGCTCGAAAGTGCGGCTCGCGCCCAGCAGGTCCCTCTCGGAATGATAACGGGCGGGAGAAACAGGCGAGACGGGTGTGCTGATAGCCGAAGTTTGTCGGCTCGCTCTTCGCCAAGCCCTTGATATCGCTGACAGCAGATTTTGGGCGCACACCGAGTGTGTCGGCCTCCGAGTGCAATGTTTGTCGGTAGGGTCAAAAGAACCCACCGGCATGCTTCTGACCTGACCGGTATTTTGG